>JAKBXW010000079.1 GCA_021840555.1 Nitrospirota bacterium
GAAGATTCCGGATGCTGTAACCACGTTGCTTCTGCAATAGTGGCGAGAGCCGGAAAGACCCCTGAACTCAGCATCGGAACCCCCCGGCTTTAGCCGTGGGGAGATTCAGGTCCCGCGTGATTTGCAATGTGAAATGAATGTGGATACAATCAAGGTCATTTTCCGATTTCGACAATGAGCATGTTTCTTTATTCCTTTCCAGGGAGAGATTTCCCCGTTTTCTGGTCTGAAGCTCTCCGCGCTTCGCGGAAGGCGGGAAGACCTGCCTCTTTTAATGTGGCGTTCTTATAAAAACAACTCGGATCCGGAGGGATTGAATGGGAAAATATGAATGCGGAAAAGGTGAAGGAACAACATGGGTGGGCCGGGTCCAACATCGTCTGGCCTTCGGACTCCTGTCTGGGGCCTTGGCAGCCGTCCTTGTCGGCACGGGGATCGCCTCTCCCGGAGTCACCCTTCCCGCAGCGGCGGCAGAAGACCACTGGACCTTCGCGGATTCGCTGGGGGTCGGCGTTCCTTTTGACGGAGTTTATTTCATCAATGCCAACGAAGGCTGGGTGTCCGGCGCATCCGGCGTGATCATTCATACCACCGATGCTGGCAAGACCTGGGCCCCTCTCAATACCGGGACCACGCACTGGATCCATTCGGTGGATTTTGTGGACGCCTCCCGCGGCTGGGCCGTCGGAAACAACGGACTCATTCTTTCGACCGAAGATGGCGGAAAGACTTGGTCGACCCAGGAAGCGGGGGTTCCCTTCGATCTCTATTCCGTGACTTTTACGGATGCGCAGAACGGGTGGGCCTCCGGGTTCGCGGGTACTCTTCTCCACACCACAGACGGCGGGTCACATTGGGCAAAAGTTTCAACCGATACCGCCCAGTGGATCATGCGGGTGACCTTCCTCAAGGGTGATGTCAGCCATGGCTGGGCCGTTGGCCAGGAGGGGCTGATTCTCTCGACAACGGATGGAGGAAATACCTGGAAGAAGCAAAACAACCCCGTTCGCAAGGATCTCTACGGCGTCACTTTCGTTGACCAGAACAGGGGTTGGGTCGTCGGGACCCACGGGATCATCGAATACACCTCGAATGGCGGGCAGAGCTGGGTCATCCAGAATGGTCCAGGCCATGGCCCCCTTGAATGGGGCGTTGCCGGAATGGAGCGTGAATCCAACGATCTCCACACCGTTGTTTTCCTGAACGACAAGGTAGGATATGTCACGGGGGTCCTGGGGATTTTTATGAAAACGGTCGATGGGGGCAATCACTGGACTCTCGTCAAGAGCGGAACCAGCCTCGACCTCTATGGCATGACCTTTCCTGACAGCTCCCATGGATGGGTTGTCGGTGTCGGGGGCATGATTCTGCATTCCTGAACTTCCGAGCGCTTTTAAAGACCGGAGGGGAGAGATCTCTCCCCTCCGCCTCATGATTCGAGGCCATCTCTATGATCAGTTACATTCCCCTGACATTCTTTGGCATCATCGCGGCGGTGGGCCTGGGGTTCTTTGTGCATGGGTTCGTCAACCGGCAGAAGATATTCGCGGCTTTCAATGAACTTGCTTCACTTCTTTCCGGAGCGGCCGGGCGTTCGGCCATTTGGGCTTACCCCTATCTTTCCGGAACCTATGAAGGGCGACCTGTCAAGATATTTTTTCATACGGCGGAAAATCACACGGTCAGCGTTCTGAACCTTGTCGTCGAGATGGGAGTCGCCACTCCGGACAAAGTCCTTCTTTTGCAGAAAAACGGGTTCAGGGATCCGAAGCCGGATCAAAAGGCCAAGCTTGAAGAGGAGGTCGGACCCGCTGTTCCTGTTCCCGGCATACCGTTTGATGTCCGTTCGAAGGATACCGCCAGGGCCGCGGTTCTCATGAGGGCGCCAGACCTCGTTCGGGAGATCGGCACCATGACTTCGTACAACCAGATTCTTCTCTGGGACGGTTCGCTCATCGTCAGCAAGCAGTTCGAAGGGGTCTCCGAAACTCTTCCCGAAGCCATGATGGCAACCCTGGCAAGCATCCTTTCCCTCGCCAAACGGTTCGAGGAGCTTGGCCAGGGGATGGAAAAGATCGGGGCTCAGAGCGCCTGATGGAGTCTCGGTCCGCTCCGAAGGTCGTGATTCTCCTTCTTCGCAGTCCGGAGTGGACGCCTTACGCCACCGTCGTTCGCCTTGCGACCACATTTGTCGCCTCGGGCGCCAGGCTTACGCTTTTTGTAATGGACGATGCGGTCCTGGGCCTTGTCCCCGTTCACGGTCGCGGTCCGGATTCTTTTCCCCTTTTCCCCGTTCTTCAGGCGGGCGCTGAAATCGTCGTCTGCCAGTCGACTGCGGAAATCAGGGGGATAGGGCCGGGGGACCTTCCACCCGGAGTTCGTTTCGAAACCCAGGTTCAGCTGGGACAGCTGGCCGGATCGTCCGACCTCTTTCTGCCTTTTACCGCATAGGTTCTTTCTGGCCAATGGGAAAACATAGAAATATCGTCTTTGTTCTGGAAACCTCTCCGACCGCTCACCTCCGGTTTTTTGAAGGGCTCCGGATGGCGCTCGGCTTTTCCGTTTCTCACCGGCCTGTCACCCTTCTTCTGATGGGAGAGGGAGTCCGGATCCTGCTTCCGATCGCTCCAAAGCTTTTGGGTCTTCCCCCGGAAATCAATGAGGTCGTTCCTCTTCTCAAGGAACTGGGTGTCCGCATCGTTGTTTCGGAGTCCGAACTGGATCGCTTTTTTCTGGACCGGCCTGTACCCGATTTCGTCCAGGTGGTCGACAGCGAGACGGTCCAGGAATTGCTTTTTTCTGCTGAAATCGTCATCCCTTTTCTGAGAAGGGCGGAATAGCCATGGAGGAGCGCCTCGGGACCGATCTCGTTCTTCTGGTCGGAATTTCGCCTATTCCTCCGCTTGTGGCTGGCTTGCTGGTCAACCGGCCGACGGTCATTTTCTATGGGGAAGGGGTGAATCACCCCTGGAGCGGCGAAGAAAATTTTTTTTACCTCCTTCAGGATGTGGAAGGCCGGGGGCGAGCTCCCTTTTCCCAGTGCGTGACGGATGAAGAATGTGTCCAGCGATTAATCGGGGCCCGGAAGGTCCTGACCTTTTGATTCCTTCTCCAGTTCGCCATCGCTTTCTGGGGGGGAGGCTTTCTGTCGATGGGAGGATTCCCTTTGCTTCCCTCGTCGCCTTTCTGGTTCTTTTTTCACTCTTTCTGTGGGCGCTGCTCCCTCGAGGCTTGACGGGGATCGATCCGCTGTCCCAGCATGCCCGACTCGTCTTGTCTCCCCCCCTCACGCCGGGCCATTTTTTAGGATGCGACTTTCTGGGGCGCGACCTCTGGTCCCGGCTTGTTTCGGGGAGTCTGGTATCCCTGACAGTCGGAATTTCGGTGGGTGTGCTGTCGACCATACTCGGGTGCATTTGGGGGATCGTTTCCGGCTTTTTGGGCCATCCCTGGGATCCGGTAATGATGCGAACCCTCGAGATCTGGTACGCGCTGCCTGAAATCCTTATTGCGACCATCCTGATGCTCGTTCTGGGCCATGGTCTTCTGGCCGTCATTGTGGCCCTGTCCATCGGGGGCTGGATGGGAGTTGCCCGAGTCCTTCGCTCGGAGACTCTCCGCCTTCGGGACGCGGTCTTCATGGATGCCGCGAGAGCCGAGGGGGCGGGGCCTTTCCGGCTTGTCCTCCGGCATTTTCTTCCCAATGTCCTGCCGGTCATCCTGGTCATGTTCCTTTTCAGGATTCCCGGGGGAATCCTGGGAGAGTCGACGCTCTCCTTCCTCGGTCTGGGGCTCGCTCCCCCCGCCGCGAGCTGGGGGGTCCTGGTGAACGAAGGATGGAAGGCTCTTCCCGTCTCGGCCTTCATGCTGATTTGGCCCGCCGGATTCATCGTTCTTTCTCTGGTCAGTTTCCAGGTTCTGGCCGACCGGATTGCCCGCCATATCGGAGTTCCCAGGTGAGCCGGATCGTTCGCCGGCTTCTTTCTTCGCTCGTACTTCTATGGGCCGTTTTCACCCTCACCTTTCTCCTGACCCGCTTCGCCCCGGGAAATCCCTTTTCGGCCGGTCGACACCTTCCCCCCGACGTGATGGCCAATCTTCTTAAAACCTATCATCTCGACAGACCGCTCTGGGAGCAATATTTTCTGACACTCGGACAGACGCTTGCCGGAGATTGGGGAACCTCCTACAAGGCCACGGGGATTCCCGTCTCGGAAATCATATACCAGACTCTTCCGGTCTCTTTGACATTGGGCGTTCTGGCCTTCATGTTCTCGATTCTCCTTGGCCTTGCCACGGGTCTCCTGATCGGGGTCGGTCCCCATTGGCTTTCCCGCTCTCTCAAATACGGAACGACCCTTCTGGTGGGCCTTCCCTCTTTTTTGCTTGCAGCGGTTCTGATCGATGTCGTGGGGCTTCATGCCGGGATTCTTCCGGTGGCCCTTTGGGAGGGTTGGCGTTCGGCCGTCCTTCCTGTCCTTGCCCTGTCGATCGCACCGGCAGGGTACCTCGCCCGGGTCTTTGCCGCCTCGATGGAGGAAACACTGGAGAGTCCTTTCTACAGGACATCCCTGGCCAATGGCATCGTTACCTCCAGGCGTCTCCTGTTCCATCTGATTCTCCCATCCCTGAACGCAGTCCTGGCGCTGGTCGGACCTCTGGCAGCAGCCTTCCTGACCGGATCTTTCGTCGTCGAAACGGTTTTCGCGATTCCGGGAATGGGACGGGTTTTCGTGCTGTCGGTCATGAACAGGGATTATCCCCTCATTATGGGGACAACCCTCGTCTATACGATATTTTTGACGGTAGCCATTCTGGTGGGGGATCTCCTCCAGGAAGGAGTGGATCCCCGGGTTCGGTCGCTATAGCCGGAGGAGAGTGAAGACTCAGGAGGGATAGGAAAACCACTCTGAAGAGGTCGTTTTGCGAACGAGTGCCAGGACCTGCTTGTCGATTCCCCGATCCTCACAGGAAGCCAGAACCTTCCGGAGAATGTCATCGAAAATCTCTTCGGTGGGGTTGTGGTAGGCTTCGATCTCCTGGAGGACGGCTTGAAAAATGTCAATGAGTGCCTTGGACTTGGGATCGATCTTCACGGATGTTTCGGCAAGGGGAGAGTAGTGCATAAGGCTGGTGTGGAAGGCCTTCTTCCTCCGTGAGAGGTGCGGAAGTGTTTCGGCGGGATCAGGCGCCGGGGCCGTATTCCGGGAAAGGTCGTGCATCAGGACCCAAAAACGGACAATTTCCTGGGTGTCGTCGTCGAGCTTCAGCTTCCTCCCTAGCTTGATCGATAGTTCTGACGCTGACTTCCGGATGCCCTCGGGTTCGTGGCGGGTTCGCTCCAGAAAGCCGGAAAGTTCCTCAAGGTCCTCCGCCGACAGGCTCAGCAGGACAGCCACCATGGTGGGAAGGGAAAGAGACTTGTCGCGGAAGGCAGAGATGGAAAAAATGGGCCTTTCCGTCGCGCGTGCGGCCATGTTTGAGATGATTGCGGTGCTGATGAGATCGTCCGCCCTGTAGACTCCTTCGTCAATGGAACTGATGCCGATGTGGAGGGATTTCAAAAGACCGCCCGGCTGGATCAGATCGCGGACAAGGCGATTGGCGAGCACCATCCCTCCCTCCATGGGGGTCTCGGGAAGAAGGAGGTAGAACCGCGTTTCCGATTCTTCAGCGATGACATCGGTGTTTCGGAGGTGCTTCCGGACAATGTCGTTCAGCTTTGTGCCCGCCGCGAGAAGTGACGGCGTTGTCGAGTATTCGGCCGTGATGGCCAGAAGGGAAAGGGGACGATGGTATCGCAGTGCCCGGAGGAGTTCCTGCTGGATCGAGCCCTGATTGTGGGGGGGAAGGCTTTTTTTCATGAGGCTCCCGTCCTCTGATTTTGTCAATGTCCTGCCAACGATTTTTCTGGAAGCATAACATAAAACATTCCTTGTGTCACAAATTCCGGAAAAAATGCAAATTTTCAATATTCTATCACACGGCCGACACTAGCAACGTGGGATCCTCCGAACCGGGGGAGTGGAACTCCCGGTTTGATTAATCGGATCAATCGAAAGGTCGACGAACCGACGGGACAACCATGATAGGGACGGAGCAGAAAGCATTAGCGTCTGTTCGGGTGCATCAGTCGACCTTTTTTTCGTGTCCCCGGTTGGGGAATAATGAAGAGCGATGGATGCGGCTTAAACTCGGAGGATGTAGATATATGGGCAATATGTCCTGGATCAACGTGTGGCTATCTGGATTACTGTTTCTTCTGATTCAGGCCGCTGCTCCGGCTTTCGCTTCCCCGGCGCCTCCTTCCCTTCCTCCGGAAGACGTGGGGGAATGGCAAAACGAGGCGACGATCCCTCTTCCAGGCAAGACGACCCGGTTCGATTACGAAAGCCTGGATCCGGAGACGGGGCGACTCTTTATCGCCCACACGGGAGATGGCACTCTCGCAGTCGTCGACGCTGTCGGCCGGAAAGTGATCGCCAATCTTTCCGGCTTTCCTGAGGTGCGTGGGGTTCTGGCGATCCCGGCCCTACAGCGAGTCTATGCGACGGTCTCCCCTTCCCCGGGAAAGATCGGGGGCATCCTTGTGGTTGTCGATATCCGGACGCTCAAGACAATCGGGACGATCCCCGTCGGGGTCCATCCAGACGGTCTCGACTATGAAGCCCAGACAGGACGGATCTTTGTCTCGAATGAATGGGGCAAAAGTCTCAGCGTGGTCGATGCCAAAACAGAGAAAGTCATCGCAACCATCCCCCTTCGCGGAGTGGCGGGCAATCCCCGGACCGATTCCGTGACCCACCGGATCTACGTCACCGTTCAGACCCGCAACCTCCTCGTTCGGGTCGACCCCTACTCCCTTCATGTGGTTCGACGATACCGACTGCCCTGCCGCCGTCCCCATGGACTGTGGATCGATGGCCCCTCCTCCCTGGCCTATGTCGCCTGCGAGGGGGATCACCGGCTTCTGGTCGTGGATCTGCTCTCCGGAAAGATCCGGTCGAGCCTGCCGACAGGGCGGAGGCCCGACATCCTGTCCTTCGACTTTTCCCGGGGACTTCTCTTTGTGGCCTCTGGATCCGGGTTTGTCGATGTCTACCGGAAAACGGGGAAGGAGCTCGTCCCGATTTCTACAAAGAGTTTTCTCGGGTTTCGGGCTCACAGCATCCTGGTCGATCCTTCGACCCATCTCCTCTTTCTTCCGCTTGAAAATGATGAGGGGCATGCTGTGCTGCGGATTCTTTCGTGGAAGGATGTCCGGACCGAAAAATGATGAGAGATCCGTCACGTGATGGATCTCTCGTCGCCGTCGATCCACAAGATGGACAGGAGGCGGGATTTGCTCAAATGGTTCGACGTCTCAATCCTGATTGATCGGGAAGGACCGTTTTAGCGCAACAGGACCTGATAGTTGCGAAGAGTTTCTCCGACGAGTGAGTCCATCCCCTGAACGGTTTGAGAGGAGATTCCCATCTGGGAGCGGATTTCCTCGGAAAGCGCCGAAAGTTTTTCCAGGGATTGTTCGATGGTTCCGAAGGCCTGCTTCGTCTCTTCCGTTCGTTCCTTCGTCGTGACTACAGCTTCACCGAGTTCGGCCAAAAGGGCACTGTTGCGCCGGGTCTCCTCGACCGTCGAATGGATGATGGTTCCGATGTCTCCGACTGACCGGGAGGTCTGGTCGGCCAGCTTCCTGACCTCGTCCGCGACCACGGCAAAGCCGCGTCCCTGTTCTCCGGCCCGGGCAGCTTCGATGGCCGCGTTCAGCGCGAGAAGGTTGATCTGTTCGGCAATCCGGCTGATGGCCTCCGTGATCTGCTGGATCTCGCTCGACTTTGCGTTCATGGATTCGGTCGCGGCCCGGAGGGTGGTCATGAGCGAGGTCTGGTTGTCGACGGTTCGGGACAAATTGGCGACGATGCTTCCTCCTCGATGGATTTCCTGGTTGATCCCTTCGAACTCCCGGGAGATATTGTCGAGCCGCTGGCTGATGGTGGAGACCGATTCGGCGATTCGGGACATCGAGTCGGTGAGGAGGGTCCCGCTCGATTCGGCCGTTTTGATGCCCTGGTTCAGATTCTGTTCACGGGTGACGTCCGAGAATACGGTAACATAGGCCTGAGGATGTCCTTCCTCGTCGGACAGGCAGAAGGACTGCGAGAAAAGGAACCTGTTCCCGATAGGGATAATCGCATTGGTCCGGATCTGGTCGGGTCCGATTCCCCGGATGTCGGCGCGGATCTGGTCCGGGTCCCTGTGAAACTGGTGGATCGATAGTCCCAGAAGATTTTCGGGAAGGGAGCGATGGGTGAAGGACTCGAGGTCGGAGCGCATCGCCTGGTAGAGGGTCTGCATGGTATCGTTGGCATAGAGGATGCGGTTCCCTTCGTTTCCCGTTCCCATTTCGGTGTCGGCGATGGCCAGCCCCAGTCCAGGCAGCCGGTTCAGTGTCGTAAAGATCATCTTGAGGACCGACCGGATGGTCGTGCTGACCGCCTGGATTTCAAGATAGGGACTTTCAATCTTCTGGTCTGACAGGCGGAAGTGGAGGGCCTCACTGGCCTGTTCGGCCAGGAGGTGGAGCGGGTCCAGAAGGCCTGTCCGGACGTTTTTGGCCAGGCGCACAGTCATGAGGGCGGAAAGGATCGCAAGAAGGAGGATGATCAGGCTGTTTCCGATGACGATGGTCCGGATGCGGGCCGCTTCCTGACTGTATCGGAGGGACTCCCTGTCCAGCGCTTTTTTGGCTACGTTCTGGTCGAGGAGGTTCACCAGGTTCTGGACGCTGGCAAATCCCTGCTGCTCGACCTTTTGTGATGTCGTGTGGAAAAGGAGGGTTGAGAGAGCCTTCATCTGGATCAGGTAGAGTCCAACCTCCTTGCGTTCTTCAGGGGTCAGGCCCTGAAGATCGGTGATGGCTTTTGAGAGTTCGTTGCCGGTTTTCAGGAAGTCCTGGTAGAGGGCGGGATCGGGCCGGAGAAAGAAGGATCCGGCGTCGGACTGGAGACGGAGGAGGGCATTCCGGACATTGCCCACTTCGGCCAGCTCCCGGGAGGCCTGGGAAAGCTTCGTCAGGCTTGCCACGACCAGCACGAGGCCGACCACGGTGACGAGCGCGACGAGGATGGCGATTGCGACATTGGCGCGTGTTCTGAACTGTTTTCCTTCGGGATGGGGGATTTTTTTCATGTCAGAATCCTCTCTTTTTTAATTTTTTATCGATAAAACTTGTGATCTGGTATGTATTATTAAATACATATCATTCTTTATTTTTTTAAATTTGAGTCAAATTGTTTTTAAGTAAA
>JAKBXW010000080.1 GCA_021840555.1 Nitrospirota bacterium
AACGCGATCCTTCACCGCACAACCGCCGGATTTACGCCCCTCCTCCTTGACCACAAAGGCTTCGTGGTCAGTTGCCCACTCGCCTTGATCGGGAACGCCTTGTATCCGGTTTTTGTCCATTGGCTCGCGACTTCGCTCCACGCTTCCTCCCCACACTCGGTCACCCTTGCGCAGTTGCGTTTCGCTTCGCTGGTAGGTAAGCGGAGCCCATCTCTGAGCCCAGCTCCCTGACGAACCGGACGTGACACTTTCGCGTCATCCGGCTCTCGCCTCATAAAGGCCCCTTGTGGGAACCCGGTTGCCGCGTACTTGTCTTAGCCGTGAACCCGCTTGTGACACTCCGGGTGAAGAAGAATGCGGTTTTTGAACGATCTCCATCCGCCTTTCACCAACGCAACAATATGGTGCAGGCTCCACCCCGACTGTCGGGTGATGGGTTGCTCGCATTTTGTGCAGAGCCCGTTCTGATGCCGCCATAGGTACGCCAGTTTCTTTTTTCCTTTTTCACTGTCTCCCAGCTGTCGGCCCAGTCTCTCTTCGAAATAGGGCTCCCAGGCAGGATCGTAGGGATTGGCGTCCCCCTTGACCTTGGTGTGCCGGTTGATCTTCGTATCGCTCGCGTTGACGAGCGTCACCTCTCCGGTTCCCTCGGTGTTCTTGCAGGCAAAGGTCCATTGTCGGCCGTTTCTGAGATGGAAATACTTGTTCTTGATCCATCTCTTGGCTTTCTTGGAATGTCTTCGCTTGCCCCATTGCCACAGCATTTTCCAGATCGCATGGTCCATGAGGCTAAAGGCCTTTTTCGAGACGGCGTGCTGGTGGTAGTTCGACCAGCCCCGGATGACCGGGTTCAGGGTGTGGATCAGTTTTTCCTGTGTGCTCGTCCGATTGGCTTTCACCAGGTCCGCGATTTTGGACCGGAAGGCTGCCCGATTCGCCTTGGAAGGCCTCTGCAGCAGCTTCTCTTCTCTTTTTCCGTACTTTCTGAAGTTCCACCCGAGAAAATCGAATCCGTCCCGGATGTGCGTGATCCTGGTCTTTTCCGGCGAGAGGGACAGGCCCCTCTCCGCCATGAATTCTTCGACCAGCGGCTTGACCTCCTGTTCCAGGAGCTCTCTCGAGTCTCCCGTGATGACGAGATCGTCCGCGTACCGGATCGTGTGCACTTTTCGGCTTCGAAAGCGCCGCTCGAGGAGCGGCTCGAGTCCGTCCAGCGCCATGGTCCCGAGCACGGGGGAACAAATCCCTCCCTGCGGGGTCCCCGCTACGGTGGAAAAGACTCTTCCTTTTTCCATGAACCCCGCCGTCAGCCACTTCCGGAGCATCCCGGTGTTCATCGGGATGTGGGTCAGCATCCAGTCGTGGGACAAGTTGTCGAAGAACGCCTTGATGTCCACCTCGAGCACCCATCGGGCACTTGTACGCTGGGCCAGAACGATGAAACATTGTCCGGCGGCGTCGGCCGTGGATCTCCCCGGACGGAAGCCGTAGGAGTTTCGATCCGCGAGGGTCTCCGCGACGGGGTCGAGCGCCAGTTTGTAAAGCGCTTGCATGGCGCGGTCCTTCATCGTCGGAATGCCGAGGGGACGGAGTGTTCCGTTCTTCTTCGGAATGTAGATCCGCCTGAGCGGCTTCGGCCGATAGCCTCGGCTCTTCAGGGACAACACGGCGCGCAATCGGGTTTCCGGGTCGGACCAGATCTCCCGGTCCACTCCCGGCGTTCGTCCGCCTTGATTTTCCGTCACTCTCTTCACGGCCAGGACGCGGCCGGAGTGCGAGTGGGTCAGCAGGCGTTGCAAGGCTTTCACCTTGTTCCACCGGCCTTCCTGCGTGGCCTTCACGATACGTGCCTGCAGCCTCCTGACGTTCCGGGCGGCCCGGGACGAATCGAGTCCGGGACGTTCCGTTCGGTCGGAGGCCGCACACGCCGTCGGTTCTGCGTTCATTTGCCTGTCCTCCTCTGGGGGTTCTGCCTGCCTTCTCGTGCTGTGAGACGCGGGGGACGTCGGCTCTCTTTCGAGTCCGGGGATGTTCCACCCGGTATCCGCTCCATTACAGAGCGGCCTTCGCTTTTTCCCCCATCCTGTGCCCGCACGTCCCTGGGACTCCCTTGCGGTTGTCTTGCCCGCCGTAGAGGCCGGGCGGACGTACGGGGTTGCCGTGTTCCACACAAGGAGCATGCGGCGGGGGCGGGCTCCGTCTATACGCCGGCGGGGGTTGTCGTCAGCGCAGACCCCAACAGCGAAGAGATCTGCCAGCCCGCGGTACCTTTTGGTTCAGGCCTTGGTTGGACAGCAGCTTATGGCCTGTTGCTGCTAACGGCGCTTGCAACGGTTCACTTGGTGTTAGCCCTTCCCGCCTAACCCTTGGCCCTCCCCGGATGCTGCTTCCAGGTTCGGACGCCTCTCGCGATTTGTCCTACGGTTGCCCGCGGGTCCGTTTCCGACAGCTTCGCACGGAGCGATTGCTCCCTCCGCACGTGTCGACGGGCTCCATCGGCTGAACGATGGGTTCTTCTTACAGAACAACTCTCTTGTGCGACTTTCACGTCGCACTGCTGTGGTCAGCTTACGGGAGGACTTTCACCTCCGAGATCGCGCCCATGCCGGGCGCACAACAAAAAAAAGGGGGAAGGCATCGCCTCCCCCCTTCAAAGCACAAAATGAATCAAACCGGGCCTCCCATTATAATCTCGGAGAAAACCCGTTGGATCGATCTTGGGCTTGAGTCAGACTGTCGCCTCCTCCTCCGAGGGATTCAACAGGCGGTTCAGTTCACCCTCCGGAATCCGGCGGTGATTGCCGGGGGTCCGGATCGTCCGGATCTTCCCCATGCGGTCCCATGTCCGGATCGTCACCTGGGAGACCCCCAGGACTTCGGCGACCTCTCGGACGGTGAGAAGCTTCTGATACTTTCCTTCTTCCATGTCCTCCTCCTGAAGCTGATGGTTCATGGACCAAACGGCTTTTTACGAAGTTTCGCCGTCTTCTTTTTATATTGATCCATTCCACAGCAGTTTTCAAGAGTTTTTAATTTTTTTGAATAACAGGAGGTTAAAGAAGAAAATCTCTCTCAGGGGCGGGAGACGGCCGGCAAAAGAATCTCAAGGAATCTGTCGGGATCGGAAAAGGCCTCTCCGCCGATCCGGAGAAGACGGGCCCCCTCCGGCGGTCCGAAACCTTCGGCCAGCCTGATCCGGATTCCCCGACTGGCCAGCCGGGTCCGAAACGTCCTCCCCTCCGAATCGCTCCAGCCGGGACCGGCCAGAACCATCGGTCCCTCGCCGAGAACCCAGGGGATTTTCAGGCGGTCCAGTCCTTCGAGAAGACTCTCCCGGAACCGGGGGTCCCATCCGAACCCGGAGGCCGCCCGACGCTCCATCGCCCACCGGACCACGACCTCTTCCAGATGGCCGGTCGCCCAGGGACCCATCCGCGTCCGAAGACGCCCCGCCATCTCCTCCGGGCCGGCCAGGAATCCCGCCCGGATCCCGGGCAGTCCGACGATCTTGGTCAGGGAGCGCAGGACGAGAAGGCCTCCTTCTCCGGCCCAGGACAACAGGGAGGAGCGGTTGTCGACGAAGTCCTGGAAGGACTCGTCCACCAGAAGGGTCCCTCCCGCCTCCCCGAGGCGGCGGGCCAGGGTCCGGAGCCTCGAGGCGGGGAACTCCTGCCCCGTCGGATTCACGGGATTGACGAGGACCATCAGATCCCCGGGCAAAAATCGCGGCCACGCGCCCTCGAGATCGATCCCCCACCGGAGGGCGCCTCCGCCGGAGAAGGGAAGATCCAGGGCGGGGGGGATCCGGAGGACGGGGATCCCGGCCTTTTCGGCCGCCCGGCCGAATTCGGAAAAGACCGGTTCCGGGAGAATGAGGCGCCGGACGGGTTCCGTCCCGAGAAATTGGTAAAGGAGAAGGGTGGCGCCCCCTCCCGTGACGATCCGGTCGGCCGGGAGGCGGTGCCGAACGGCGATCGCCTCCCGGCACCCCTCCGCCCAGGGATCCGGATATCGGCGGGCCTTCCCGAGCTCGTGCTTCAGAAGGGCCAGGATCTCCGGGGAAGGAAAGGGATTCACGGTCGTGCTGGCGTCGAGGAGAATGGGTCCGCGCTCACCCGGCGCGGGGCCTCCGTGGTCCCAGCCCGACGGCTCCGGAATGCCCCGGTTCATGCCGGAACCTTTTCAAGAAAGGTCAGGACGGCGAGGAGGACCGCCAGGGAGAAGACGAACATGCGGTACAGGGCCAGCCCTGCGGCGAGATCTTCACGATCGGGATCGGACCCGGTTCCGATGAAGGGCTTCTCCACCCAGCGACCGAAATAGAAGGCCCCCCCTCCCAGCCGAATGCCCCGAAGCGCGGAAAAGGCGGCGATAGGGTACCCCGCTGTTGGGGCTCGGGTGGGCCCGCCGGAAGCGGAGGGCGGTGGAGAGGACGGAGTCCGCCCCTCCGATGCGGCCCTGCCCCTCCCTGGCGGGCGGAACGAAGGGAAGAAGAAAGAGGAACATGAGGAAAAAGGTGATCCGGGCCGGGAGAAAGGCCAGGAGATCGTCGGTCCGGGCGCTGGCCCACCCCAGATCCCGGTAGCGCGCGTTTTTGTAGCCCACCATGGAATCCAGGGTGCTTGCGGCCTTGTAGACCATGAGGGCGGGGACTCCTCCCAGAAGCAGGTAGAAAAGGGGGGCCACCAGGGCATCGTTGGTGTTTTCCCAGAGGCTCTCGAGAGCTCCCCGGGCGATCCCGTCCTCTCCAAGATCCATTGTGTCCCGGCCCACGATCCGGGACAGCGCCGTCCGCGCTCCGGGAAGGTCATCGGCCAAAAGATGCGTCAGGACCGCGCGGACGTGGTCGTGGAGACTCCGGGACGCCAGGAGCTGGGCCGCCCAGAAGACCGCGAGCGCCTCCCGGAGGAGAGGTCCTCCGGCCTTTTCGGCCAGAAGGAGGAGCCCCCAGGATCCGAGGCCGAAAATCCCGCACACCAGAAGCGGCAGTGTGAGGCCCGCTCCCCGCAAGCCTTTGGGTGAGGAAACCCGGGCCCGAATCATTCTTTCGAGCCCTGCCGTCATCCGTCCCATGAGCGGAACGGGATGCAGGAAGATGAGGCGTTCCCCGGTCGCCATGTCCACCAGAAGGCCCGTCAGGGCCACCGGTGCGTGGCGGAGAAGATCATGGAGCATGGGCGGTCCGGTCCTCACTCTTTGGAACGCCGGCCCGGTCATCCGACAGGAAGGCCGCAAGATCCAGGGAGGCGGAAACCTCGTCCGCGAGCCGGTCGATCTCGGCCTCCAGAAGGGACGCCGTGTCGGAAAGATCCTCCTCCGGGATCCCTCCCGACCGAAGGGCAGCGTAGAAAGTTCGCCGGAAAAGGTTGCTTTCGAAAAGCCCGTGCACGGGAGAGCCGAAGCGGCACAGGCCGTCTTCCGATCGGGCTCCTTCCGCCCCGAGTTCCCGGCCCGAGGGATCGTAAAGCTGAAGAAGGGGGCCCGGATCGGCGTCGACCGTCTGGCGCCCCTGGCGGATCTCGTAGCCTTCCAGAAGCGCTCCCACAAGATCCTCTCCCCCGGGGAAAGGAGATCGGTCGATCCGCGCCATCACGGGACGGGCGATCTTGTCTCCATGGAAGCGGACCGTCACGGGAAGAAGGCCGAGACCCGGCATCCAGGGCCGGGCCGACTCCACCCCGTCGGGGTCCAGGATCTCCCGCCCCATCATCTGATAGCCGCCGCAAATTCCGGCCACCGCACCCCCGGACCGGCAGTGGCGCGCGAACCAGGGATAGAGGGGTGAATCGAAGAATCGGGAGAGATCCTCCATCGTGCGCCGGGTTCCGGGAAGGAGGACGGCGTCGACCGGGCCGGGAGGCGGGGCCGAAAGGGGCAGAAGGAGAATTTCCACCCCCCGATCGTTCAGGAAGGGGTCGATGTCGGAGCGGTTGGAGAGATGGGGCCATGAGAGAACGGCGATCCGGAGGGGGGCCGGTCCGGAAGAGGTCCCGGGTAAGGGTCGGGTCCGGAATGAGTCTTCGTCGGGGAGCGCGAGAGAGCCCAGGTGGTTCATGACCCCCAGGAAGGGAACCCCCGTCCGGGCGGTGATACCGGAGAGACCTTTCTCGAGCAGGGAGGCGTCGCCCCGGAACTTGTTGATGGCCAGCCACCGGATCATCTCCCTGTCCGGATCCGGAAGAAGGGCGAGGGTTCCGAAGAGGGAGGCGAAAACCCCTCCCTGCTCGATGTCTCCCAGGAGAAGAGCGGGGGCGTCCACGGCCCGGGCCATCCGGGTATTGGCGATATCCTCGTCCAGCAGGTTGATCTCGGCCGGAGACCCCGCCCCCTCGAGAACCACCAGGTCGCAGTCCGAGGCCAGCTCTTCGAAGATCCCGCAGACCTTCGGGAAAAGCTCTTTCTTGAGATCCCGGTATTCCGCGATCGAGAAGATCCCGAGGGGACGCCCCATGAAGATCACCTGGCTTCGCCCCTCTCCCATGGGCTTCAAAAGGACGGGATTCATGGCCGCCTCGGGAGGCACGCGGGCGGCCCGGGCCTGGAGCACCTGGGCTCTTGCAATCTCCCCCCCTTCCGGAAGGGCGCAGGAATTGTTCGACATGTTCTGGGACTTGAAGGGTTTGACCCGAAGACCCATCCGGGCGGCCGCCCGACATATTCCCGCCACCGTCAGGGATTTGCCCACCCCCGATCCCGTCCCCAGCACCATTCTCCGCAAGGCCCGCACGTCAATCCTTTCTTTCCATCCATGGTTTCGGCATATTCGACAGATCTTCTTATCATCCCCGTTTCATCCGGGTCAGTTCAAGGGGAAAAAATGCGCGCTTTTCGATCCGGGAATGACCTTCGGAGCCAGTCGGAGGATCTCTTTCGAGCATTCCGGCTCTGGCCAATTTATGGGCAAAACGTCCGTCCCCTCACTTTCCTGCTCACTTAGAAGAGCTCCTCCACAATATTCTCCACAGGTTTTCCACCGTGGAGCATTGCCATGATTAAAAAAATTATTTTTTAATCATGGCAATTTATAGATCACAATCTTCCTAAGACAGGAGTATTCCGGTTTTTCTTGACCGTTTTTTCACCCGCCGTTCATATTGAAAAGCAGCCTCCCTTGTTTTCTCCCCAAACTATGATATTTCTCCAATAGGATGTCGGAAACATCACAAGAGATTCATTCCGAGGAGACGCGCATGGACATTCCTCCCAGAATCACATTTTCTGGAATGGACCCCTCCCCCGCCCTGGAGGAGCGAATCCGGGAGAAGATGGCGGGACTGTCCCGTTATCACCCCCATATCGTCGGAGGGCGGGTGGTGATCGAGCGCCTCCAGAAGCATTCCCGCCAGGGAGATCTCTACACGGTCCGCATCGGGATCACCGTTCCGGGAGGCGAAATCGCCGTCTCCCGGGAACGGGATCCCGATGTCTACGTGGCGCTGCGCGACGCCTTCGACGCGGCGAGGCGGCGCCTCGAAGACCGGGAGCGGAAGGAGCGCGGGACAACCAAGCTTCACGAGGAGGAAGTCCGGGGCCACATCGTCCGGATCTTTCCGGAGGAGGGGTTCGGATTCATCGCGTCGGAGGACGGACGCGAAATCTACTTCAACCGGGACAACTGCGCCCATCCGTCCTTCGAGCGGCTCGACATCGGTGACCGCCTGCGCTTCCTCGTTGCCGAAGGCGCCGAAGGCCCCCAGGCCAGAAGGATCACCCGGAAGGCGGACCATGGAGAAGCGGAACCTCCCGGGGAAGCCTCTTTCCTTCCCTGAGAGGACGCACCTTGCAGAAAAAAAGGGGAGTTTCTATTTTCCCCACGAGGCCGACATCGGAGTCGAGGTGTCGGGGAAGACCCCCGAGGAGGCGTTCGTCCGGATGGCGGAAGCGACTTTCGCCCTGGAGACCGACCTTTCCACCGTACGTCCGCTTCAATCCGTCGACATCTCCTTCCGGGAAGCGGACATGGAGCTGGCCCTGCCCACCTGGATCAACCTTCTCCTGTCCGAGTCCGCCATCCGGGGGTTCATCCTTTGCCGCTTCGAACTGGAAAGGCAGGACGGAGAATGGAAAGGCCGGGCCCTGGGCGAACCGTGGCGGGCGCGTCATCCCCGGGGAATCGAGGTCAAGGGAGCCACCCTGACCGGGCTTTCGGTCAGGCGTGAGAATGGACTCTGGAAGGCGCGGCTGGTCGTCGACGTATAGGGGACGACGATGGATCTTTCCCTCCTCGAAAAACTGGACGACGCCCGCTGGACGGTAAAGCCCGGCCCTGGAGAAAAAAGAGGTTCCGTGATTCTTTTCGGCACGGAAGCCCTTCTCGCGGCGATGGACGAGAAGGTCCTGGAGCAGATTCTCAATACGTCCCGCCTGCCGGGCCTCTTTGGTCCGGCCATGACCATGCCCGACGCCCACTGGGGATACGGGTTCCCGATCGGGGGAGTGGCGGCCTTCGATCCCGAAAAAGGGGGGATCGTTTCGGCCGGAGGGGTGGGGTTCGACATCTCCTGCGGCATCCGCACGCTCCGGACCACTCTGACCCTCGATCGGATCCGGAACTCCCTGAAGACCCTTGCGGACGAACTTTTCCGGAGGGTGCCGGCCGGTGTCGGCGAAGAAAGCCCCATCGCCCTCTCTCTGCCCGAACTGGAAAAGGTCATGGAAGAGGGCGCCGCCTGGGCGGTGGCGCGCGGGTACGGGGACTCCTCCGACCTCGTCTGGATCGAGGAGGGAGGATGCATGGCCGGAGCCCGCCCGGAAACGGTTTCGGAAAGAGCGAAATTGCGGCAGCAGAAGGAGATGGGAACCCTGGGCTCGGGGAACCATTACCTGGAGGTCCAGGTGGTCGAGCGGATCCAGGATCCAGACACGGCCCGGGCCTTCGGACTGGAAATCGGCCGGATCCTCGTCTCGATCCATTGCGGATCCCGGGGTCTGGGACATCAGGTGGGCACCGACTTCATGCTGGAGTTCGCCAGGGAGGCGGCCTGCCGGGCCACCGTCCTTCCGGACCGGGAGCTCGCCTGCGCCCCGATCCGCTCGGAGATCGGACGTGCTTACATCGGGGCCATGAATGCCGC
>JAKBXW010000007.1 GCA_021840555.1 Nitrospirota bacterium
CCCGGAGTTTCATTCCCCTCAGGTACTCCCCAAAGGCCAGAAATCCGCCTTGTCCGGTCAGAGGTTCGAAGGTCTGTTTCAGCTTGATTCCGGTGAGATCGTTTCGTACCATGATGGTGGCCCTCCTTCTGTTGTGGTTTTCACCTGACAGGTGAGATTATACCTCACCAAAAATCCAACAGGAAAGAGGGCTTATTTGTTTTTTTTAGCGTCTATCTCGGAATTAGGGCGCTGGAGGAGTTTTAGGAGGAAGGATCATTGCCGATTCATTTGAAAATTCAGATCATGTTCCTTTGCAGAAGGTCGATGAACTGTTGGGCCGTTCGTCCGGAGCGGGATCCCCTTTCTCTCGAAAAACGCTGAGCCCGGGTCAGGATCATAAGAATTGGGTCTTCGGGAATGCTCGGGACCTCTTGCGCTGTTTTTTGCCAGTTTTCCCAGAGGGAAAGCCAGTTTTCAGGAAAAGACTGGAGGATTTTCGAAGAGACCGCCTTCGCTAGGACAAGACGAAAATAAGCATGCTGGTCGGGCTCATCGAAAAAGAGTGTCAGGCCGAATCGGTCATAGAGCGCCAGGGCATCGTCTCGGGACTCCTGGGGGTGTAAGGCATCCGAGAGGCTTTCCCGGGATTCGGAGACCATATGACGGATGTTGGTGGTGACAAAAAGGGCCACGTTGACGGGGGTAGCCATGATTCCTCCGTCCAGAAGGGACTTCATTTGCCGGAATGAGTCGTCTTCGTCCGAAAAGGCCAGATCATCCAGAATGACAAGGAAAAATTGAGAAAAGGTGGAAAGGAGGTCGATCAGGGGAGCGAGATACTCGATGCCGTGCTTGTCGATCTGGAGGAGTCTGAGCAATTCCTGATTTTTTTTCTTGTGATTCCATTCATTCCAAAGGGCGATCACCGTGGAGGTTTTTCCCGTCCCGCGATGTCCATAGAGAAGGACCGGAAGAGGCGGCAGGCCATGGGTGAAGCCGGCGAGATTCTTGCGGAGAGGATCGAGGACCGCTTCCCGCCCGATAAGATCCTCGGGAAGAATCTTTCGGGGATGATGGACTGGAAACAGGAATGGAGGCCGACCGGGTGGGGCTGCGAGCCGGAACGCGTGATGGTGGCCGGACAACACCTCGGTCCAGGAGCTGCCGTCAAACATCGAAAAAGAAATCGCCTGCTCCGTTTTTTTCTTTTTCGGGAGCTACATCTGTCTCAAATGTGACTTTTTTGAAGAGAAGCAGGTCATAGAGGCGTCCTGCCTGGGTACGGATATCAGGGGACTCCAGGAGAAATTGACGCTCTGTTGCGGTGAAGGGAAGGAATGCCGACCAATGATGGAGTAGTGAGATGGGTTCTCGGGCCGACTCCTGAATCCAGGCAAGCTCGGAGGTCAGATCCCACTGAACGAGGACCTCGTTGACAACAGAGCGGATTCTGTCGAGGTCGGACTGGGCGAGGGGCCAGCGGTTTTCTGGGCGCAGAACCGAGACGAGGGCTGTTCTCCAGGATCCATGATCCAGTTCTTCTTCGATGTCGAAAGTCGAAATTCCGAGCAGGGTGATGTAATAGCGGCCATCAGGCAATTTGTTGCTTTGCACGATCTTGCCAAGCGTTCCCCGGCGTTCGACCGGTGGCGACTGCTCATACTGGTCCTCCCAGCCGTCCTTCAGCAAGGTCATTCCGACAAGATGCTCTCCCTCAAGGGACGCTTCGATCATCTTCCGGTAGCGCGGTTCGAAAATGTGAAGAGGCCGAAGAGTCTTCGGAAAAAGGACCACATTGGGGAGCGGAAATAGCGGGATCTCGATAGGCATGGTGACAGGACCCCCGATTTAATATGGTACGGTTTCGGCCTAGTGCGGTCTTACAGGATGATATCACGAATGACCGCTTCCTGATAGGATCCCGGGATCTTGACTCAATCCTCTTCGTAGAGGGTATATCCGGAGGGTTCTTTCCGGATCACCCCTCTGGCATCGGGAAAGGCGGCCCCAAAAAGGGCCAGCCTCCCGAACCATACTGTCGTATCGGAGGAATAGGGAAAGATCTTGAGCGAACCCGGAACCCTTCGTTCCAGGGCTCCCAGGGCCTCGTTGTAGGTTGGGAAGGTTCCCATTTTCAGCAGGTGGGTGCTCGTGGCCAGTTTTTTTTGAAAATCCCTGGACTTCAGTTCATGAGAGCCGTAAATTCCGGCTGCGGTTAGCAGGAGTACCGCCAGGACGACCATTGTCACGAACTGTTTTGTGAAGCTTTGAAATGCTGCGGACCAGCTGGAGTTGTCACTTCTGGAGAAAAAG
Source organism: Nitrospirota bacterium (assembly GCA_021840555.1). Classification (GTDB taxonomy): domain Bacteria; phylum Nitrospirota; class Leptospirillia; order Leptospirillales; family Leptospirillaceae; genus UBA4572. The sequence continues at coordinate 2,296 of JAKBXW010000007.1, forward strand.
CCCACCGGGATTATCCTTAGGTCAGGGGTTTGAATCGGGCCATGGCCTCAACATGAAAAAGCCTGCCTTGTCTATGTTTTCGAATTTGGTGACTGGAGTCAAGCGTCGGGTTCTGGTAAGGTTTTTAGAGATTCGCCGTCGCGAAGGAAAAAGAAGGGACGCCTCTTTAAGGAGGGATCTTGATAGCGGAAGCCCCGGATGGAGGAGCAGTGATCCGGTCCTGGCAAATTGTCGAGGCCGGATTGGACGATATAGGGATCATGGCTGAATTCTGGGCCCGGCTGATGGAAGAAGAGGCTCCTCCGTTTTTTTCTTCCGGGACCGGCGGACGGCGGAGGGCGTCGGCGGCCTTCGGAAGGATGATGGCCCAGCCCGATTTCTACCGGTGCTTTATCGCGCTCGACGGGCCGGAGCGTCTTCCTTCCGGCTTCATACTGGGTTCTGTCTACGACCGGCTCTACGGAGAGCCGCGAAGGACAGGAAGTATCCTTCACTGGTATGTGCTCCCCGAAAAAAGAGCCCGTGGGATGGGGGAGGCTCTTTTTCAAAGACTTATGGAATGGTTCCGGAAGGAGCAGGTCGAAGTTCTCGAGGTCATGGCCCGGAAGGAGGAGAGGCGGACTCACGCCTGGAGGGCACGGGGCTTCGAAGGAGTACTCGACCTGTTCATGCGGAAGCCTCCCTGGAATTCATGACCCTAGACCTCGGGAAGATCCTCCGCCTGGCCCGTAAAAAGCTTTCCCTCCCATCGGGCGAGAAGGTATCCTCTGATGAAAAGGTCGAGCTTCCCGTCCAGAACCTCGTCGACACGGGAGGTTTCGATGCCTGTCCGATGGTCCTTGACGATCTGGTAGGGCTGGAGGACGTAGGATCGGATTTGGCTTCCCCAGGCGTTCTCCTTCTTGTTCCCGGCCCCCGATATTTGGTCGAGAGCCTCCTTTTTTTTCTGTCTTTCAAGTTCGAAGAGGCGGGCCCGCAGAACCTTGAAGGCCATTTCCCGGTTCTGGATCTGTGACCGCTCGTTCTGGCTCGAAATGACGATGCCTGTTGGCATGTGGGTCAGTCGAACGGCGGAGGAAGTTTTGTTGACGTGCTGTCCTCCGGCGGAAGAGGCCCGGAATGTGTCGATCCGGATATCTTCATCCCGGATCTCGACGGTGACATCCCCTTCGATTTCCGGATAGACGAAGACGGAGGCGAAGGAGGTGTGCCGACGTTTTGCTGCATCGAAGGGAGAAATCCGCACAAGTCGGTGGACCCCGCTCTCGGCCTGGAGAAACCCGAAGGCGTTTTCCCCTCGCACCCTGACCGTGGCGCTCTTGATTCCCGCCTCGTCTCCGGGAAGGAGATCTATCACCACGGCTTCAAGGCCACGGCTTTCGCTCCACCGGAGATACATCCGGAGAAGCATCTGGGCCCAGTCCTGAGACTCCGTTCCTCCCGCTCCGGGGTGGATTTCCAGAATGGCCGGACTGTCGGCATACTCGTCTGCAAGGATCTCCTCAAGCTCGAGCTGATCGATTTTCTGAACGAAAAGGGGAAGGGTCTGGGATGCCTCTGCAAGAAAGTCCGGATCGCTTCCCATGTCGAGGAGAGAGCCGATCTCCTCCTCCTGTTTCCGGAGGTGCGAAACAAGGTCCCTTCTTTTTTCAATCCGGCGTTTTTCCCGCAGAAGGCGCGTCGCCCTTTCGGCGTTTTTCCAGAACTCGGGATCGGCTGTCTGGGCTTCCAGCTGCTCGAGCGTCAGGGACAGGCGTTCCGGGTCAAAGATGCCTCCGAAGCTGATCCAGCCGTTCCCTGTTTGACTGGTATTCGTCCCGCAATGCCTGAATGTCGATGTGTCCCTGTGTCACCGTTCTGTCCTTTCAAAAATAGTGTCATGCTTTGCCGAAATCCGATCCTAGCAGAGGTTCCTCGATCTCTCAAGGTGAAAGGGAGGATCATTTAACGTCGCTTGAAGTCTTCTGGAGGCCTTCGTCAGAGCGAATGGAGGCTTTGGGATCTTTCATCAGGGGCAGTCCCCACCAGAAGAGAGTCACCAGTAGTGAGAGTTTCAACACCCATTCTCCATGTCGTCGATAAAAGGTCGTCTGCCCGGTCTCCGGTCGCGGAACGGGCACCGCCGCCACGAGAAGCGCCGGTTTGAAGAGGGGGCCCAGCACGGGAATGGTTCCATCGGGAAGGACGATTCCGGAGAGGCCGGAGTTTGCGGAGCGGAGCATGGGGACGCCGTTTTCCAGGGTGCGCATGGCTGATTCCCGGAAAAGCTGGTAGGGAGCGCTCGTGTCTCCGAACCAGGCATCGTCGGAAATGACTCCCAGCAACTGGCTGGATCCGAGATCCCTGCGGACGAGGGAGGGATAGAGGGCCTCGTAGCAGATCAAGGGTGAGAGGGCGATGCCGGCCGGAAGATCAAAGCGGCCGGGACGGTCTCCCCTGGCCATGTCTCCGGCCACGCCGATAAGGGGACGAAGCCATCCGAAAATTTCGGGAAGGGGCAGAAACTCCCCAAATGGAACGAGGTGCTGCTTCACATAATCGGCGCGGACCCGTCCGTCGGGTCCGAAGAGGACAGCGGCATTTGTAAAGGAGAAGCCCATAGGCTGACCGGGATCGGGGATTTCTCCGATGGAGCCCGTGACAAGGACGTTGTCCGGCGAGAGAAGCGAGAGGAGATCCCGGGAGAGAAGCGGATGGGAGCCGTTGTAAAAGACGGGCAGCGCCGTTTCCGGCCATATCAGAATGTGCGCTCCGAGGACGATTCCACGTCGGCTAAGTGTGCGGTATGTGTCGATGTCGGCCTTAAGGTGTTCGGCCGACCATTTCTGGTCCGGGGGAATGTTGCCCTGCACGAGAGCCACGCGAATCTGGTCATGACCTTTGATTTTGGCCTCGGAGGCGAGGCTGTGCCCCCACAGGTTCCAGGGAATGAAAAAGGCAATAAGAAAAAAGAGTCGTATTCCAAGGGATTTTTTGCCCTGGGAGGAAAGAAACGTGATTCCTTCCCATGCATAGGCCAGGAGAAGAGAACCTTCCGCTACAAGAAAAGACAGCCCGGTCGTTCCGATAACCCGGGCGGGAAGGGCGAGGTCGGGGTGGCCGAAGAGCAGGGATCCGAGAGGATTCCAGGGAAAACCTGTAAGAATTTCCGTCCTTCCGGCTTCGGAGAGTATCCAGAGGGCGGGGGCCAGAAGGAAGGCCCGGGGAGAGAGCCTTTCTTCTCCCCGCTTCCAGAGAAAAAAGAAGAGCGTTCCCATTCGGAAAAAGGCCGGGAAGAGGGAAAGGTAAAGAGAGAAGAGCAGGAGGCCGCCAAAGGAAAGAGGAAAAGAAAGGTGCCCGTAATCCCTCATGGCGACCAGAAGCCAGCGGATTCCGATAAGATTGGCTGCAAGTCCGAAAGCCATCCCCTCGGCAAAGGCGCTTCGGAGAGAGGCTGGCCTGACAAGGAAGAACGGGAGAAGGGCAGGGAAGATGATCCAGAAATATGGAACGGTCAGGTCTTTCTGGTCAAAAAGAATCCCGAATCCGGCACCGGAAAGGATAAAGAGGAGAAGTCTTAGGGAACTGGCTGATGAAGCAGCGGGCGAAATGGGAAAGTTTCTGGGGAGGAACATGGGGGGAGATTACCACGGAAAGAAGGTGATCGCAATTGGATTTCCCGGATTCCGTTTTCCATCCTGAGTGTGTGGATTTCAGGTGTGAATTGCAAGATAATGAAACGTCGCAAGGTCTGGCCGCTCCGCGGCGGATCTGGGATCATTCACACTTTAGACTGGGGAAGAGCCTGTGGCCATGTTGCGGAAAGCGGGAGAGGAATTGGAAAAGCATAAGCGGAGATTCGGCGCAATCTTCGGCGGGATCTTGTTTGTAGCGATCTTGCTGGGCGCTCCGGGCTCTGCCGGGGCGGGAGACCTTGGAGCCTTTCAGTCCAGCGTGATTTCCACGGATCTGTTCCTGTCCTGGATTCCAGCCCAGGCAAAGGATCTGCATCTCACCTCAGGTCAGGTGGCGGCCCTTAAAGAGGTTCAGGGGGATTTCAGGGGAAAGAGTGCTGAAGTCGGTCGGCGCATCGAGCGCAACGCCCAGATTCTTGGGAAGGAGGTCGGAAAATATCCGATCGATCTCTCGAAAATCAAGCCCGCGATCGGCGAGATCAGCACCCTGCGCGGAGAGCTGACCTATCATGCCATCAAAAGTCTCTACCGGGTTCAGACCATTCTGAACCAGTCCCAATGGGACCAAGCCAAGGCCGAATGGGCCCATGTCCTCGCGGCGAAGGCCCTCGGGTCTTCCACAGCTCCGACTCCTTCCACGGGGAAGAAATAAGACCGTATTCTTCGGCCGTTTAATCTAGGGGAGGTGGACCAGGTTGTAACCGCCTCCCTGACCTTCGATCCACCAATTCCCCGGCCAGAGACCGCCCGGAACGCCTCCTGCCGTTGTTGTCCCGTAAGTGGGGGGAGGAAGGAACTCCTGGGAGATCCGGGGGTTGTTTCCCCCAAAGAGATGGTCCAGGAAATAGCCCAGGGTTCCTTCATTCAGGAGCTGGGACCGGGGGCTCTGGTCGCTTCCGAGGGGAGCAAGGCCAAGAGGACCGGTATTTCCAAGCGGAGAGCCGGATGAAAGGGCCTCGGATGCCGGGTTTGTCGGTGAGGGAGAAATCGGCTGTTGCTGGGATGACTGGGAGGATGAGTCACTTCCTCCGATTGTCTGTCCTCCGAAGTTGAAGGCGCAGCCTGAAAGGCTTGCAAGAAGAAATACAACGGACAGGGACAGGACGGTTGTTCTAAGGGTCGGATGCATGAAGGGCTCCTGATTGAAGGGTGGCGTGTCGCCCGGAGATTCTTTAGGACCATCATACACCAACCCCAGACCTAATCGGAAAGACCCTGGGTTTGGCTGGTAAAAAGGGTCATGTTCAGGAGGTTTTGTTGAAGTTTGACCTCTTTTCGGAATATCTCTCCCGGATGGAAGAGACCTCGGGACGTCTCGACCTGGCGAAACAGCTTTCCGGTCTCCTGGCCGAACTGACCCCGTCCGAAACCCCGCCCGCCCTCTACATGGTCCAGGGGCAGCTTCTTCCGCCCTTCGCCGGAGAGCCGATGGGGATGGCCTCCCGGCTTCTTCTGAAGGCCATGGAAAGGGCTCTGGAGACGCACGGGGGAGGGGAGGGTGTGCCGGATCTGACCGCGCTCCTGGCCGAGGCGGGAGATCCGGGGATTCTTGCCGAACGTCTCGGAATGGGGCGGGAGCATGGGCGCATGGATCTTTCGGAGGTCTACGACTCCCTTCTCGAGATTTCCCGTCAGAGCGGATCAGGGTCACAGGAAGAGAAAATCTCCCGACTGGCTTCTTTGTTCCGGTCCGTCTCCCCCCTTTCTTCCCGCTATCTGGCCCGCTTCGTCATGGGACGTCTCAGGCTCGGGGTGGGAGATTCCACCATTGTCGATGCCCTGGCACGGACAGTCTTAAAGACCCCGGAGGAGGATGAAAAGGGCTGGAAGACGGAGATGAAATCTGTTCGGCAGAAAGTCGAAGGAGCCTACAATCTCTGTTCCGACCTGGGGCGGGTGGGAGAGGTTCTTCGGCGGGAAGGTCTCGAGGGACTCGGGAGCATCCGTCCCTCGGTCGGCTATCCCATCCGGATGGCCCTTTGCGAACGCCTTGGCTCCGGAGCAGAGATCATCGAAAAGCTCGGGAGGGCGGCCGTCGAATCGAAGTATGACGGATTCCGATGCCAGATCCATTGTGACGGGACTCATGTCAGGATCTTTTCCCGGAATCTGGAAGAGACGACCGGAATGTTCCCCGAGCTTGCCAGGGAAGCCCGGACGATCCTGGGGCATAGGTCCGCGATTTTCGAGGGGGAAGCACTCGGGTATGACGGGGAGAATGATTCATACCATCCTTTTCAGGTCACGATCACACGAAAGAGAAAGCACAATATCCTTGAAAAATCCGAGGAGATCCCCCTCAAATGTCTCGTTTTCGACCTTCTTTTCCTGGACGGAGAGCCGGTCATGGACCGTCCATTTTCAGAACGACGACGACTTCTGGAGGGAATCTTCCCGGTCCACAGGCGGAGACTCACAGAACGGGAGCTGCCACCGGACCAGGTGTTCGGAGCATCGCGCCTTATCGAAACGGACGATCCCCATACGATCGACCTTTTTTTCGACGAGGTGGTGGAGGAAGGCTTCGAGGGCATCATTGCCAAGCGGCTCGACGGGGTTTACACTGCCGGATCCCGGAACTTCAACTGGATCAAGCTCAAGCGTTCCTACAAGGGCGCCCTTTCCGATACGGTCGACCTGGTTCTGATCGGTTATTACCGGGGAAAGGGGCTTCGCACCCGCCTCGGAATCGGAGCGGTCCTGGGTGCGGTTTTTGACCCGGGTACGGGGGAGTACCTGTCCGTGGCGCGCATCGGCTCGGGGCTGACGGAGGAAAAGTGGAAGGAGCTTCGGGAGATGCTTGACGAACTGCGGGTTCCGGAGTCTCCTCCCGGCGTTCGTTCCGGTCTCGTCCCGGATTTCTGGGTCTTTCCAAAAATCGTCGTGACCGTCCTGGCCGACGAACTGACCCGGTCTCCCGTTCATCTGGCCGGACGGGAAGAGGGGGAAGAGGAAGGATACGCCCTCCGATTCCCCCGGATGGTATCGGGCCCCCGGGCGGACAAAGGGCCGGAAGAGGCCACCACGGTCGCTGAAATCCGCCGTCTTTTCGATCTTCAGCGGCAACGCGCTCTTCGTGAGTGATGGGCAGCACTGTCTTTCGCTCGAGACAGGACGATAGTAAAATCAGTCACAGCTGAACAGAACCCCCAGACAAGGAGACAGAGAGGTGAAACCACACGATATGGAGCGTTTTTTCTGGCAGCTCGAAGGGGCCCTCTCCAAGGGAATGTGGCCGGACATCGTTTTCAAGGCCGCTGGAGACGGCCGCTGGTCGCCCATGACGGACATCTATGAGACCGATGAAGAGACGGTCATCAAAATGGATCTGGCCGGCGTACAGAAGGATGAAATCTCGATCATCGTGGAGGGAAACCGCCTTGTCGTCCGGGGGATGCGCAAGGATGAATCGAAGACCTACGAGCCCCAGAAAAAGAAAAACTATGTTCAGATGGAGATCAATTACGGGGAGTTCGAACGCGTTTTTCTCCTGAGGGACGGAATCGAGGGCCGGCCGGTCCGTGCGGAGTATACGTCGGGTTTTCTCCGGATCATCGTCGGCAAGAAGCCGAAGCAGAAACTCAATGTTCCCATAACCTTTTCCGAAGGGGGACAGTAGTGGCAGACGATCCGATCATTGTTCCCAAAGATTCTCCCTATGTCGTCCTCTCCGATACAGTGGTTTTTCCCCACATTCTTGCCTCGATCGCCTTCCATGATCCGAAGGCTATGGCTGCCATCGACGACGCGATGAACCGGGACCCCAAGACCCTGGTGTGCGTGGCCGGGCAGAAGGAGGAAGGCGATGAGGGAACGCCCGACTCCATGATCCTTTCGGAAGCCGAAGCCGAGGAAATTTTTGGGACAGGAGCTCCGGCCCCAACCGGGAACGAAGCGCCCCCCGTCCGCCACTACCGGGTCGGTACGCTCGTTGTGATCCACAAACTCCTCCGCATTCCTGCGGGGGGAATCGCCATCATGGTCCAGGGAATCCGGCGCGTCCGTATCGATGAGGAGATCTCCCATTCACCCTTCAATCGTGCCGCAATCTCCGAGTTTCCCGAGATCATGGAGAAGAACGATACCACCGAGGCGCTCCTCCGGACGATCCTGAGCCAGGCGAAGAAACTCGGGACCTTGGCCTCCTACCTCCCGGACGAGTTCGAGACGATGACGCTGAACGTGGAAAATCCGTTCCATCTCTGCTATCTCATCGCCACATTTCTTCGCCTTCCCCTTGAAGAGCGCCAGGCCGTTCTCGAGGCTCCGACGCTCGAAGACAAGCTGATGCTGATCGCCCGGGACCTGGTCAAGGAGATCGAAATCCAGGAGTTGGGTGGAAAGATCAAGTCCAAAATCGCCGACGAGGTCCAGAAGTCCCAGCGGGACTTCTTTCTTCGCGAGCAGATGAAGGCGATTCAGAAGGAGCTTGGAGACGGGGAAGAAGGGGATGAGGAAGTTGTCCGATACCGGCAGAGGGCCGAGGAAATCGGTCTCACCCCCGAGGCCCACAAGGAGGTCATGCGGGAAATCGCGCGCCTCGTCCGGGCGGGAGGCCAGTCTCAGGAGGCACAGGTCATCCGGACATATCTCGACGTTGTGCTCGATCTTCCCTGGAGCAAGGAATCCCCGGAAGTTTTCGATCTTGAAGAGGCCCGTCGGATCCTGGACGCCGACCATTATGATCTCGAGAAGGTGAAGGAACGCATTCTTGATGAACTGGCGGTGCTTGCCCGGAAGAAGACGGGGGAAGGCCGGGGGCCCATACTCTGCTTTCTGGGGCCTCCCGGCGTCGGAAAGACGACCCTGGGCCAGTCCATCGCCCGGGCCATGGGGCGGGAATTCGTCAGGATCTCTCTGGGAGGGGTTCGGGACGAAGCCGAAATCCGGGGACATCGGAGAACCTACGTCGGGGCGATGCCGGGCCGCATCATCGCGGGACTCAGAAAGGCGCAGACAAAGAATCCCGTTTTCATGCTCGATGAAATCGACAAGGTCGGCGCGGATTACCGGGGGGATCCCTCCTCCGCCCTTCTCGAGGTCCTTGACTCAGCACAGAACAAGGACTTCCGGGACCATTACCTTGATCTGGCCTTCGACCTGTCCAGGGTTTTTTTCATTACGACAGCCAATGTGGCCCAGACCATTCCACCCCCGCTTCTGGACCGGATGGATCTGATCCGTCTTGCGGGATATACATGGGAGGAAAAGCTCCACATTGCCCGCCAATATCTGATTCCGCGGGCAATATCGGACCTGTCCCTCACGGCCCGGGAGTTCGAGCTTCCCGACGCGACTCTCAAGAAGATGATCCGTGAATATACCCGGGAGGCGGGTGTGCGAAACCTCGACCGGAAAATCACGACCATTCTTCGGAAAGTGGTCCGGACCCGGGCGACCCAGAAGCCGAAGCGAAAGGTGGTGATTCGTCCGTCGAGTCTTCCGGCTTTTCTTGGCAACGAATACATCGAACCCGAGACCCGTCTGGAAAAAACCCCTCCGGGTCTTGTGACCGGGCTGGCCTGGACTCCCAATGGCGGGGAGGTTCTCTTTGTCGAGTCCGTGGCGATTCCCGGTTCCCGCGGCTTCATTCTGACCGGACAGCTGGGGGATGTTATGAAGGAATCGGCCCGCGCGGCGCTCTCCTTTGCGCAGTCCCGGAGCGCGGCGCTGAACATACCCCCCTCCTTCTTTTCGAAGAATGAAATTCACATCCATGTTCCCGGAGGCGCCATTCCCAAGGACGGTCCCTCGGCCGGCATCACGATTACGACGACCATCCTCTCCCTGGCCACGGGAATCCCCGTGCCCTCCACCGTGGCGATGACCGGTGAAATATCGCTGTCAGGGCGAGTTCTTCCGGTCGGAGGAATCAAGGAAAAACTTATCGGCGCCCGCGAGGCTGGGATCACGACCGTCTATCTGCCGGCAAAAAACGCGAAAGATATTTCGGATCTTCCCGAGGAGGTTCGAAAGGACCTGGCGATCCATCCGGTCGAATCGATGGATGAGCTGATCGGGATATTTTTCGACACAGCGAAAAGAAAACGGAAGGAAGGCTCCGTAAACGGAAAGGGCAGAAAAGGTTTCAGGAAGCAGTCGGGAACGAAAGAGATTCGCGTTGAAAAGGGATAGGCGCATTATGGAGGGCCTCCTTTGGGAGACCCTCCTGTTTTCTTCATGAGTCGTTCTGTGCGGTTTTTTCACGCACGCTCTGTTGCCAGAGCGTCTGCAGGATCGCGAGAATCACCGGACCGATGAAGAGACCGATGATTCCGAAAGCTTCAAGTCCTCCCAGTACGCCCAGAAGAATCAGAATGAAAGGCATCTCCGAAGACCGTCCGATGAAAATCGGTTTGATCACGTTCTCGATGCCCCCCACCACCAGCGCGTTCCAGACGAGAAACAGGATGAAGGCCAGCGTTCTTCCCTCGGCCAGCAGGGTGAAAGAGGCGGGGAGCCAGACCGCCACCGCTCCCATCGGAAAGAGAGCCAGAAAGAAGAGAAGGAAGGTTAGGAGAAGCGCGTCAGGGATTCGCGCCACCTCGAAGCCGATTCCGGCCAGGACCGCCTGGGTCAGGGCCGTGAAAAACATGCCGTAGACGACTCCCCGTGTCACGGGGGCGATCTGGCCGAAAGGTCCTTCCACCGCTGGTCCTCCCCAGTTCAACAGCAGGGTCCGTATCCCCTTCCACAGTTCAGGCCCCTTCAGGTAGAAGCTGAAGAGCCCCAGAAGAAGCACAATCGTTTTTACGGCGATTTTGCCGGCGTCGGTCATGATGGCGAAGAGACGGTCTCCAAAGGTCAGGAGATGGGACTGGAGCCGGTCCATGAAAATGGAGAGGCTGGGGGTGTGGGCCCGGAAGTTCTGGTACCATTGTTGTATCCGGGTGCCGGCGAAGGGAATGTGGGTGATCCAGGCGGGAAGGGTGGCCTGGGGATTTTCGATAAACTCCCTGAATTTTGCCACCTCGACCAGAATTTCCTGGGCCAGGGGCAGTGCGAATGAGAGAAGGGGCACCAGGACAAGGGCCAGAAACAGGATGGTCATCAGGAGCGCCGACAGAACAGGCTTTCGGATGACGCGCCGGAGGGCGGTGAGGATCGGGTAGGTCGCAAAAGCCAGGATAGCGGCCCAGAGAAGGGGAACCGCATAGGGGAGGAGAACGTATCCCGCGGTAGCCAGAAGAGCCGATAGAAGGAGAGCCCGGATGGCCGGGGAACCGGGTGAGGTCCCCGGGTCCTCAGGGTTCGGACAGTCCTCTCTCATGCCGCAGGAGGAGCCGATGGACGGTTCCAGGGCGCCGATTTGTCCCGATTTGTTTCATAGGAGCTGATTTCCGCTTCTTTCTTAAGAGCCAGTCCGATTTCGTCGAGACCTTCAAGGAGGTGCGTCTTCCGGACCGGGTCGATGGAAAATGAGAAAGCCTCCCCGGAGGGTGTTCGTACCTTCTGGCCGGGAAGGTCGATGGTCAGATTGAAGCCGGGAGTTTTGGCCACTTCGGAAAAGAGGGCGTCCACTTCCCGGGAGGTGAGGACTACCGGAAGGATTCCGTTTTTGAAGCAGTTGTTGTAGAAGATGTCGGCAAATGAAGGCGCGATGATCGCCCGGAAGCCATAATCCAGCAGGGCCCAGGGGGCGTGTTCCCGCGACGAGCCGCATCCGAAATTCTCCCGGGCCAGCAGAATCCTGGCTCCATGATACCGGGGATTATTCAGGACAAAAGAAGGGTCCGGAACGAGTCCGTCCGTGCGTCCGTCGGAGGGGGCGTCCTTGTACCGCCAGTCATAGAAAAGACTTACGCCAAGCCCGGTTCTCCGGATTGTTTTCAGAAACTGCTTGGGAATGATTGCGTCGGTGTCGACATTGGCCCTGTCGATCGGGGCGACAACGGCGGTGAGTGTCACAAATGGTTCCATGGATGAGGCTCCTTCCGGGTTGTTTTCAGGATCGGGCAAAGGTCCGTATGTCCACGAAGTGTCCTGCGATGGCTGCGGCTGCGGCCATCTCGGGGCTGACGAGGTGCGTGCGGCCGTTCTTTCCCTGACGCCCCTCGAAATTCCGGTTCGAAGTGGAGGCGCACCGCTCGAAGGGCGACAGCTGATCGGGATTCATGCCCAAACACATGGAGCATCCTGGCTCACGCCACTCGAGACCGGCTTCAATGAAAATTCTGTGAAGGTTTTCCCTTTCGGCCTGCAGGCGGACAAGGCCGGAGCCCGGGACAACCATGGCGCTCACACCATTTGCGACCTTGCGTCCCTTGACGATCGCGGCTGCGGCACGAAGATCCTCGATGCGCCCGTTGGTGCAGGATCCGATGAATATGCGCGTGACGGGAATGTCAGTGATTCGCATCCCAGGTGTGAGCCCCATGTAGGCCAGGGCTTTTCTGGCGGATTCGCGTTCGACGGGGTCGGTGATCTGTTCGGGGTCGGGGACCCGGCCGTCGACGCCCGTCACCTGACCGGGGTTGGTGCCCCAGGTCACCTGGGGGGAGAGGCGGGAGGCGTCGACGGTGACCGTTCTGTCATAGGTGGCATCTGGATCCGTGGGGAGGGACTTCCAATAGGCAACCGCCCGCTCCCAGAGCTCTCCCTTGGGCGCGTAGGGACGGCCCTTCAGATAGGCGAAGGTCACCTCGTCGGGAGCCACCAGACCGGCACGGGCTCCGGCTTCGATTGCCATGTTGCACAGCGTCATCCGTCCTTCCATGGTGAGGGACCTGACCGCTTCTCCCGTGAATTCGAGAACATGTCCGGTTCCTCCCGCCGTTCCTATCTGGCCGATGACAGCCAGGATCATGTCCTTGGGTGTTACTCCGGGAGCGGGCGTCCCCTCGATCCTGATTTCCATGGTCTTTGGCCTTGTCTGGGGAAGAGTCTGTGTGGCCAGCACATGCTCCACCTCGGAGGTGCCGATGCCGAAGGCGAGGGCCCCGAAAGCCCCGTGTGTCGCCGTGTGGCTGTCTCCGCAAACGATGGTGAGTCCCGGAAGGGTGATTCCCTGTTCGGGGGCGATCACATGAACGATGCCCTGGCGCGGGTCGTTCATGGAAAAATAGGTGACACCGAATTCCTGGGTATTCTTCTCCAGGGTGTTGACCTGGAGCGCGCTGACCGGATCGGAAATTCCGTGCGATCGGTCGGTGGTCGGCACGTTGTGGTCGGGAACGGCGAATGTCAGATCCGGCCGGCGAACCTTGCGTCCAGCCATTCGGAGCCCTTCGAAAGCCTGGGGGCTCGTGACTTCGTGGACCAGCTGGCGGTCGATGTAGAGGAGGACCGTTCCCTGGTCCTCCGTAACGACATGGTCATCCCATATCTTTTCAATGATTGTCCTCGGCATGGCGTTCTCCTGACGGTAAGAATCATTTTTGGGAAACATTTTTTCACTATACCAAACTGGCGGAAGTTTTCTCCATATTTTTCAGAGGATTCACGGCAGCACCAAACGCGTCTTGGTCAAATATAAACGAAGGAAAAACTATAAGTATAGTGAATCTTTTCTATGAAAATGATAATAAATGATTATCAAAAAGAAAGATTGCTCAGAAAAATGCCTTCTCTCCCCTGTAAGGATTTGGATCGCGGCTGGTGATTAAGTACAAATTTGTGTGCAAATAGGAAATTAATTCGGGAATATTTTCTTAGGGTGGCTTAAAATATGGCGTCCCCAACGGGATTCGAACCCGTGTTACCGCCGTGAAAGGGCGATGTCCTAGGCCGGCTAGACGATGGGGACGTTAATGGGATCTGTAGACGGCAAACTTGAATATTATTATTTAGACCCTGGCCTAAAGTCAATAGGTTGTCCGGCTTGAATGGGGACGTTTCTCGGCGATATTGAGTCGGATATGGCTAACGAAGGATCGGAAGCTGGCTCCGCGGAGTTCGGGAAAGAGGGGGGTAGCTACCATCTTTTTGCGACACGACGACGTCCCGGAGGGGCCATTCGATTCCGATTTCCGGATCGTTCCAGAGGATGCCCCCTTCGTCCTCGTGGTCATAGAAATCGGTGCATTTGTACAGGAAGTCGGCCTGGTCGCTGATCACCTGGAACCCATGGGCGAAACCCTCGGGAATGTACATCATCAGATGGTTGTCCTCGGAGAGGACCGTTCCGAACCATCGCCCAAAGGTGGGGGAGGCGGACCGAAGATCGACAGCCACATCGAAGACGGCTCCGGTCACGACTCGGACGAGCTTCCCCTGTCCGTGGCGCCTCTGAAAATGGAGTCCACGGGTCACGCCGTGAGAGGAACGGGAATGGTTGTCCTGGACGAAAAGCTGGGGGATTCCGTGGCGCTCGAAGGTTTTGGCGTGAAAGGTTTCCATGAAAAAGCCCCGGCTGTCCCCGTGGATCCGGGGCGACAGGAGCCGGACCCCCGGAAGAGAGGTTTCCTTTACGTCCATTCGCCCTCCTCAAGGACAAGCATTTCGCGAAGGTATGCCCCGTACCCGTTCTTGAGGGGTGCGGCGAGGGCGAGAACCTCTTCCTTTCCGATGTATCCCATCCGGTAGGCGATCTCTTCGGGGCAGGCCACCTTGATTCCCTGCCGCCGCTCGATGACTTCCATGAAGATGGAGGCCTCCAGAAGCGACTCGTGGGTTCCGGTGTCGAACCAGGCCGTTCCCCGACCCATCTTTTCCACCTTCAGCATGCCGTCCTTCAGGTAGAGGCGGTTTAAGTCGGTGATCTCGAGCTCGCCCCGGGAGGAAGGGGAAAGGGAACGGGCCCGGCTGACCACGGTCCGGTCGTAAAAATAGATCCCGGGAACGGCATAGCGCGACGGAGGATGGGGGGGTTTTTCGACGATCTCGCGGACCTCCCCTTTTTCGTCAAAGGCGAGGACGCCGTATCGTTCCGGATCGCGAATCGCGTATCCGAAGATCTGGGCACCGAGAGAAAGCTGTGCTGCCTTCTGAAGGGTTTCTGAGAGGCCGTGTCCGTAAAAGATGTTGTCTCCCAGAACCAGACAGGCAGAATCGTTTCCGATGAAGGCCTCCCCGATCAAAAAGGCCTGGGCAAGGCCTTCGGGCTTTGCCTGGACGGCATAGGACAAAGAGATTCCCCATTGGGACCCGTCTCCGAGCAGCCGCTGGAAGAGGGGGGTGTCCTCCGGGGTGGAGATGAGCAGGATATCCCGGATTCCCGCCAGCATGAGGGTTGTGAGGGAGTAGTAGACCATGGGTTTGTCGTAGACCGGCATCAACTGCTTGCTGACCGCCCGGGTCAGCGGGTAGAGGCGGGTCCCCGAACCTCCGGCCAGCAAAATCCCTTTCATCATGATGCTCCTGATTTGATTTTTCGGCCGGTTCCCTGACGCGATCCGTCGTAGCGAGCCCGGAGATCGCTCCACCAGGCGGTGTGGTCTAGGTACCACCGGACGGTCTTTTCCAGGGCCTGGGCAAAGGTGTGGCCCGGTTTCCAGGAGAGCTCCTTCCGGGCTTTGGCTGCGTCGATCTCGTAGCGGCGGTCATGGCCAGGTCTGTCGGGAACGGAGGTAACGAGCCGGTTGTACGACGATCCGTCCGGAGAGGGATGGATTCTGTCCAGGACTTCCAAAATGGCCGATACGACCTCCCGGTTGGTTCGGGGATTGCCCGCTCCCAGGGCATAGGTCTCTCCCGTCTGTCCCCTGTCGAAGGCGGCGATGACCCCTTCGCAGTGGTCCTCCACGAAGATCCAGTCCCGGATGTTGAGGCCATCTCCGTAAACGGGAATGGGACGTTCTTCGATGGCGGCAAGAATGACGGTGGGAATGAGTTTTTCGGGGAACTGCCATGGGCCGTAGTTGTTCGAACAGTTGGTCGTGACCAGGGGGAGTCCGTAGGTGTGGACATAGGCCCGGGCCAGGTGGTCGGATGCGGCCTTCGATGCGGCATAGGGAGAGTTGGGGGCGTATGGCGTCTTTTCTGTGAAGGGGGGATCCGTCGGCAGAAGCGATCCGTAGACTTCGTCGGTGGAGACATGGAGGAACCGGAAATTCCGCTCTGCCCCATGGTTCCGGAGGTACCGGAGCGACTCGTCTAGAAGAACGAAGGTCCCGGTCACGTTGGTTTCGATAAAGGCTTCGGGGCTTTCGATCGACCGGTCGACATGGCTTTCCGCGGCGAAATGATAAATACCCGTGGGATGGTATCGGGAAAAGAGGTCGGCGACCGCCTTCCGGTCCCGGATGTCTCCCTGGACGAAAATGTGATCCGGATCTTTTTTGAGGTCGTCAAGGTTGGCAAGGTTGCCGGCATAGGTGAGCCGATCGAAGGTCACGACCCGGGCCCGTTTTTGTCTCCGGACCATCCTGACGAAATTTGAGCCGATGAATCCGGCTCCTCCTGTGACGATCCAGCATTCGGTCTTCGAATCCTTTTTTGTCGCCAAAGCCCCTCCCTGAGAATCCATACTATCATTGGGAAAACGATGGTCTCATCATAGCCGATTTGAGTCGTGATGAACAGATTCTGAAGAGCCCGTTGGGGAGGCTGTTCCGGCGGGCCGACTTGCCGGTGGTTTGAAGGAGTTCTTCTCAAAAAGGTATGATCGAAAGAAGACATGTCTCCAAACGGTGAAACGGGGAGCGAGAGGGATGGTGGAGAATAAAAGGCATGGAGAAAGCCCGGAGAAGGACAGGCCCGGGTATGTGGAGTGGTTTCGTGAGGCCTCTCCCTACATCCATCGCTTCCGGGGGGACACCTTTGTCATCCTGCTGGATGGAAATCTTTTGGCAAATGGCCGCATGGGCGCCCTGGCGCATGACGTCGCCCTTCTGTCGAGTCTCGGAATCCGTCTTGTCCTTGTCTTCGGGGCAAGTCCCCAGATCGATGCCACCCTCGAATCCAGGTCTGTCGAAACCTCCCGCGTCGGAAGGCGCCGGATCACCCCTCCGGAAGCCTTGGGACCTCTCATGGAGTCCGTGGGAAGAATCCGTTTTGAAATCGAATCTGCCCTCTCCCAGGGGACCGACGGGACTCCCATGGCAGGATCACGAATCCGGGTGGTCTCCGGAAACTTCGTCATCGGACGGCCGTTGGGCGTGATCGACGGGACTGACTTTCTCTACACCGGGACGGTTCGGCGGATCGAATCCGAGGCCGTCCGGCACCACCTGGACCAGGGAGATGTCGTGCTTCTCTCTCCCCTCGCTTTTTCGCCGACCGGGGAGATTTTCAATGTCCTGTCCTATGAAGTTGCCTCCCGGGCGGCGATTTCAGTGGGAGCCTCCAAAATCATTTTGCTCGGATTGGCCCCGGAGATCCGGAACGTGCGGGGAGAAGCCCTGAGACAGCTTGTTCTTTCCGAGGCCCGAGCCCGGGAGTCGGAGTCCTCTCTCCCTCTTTCGGTCCTTTACGATGCCCTGGACCAGGGCGTCCCGCGCCTCCATCTTCTCGACGGAAGGCGGGACGGGGCCCTCCTGCTGGAGTTATTCACCCGCGACGGGATCGGAACGCTTGTGTCCAGGGATCCTTTCGAACATATCCGACCGGCGGTCCTCGACGACCTGGTCGATATCCTGGGGATCATTCGTCCCCTCGAGGCGGGCGGAATTCTCGTTCGAAGGCCACGGGAGCGTCTCGAGATGGAGCTTGAGCATTTCACGGTCACATGCCGGGACAGGACTGTGATCGGCTGTGTCTCCCTGACACCCTATCCTGCCTCGTCCATGGCCGAGATGGCCTGCCTTGCCATTCTTCCCGAATACCAGGGCGCAGGTCGTGGAGAACAGCTTCTGGCCTGGTGTCGCGCGGAGTCGAAACGATTGGGGCTCAAAAAAATATTCGTTCTGACGACCCAGTCTTCGCGGTGGTTCATGGAACGGGGCTTCGTGCCGTCAAATCCGGAGATCCTGCCTCCCGAGAGAAAATTGCTCTATGATCCGGATCGCAAGAGCCAGGTGCTGGTTTCCGAGGTCGGTCCCTGACCCGGCCGGGCCGGGACGGACCTCTGCGGGAACTACTTTTTGAGGAAGGTTCTCTCGTAGGAGAGAACGTCCCGAATCTGCTGGGGATCGATGACATCCCAGAAGGCGGGCATGATTTTTCGTCCACGACGGATGACGTGGATATAAAAGGCTTCGTCACCCATCTGCCAGGTTTTGGGGTCGGTGAAATTGGCGGGTTTTTCCATGAGTGCCGGCGCGGCAACCCCGTTTCCGTCTCCCTTGACTCCATGACACTGGATGCATAGCCCCTTATAGATCTTTTTTCCTCTGGCGGGATCCCCTGGGGCTCCGGATGCGGTGGATGTGAAGGACAGAATGACGGTCATGCCGAGAGTAAGGGCAACTCCGGTGATGAACCCCGGTTTTCTATGAGCAATAGGAAAAAAGGACAATGTCTTTCTCCTTCCGGTTTACTTGGTTGAGGTCAGGTCGGAGTAGTTATACTATATTTTTCGAACCGGAAAAAAGGACTTTTTCCGGAAATCCGTATTATCCCGAGAAAGTTTGATGAGCAGAAAACCGATCTCTCCCCGGGGCCGGGGTGCCCTCTCGCTTCCCGACAACCGTTACGAAAAGGAGATCCGGGAGATCATTCCGGAGGCGGAGGGACAGGTTCTGTATCCGAACGACACGATCATTCGCCCTGACTCGGCCTGTTCGGTCCTGTGCGAAAACGTTTCTCCGGATGTTGGCTTTTCCCGCTCCCTGAATCCCTACCGGGGATGCGAGCATGGATGCATCTACTGCTTTGCCCGGCCCACTCACGCCTATCTTGGTCTTTCTCCGGGGCTGGACTTCGAGAGGCAAATCTTTTTCAAGAAGGATGCAGCCCTTCTTCTTGAAAAGGAGTTGGGCAGGAAAACCTATCGATGCGAGCCGATAGCCCTCGGAATCAACACCGACTCCTACCAGCCGGCGGAAGAGGGCCTGAAGATCACCCGATCGGTCCTCGAAGTGATGGACCGCGTCCGCCATCCGCTCACCATCGTCACGAAGTCGGCCCTCATCGAGAGGGATCTCGACCTCCTGACATCCCTGGCGGCCAATCGATGTGTCCAGGTTTTCATCTCCCTTCCCACACTGGATGATGATCTTTCCGGGAAGCTTGAGCCACGGGCCACGCGTCCATTGCGACGACTGGAGACGATCCGGAAACTGTCTGAGTCGGGGATTCCGGTCGGGATTCTCGTAGCTCCGGTCATCCCGGGGCTGACCGATCATGAACTGGAGGGAATCCTTGAAAGGTCGAGAAGGTCGGGAGCTCTCTCGGCGGGATACATTCTCCTGCGCCTTCCGCTCGAGGTGCGTGAGCTCTTTCTGGAATGGCTTTCGCACCATTACCCGGATTCAGCCAAAAAGGTGGAAAATCGGTTGAGAGCCTTTCATCGGGGCGCCCTCTACGATTCGGATTTTGGAACACGCATGCGGGGAAGCGGTCCCTTGGCCGATCTGCTCTCGAAAAGATTCGAGGTGGCCACTAGGCGTCTTGGGTACGGCCCTATGCCAGAGCTCGATTCGTCAGTTTTTTCTCCGCCCCTTCCCCCTCCGCGCCGTTCAAGACTCTTCCCTGATTTCACGCCGTAATAGGAACTCAAAGATCGAAATTGGCTTGAGGGTCATGGAAAGGCTGTCTTCGTGGATTTCCAGAAAGACCAGGGGGGATTTTGAGGATGATCCTTTCAAACGCAACGGATATCGGGAAGGTCATTCGCCATATCCGGAAAAATAGCGGGCTTCGTCAGACGGATGTTGCGGGTGCGATGAATTCTGGTTGTCGCATGATGCCTGAGATCGAAAAGGGGAAGAATACGGCTCATATCGGCAAGGTTTTGGAGGCATTGGAGCTTCTCGGAATCAACATCATTCTTGTGCAGAGAGGTGAGGATGATTTTCCGAAAGGGGAGAAACCTTGATCCAATCGCGCGGCAACCCTCGCCCTTCAGGGCGGGGAAGGATAGCGCGGACGGCATGGCCGTCCCTGTAGCGGCTTTTAATGTGGCGTCTTCTGCTGTTCGATGTACTGGCGAATCACAGCGATGGGGGCTCCCCCACAGCTTCCGGCAAAATAGCTGGGGGACCAGAGCGATCCTTCCCACAGTTTTTTCTGAATTCGAGAGGCTGTTGCATAACTGATAAGTCATTATCATGATTGAATAGCGACAATATTGTTTTCCTGTAACACCTTGCGATTTTGTTTTTACATTTATCTTTCAATAACAATAATTTAGTTTAACACTACAGCGGCTTTTTAGTCGCGCCTCCCTATTCTGGGGGGGGAGGCGGGCACGCCAGGGGGCGGGAGGGCTGTTTCGGAGGCAAAAAAAGAGGGTTCCCGAAAAAAATATCGGGGGATCGGGAGGGAGACGTCCCGTTTTTGAGGGGGTTCTCAAGGAAAAACAGTCGAAAAACAGGCAGGAGGGAGTCAAAAAGACGCAACTCTCCCGTCGTCCCGCTTCGAACGGGACAATCGGGGACAGGGGGAGCCGTCGATCGAAGGGGGTCAGCCGGTGTTCAAGAGGAATCCCTGAGCCGCGAGGTGGGCCACGGTTCGTTTTCTATGGGATCTGGCCGCGATCTCGTTTCTCCGGAGGTAGTAGACGACGAGGGAGATCGCGTGTTCCTTGTCGAGGGACGGGGAGAAAAGAGCGGCGGCCGTGAGTTGTTGGGCGAGGGAAAACGTGATGTTTTTTTTTATCCCCCAGCCTTCGACGGACGATCGTGACGAAGAGGTGCGCGAGAAAGACATAGGTCATGTGGCGGTGCCAGGCGATCCAGGAGCGGTGTTCGTAGTGCCCCATGCCGAGATAGGACTTGCACTCGAGGAAGCACTGCTCGATGGACCAGCGAAGGGTCGAGACCGTTCCGAAGGTCTCGAGGGAGGTGGTCTCCGGGGCGTTCGAGAAGGCATACTTCATCTCCCCGTCGGGGGTCTTGAGCAGGATGAGCCACTCGGCCCGGGAGGAGTCCTTTTCGGTTTCGGGGACGGGATAGACGCGCAGGGCGCAGATTCTGGCCCCCAGAGGGCCCTTGGACGCGTCCTTGAGGATCAGGGGGACAAAGGAGGCCGTCTTTGCGATCTCGGCCACGGTTTGGGGCTTTTCCGCGAGGCGGACCTTGGAGGGAGGGGCTCCCTTGGCGCTCTTGCGGGGAGGCACCTCCCACTTGGGCGGATTCCGGAGGACGCGGGCGTTGCTCCGGATCGAGGCAAAGTACCAGAGATCCGGAGGGAGCGAATCCAGGAACTCCCGGTTGGCGCCGTAGAAGGAGTCGCATCCGACCCACCGCGCCGGGAAGCGTCCGTCCTCGCGGAGTGTCTTGATCATCTCGCCCGCGATCCGGGGCTTGGTCGCAAACGTGAGGTCCTTGGGAACGCCGGTCTTCTCGCGGCGATCCGCAAACTCCTCCGTCTCGGAAAACCACTCTTCCGGCATGTAGAGGCGGGCGTCGAGAAGGCCGTGCCCCCGGGGGCCGACGTAGCCCACGAAGACGCCCGTCTGGCAGTTCTCGACCTTTCCAAGACGGCCGCAATACTGGCGGGCCACCCCGACCGACTCCTTTCCCTTCTTGACGAAGGAGCTGTCGTCGACGGTGAGCATCGACAGCTCGGTCTCATCCGGAGTCTGGGAGGCGATCTCGAACGCGAGACGCTCCTTGTAGAGATGCTGCATGGCCTTTTCGTCCCATTCGCGTCCGGTCATGAGCCGCTGGAGGCTCCGGACCCCGACCTTCATGGAAAGCGCGATGGGCTCGACGCTCTTTCGCACGAGCGTGCTGCAAAGGCCGGCCAGATAGACGACGCCATGGGCCCGGACCCGCTTGTCCCGGAAGACGCCGGAAAAGGTGTCGTGGAATGTGCAGAGCTCCTCGGCGATCCGGGAGACATCCGAAGGCGTCAGGGCCTCCTTGTCCGGGAGCGTCGTCGGTGCGGGAGACCACCCGGAGAGATCCGGAACCTCGGGACTCTCCTCGTCCTTCCGCTCGAGGCCCACGACCGAGCGAAAAGCGGGGTCCAGCACCGACACGTAGACCTCCTTGCTCTGACCGTGGTAGTCGTACCCTCCGCGGGTCTTTTGAAATCCGGCCGTGCTGCCGAGGCAGAGAAATCCCGCCGCCTTGTAGCTCGTTCCGGAAAAGTACCGGGGATCGACGAAGGTCTCCACGATCCAGGGGCGGATCCCGAAGCGCCCCTCCCAGTCGGAAGGAAGCCGGGCCAGAGTCTTTCCCAGCACCGCCGAGGCAAGATTCTTGATCGTGACTTCGGGAAAGATCAGAAAACGACTGTTGCAGACAATGCGTGAAAGATGCGTCTTTCTCTCCTCGGGTGTCCATCCGATCCATTGGTCCCGGGGAGCCAGCTTGAGCGCGGGAGCCGAAAACGACAGGGCGGCCACCGGCGTGTGGCCGAGAAAGGCGAAGTATTTTATCTGGTGGCCGAAGAGCTTGCCGAATCCCAGGTAGTGGAAGGCGCGGACGAAACGCTTCCAGAGGCTGTCTTCCTCGTCGTCCCGGACCGGCCGGACCGTCAGGGGACCGAAGTCCTTCAGCTCTCCCGTCAAGGCGGGGGCGGGAGTCGCGGGTGTTTCGCTCATTTTGAACCTTCCTCCTGTCCTGTTCACCGGAATGTGAGTGCGTCCCGGGAGGCAGGATAGCAGGTTCAGAAATGTTTGTCCACTATATTTTTAGCCGCTGTAGTGTTAATAAATGTTCAAGTTATTTTTGCAAGAATCCTTAGACGGATCGACGCAGAACCGGTCGACAGTGGCGAGAATAGCGGTGGTTTCTTCTTTTTTTCGTGGAACTCTTGACCTTCATGAAAACTCCTTTGATAATGAAGTTGTTGGTTGTTTTCTTTGGGGGAATGATGTTCTCTAGGCGTCTTCCCCTTTTTTTGTCCCCAAAAGTATATCCGAGCGGGAGCGGGGATCCCACCCCAGAAGCCGCCTGACCATTCCATTAGTTGAGGTCGTAGGAGTCGGACCCCTCCAAGACGTTCAAATAAAAACATCGTGAGAGCCTTGCTGAGAGCCCACTGGCCGTGATGCCACCAGCGGCTCCTTCCGCCGATCCTCCCGGCCTCAGGCTGCCCTTCTTCGCCTCAGGCCAGCCTGAAAAGGGCGTTGACCACCGCCACGGCAACCGTCGAGCCTCCTTTGGGTCCCCGCGTCACGATCCAGGGAACCCGGTCCTGTCGGGCGATGATGATCTTCGACTCCCGGGCGCCGACGAAGCCGACGGGAACCCCCACCACCAGTGCCGGACGGACTCCCTCCTCCCGGATCAGCCGGTCGACCTCGAAGAGGGCGGTAGGAGCGTTTCCCACGGCCACCACCGCCCCCTCCATCCTGGAACGGGCCTTGCGCATGGCCACCGTCGACCGGGTCTCTCCCGTTCGCCGGGCCTCTTCCGCCACGTCGGGGTCCCCCACATGGCAGAGAAGATCGTTTTTGAATTTCTCCCGGAAGGGCCGGCTGATCCCCGACTCCACCATCTGGACGTCGACGATCAGGGGCGCCCCGTTCCGTAGCGCGGCGACGCCCCGCCCGATCGCGTCGGGATGATGGTCCATCAGGTCGATCATCTCGAAGTCGGCGACGGCATGGACGGCCCTGCGGACGACCTGGTGCCACCCCGGATCGAAGGCCATGCCGGAGAGGCGCTCGTCGATGATCCGGAAGCTCTCCGCCTCGATCTCCTCCGGAAGCCGGGGAATCTGGCGGACCTCGTCGTCCGGGGGAAGAAACAGATCGTGGATCCGGTCCGCCAGGACCCGTATGAAAGAGGGATGGGTCTGGTATCCGAAGAGAAAGTGCAGCCCCTCAGAGTCAAGCTCCGCTTTCGAGCGCAGGGATTCGAACTCCTCCATGAGGGCCGCCGGCTCGGGGTCGACCACGACGACCGCGATTTCTCCACTATGGAGGGCCTCTTCCTTCCAGAGGGAGGAGAGTCCTTCCGCGCCGCGGTTCAGGGTGAAGAGGCACACCCGGCCGAAACCTCCCCGGGTCCGGAGCAAGGAGCGCACCCCCTCGAGGGCGCTGTCGGGCATTTTAGCGATCATCAGGACGTTGATGGCCATCGTGTTAGGTCCTTTCGGTCAAATGATGTCTGATTGCCTTGGGTTCAAAGACTTCGCCCGCTCGCGAGGGCCCTGGCGAAGGCCTCGGCCCATCGGGGGTTTGAGGGGAAGAAGAGATGGAGATAGGAGGCCACGACCCCCTTTCGGGCAAAGCCCTCCGATCTACCGTCCGCCGCATGGCGAAAGGCGGAGGGAAGGGGCTCCTCCCCCCCCGAAAGACGGCTGTAATGAAAAAGGTGGCCCCGAATCGGACCGGAGGCACCTGAAAAGAATCCCTCTCCGGCCGTCACCTCGGCGTATCCCAGCCGCTTCAGACGGTCCCCCATGGAAAAGCGGAGCGGCAGGATCCCGGAAAGCGAGGGAGCCCCCTCTCCCCCCATCGGGCCTTCGGTCAGGTAGAGCATCCCCCCGCACTCGGCGTAGACCGGGCGACCCGATGCGCAAAAGCTCCGAAATTCCGAAAGAAAGGAGCGGTTGTCGGATAGCTCGCGGGAAAAGCGCTCCGGATAGCCTCCTCCGAGATAGAGACCGTCGCAGTCCGGGGGGAGGGCCGGATCCCGGAGGGGAGAAAAGGGGAGGATCTCGATCCCGAACTCTCCGAAGAGTTCCCAGTTCTCAGGGTAATAGAACCAGAAGGCCTCGTCCAGCGCCACTCCAAGGCGTAGGGGACGGCGGTTCCGGACGGCGGGTTTCGTAGCCAGACGGCGAATGGTCGCCCGCCAGCCATCGGCGAGAGAGCGCGGCTCTTCCCCGGACGGAGGGCGGAAGCTTCCGGAAGGCGGAGGGTAAAAAGCGGCGAGGATCCTCTCCCAGTCCAGACACTCCGCAACCCGCGCGAGCGCCTTCCGGAGAAGACTCTCCCGTTCTTCCTCCCGCTCCCAGGGAGCGGAAAGTCCCAGATGCCGCTCGGGGAGGGCAAAGGCCTCGTCCCGGGGAAGAACCCCAAGAAGAGGAGGAAGTCCCTCCGTCTCGAGGGCTTCCGCGATCAGGGTCCTGTGGCGGTCCGATCCGGTGCGGGTGGCGACGACGCCAAGATACCGGACGCCATCCCGGTGGGCGACAACTCCCCGGACGAGAGCGGCGACGGTCTCTGCCATGCCCTGGGCGGAAAGGACCAGAATGACCGGCAGGTCGAGGGTTCGGGCGATGTCGAAGGTCGACGTTCCCCGGGAGAGGCCGTCGAAAAGGCCCATGACCCCTTCCACGACCCCGCCGGAGGATCCGTTCACCTGGCGGTCGTACCGCTCCCTGAGCGCACAGGGATCCGAAAAGTGCAGATCGAGATTCCCCGAGGGAGTCCGGGCGATCCATTCGTGGTGCCGGGGATCGATGAAGTCCGGACCGCACTTGAAGGGATGGACCGCGTATCCCCGGGCGGCGAGTCCGGAAAGGAGCGTCATGGTCGCCAGGGTTTTCCCCGATCCCGACCCGACTCCGGCCACGACGACGCCCCGGGAGGTCACGTGAATTCCTCCGGGGGGTGGTTCATCAGAAGGACGGTCGGCTCCCCCCCCTCGGTGTAGTCGATGACATTCAGGGCCCCGTAGGCCTGGGTGAGGCGGAAGTAGCGGGAGAGGTCGGCCCCCAGCGCGTCGAGAAGGAGAATCCGGTTGACCCCGGAATGGGCGACGAGAATGGCATTGTGACCGTACCCCACCTCGAGGAGAAGATCATCCATGGCCCGCTTGATCCGGCCCCGGAAATCGAGGAGGCTTTCTCCTCCCGCGGGGGCGAAGGAAAGATCGAGCTTCTGCCACCGGTCGAAGCCCGCGGGATCCTCCCGGGTGATCTCGGGCCGGGTCTTTCCCTCCCAGGCTCCGAAGGATCGCTCCCGGAAGCGGTCGAGGGCCCGGGGAACAAGCTCCGGCCGCGTCCGGGCCAGGGGCTCGAGACTCTGACGGGTCCGGGAAAGCGAGCTCGAGAGAAGAAGTGTGACAGGCACGCCCGCAAGGTCCTTGGCCCGTCGCTCCATCTGGGAGAGACCCCGGGGAGAGAGGAAGACATCGGCCTGGCCGTTGATCGCTCCCCGGTCTGAGTTTTCGAGATGGCCGTGGCGCAGAAGAAAGAGTCGGAATCGGCCCGGAACGGGCGGTTCGGGAAACATGCAGGTCATCCCCTCGTGTTCCGGCGGAAAAATCCTTTTCCGCCTGTTTGTCCGGAATTGCCACCTGTGTTAGCATAATGCCATTTAACCCGTCGTTCAAACACTTGGACTCCTTTCAACGCCGAAAGGCAGGATGGACGCGAATATGGAAGAGCGTTATCTGGGGCGAAGCGGCCTCAAGGTCTCCGCCATGGGGCTCGGATGCATGGGGATGTCGGAGTTCTACGGAACGCCCGACCCGGCGGAGTCGATCGCCACCATTCACCGGGCGATCGAACTGGGGATCACCTTTCTCGACACCGCCGACATGTATGGCCACGGCGCGAACGAAGAGCTTGTCGGAAAGGCCATCGCGGGCAAAAGGAACCAGGTCGTCCTGGCGACGAAGTTCGGGATCGTCCGGGACCCTTCGGACCCTTCGAAACGGGGGATCGACGGGCGTCCGGAATATGTCCGGTCGGCCTGCGAGGCCTCTCTCCGGCGTCTCGGTGTCGAGACCATCGATCTCTACTACCAGCATCGGGTCGATCCGGCCGTCCCGATCGAAGAGACAGTCGGGGCCATGGCGGAGCTTGTCCGGGAGGGGAAGGTCCGGTACATCGGCCTCTCCGAGCCGGGACCGGAAACCCTGCGGCGGGCGCACCGCATCCATCCCGTGGCGGCGGTCCAGAGCGAATACTCCCTCTGGTCCCGGGACCCCGAGACGGAAATCATTCCGGCCTGCCGACAGCTCGGCATCGGGTTCGTTCCCTACAGCCCGCTCGGCCGGGGCTTCCTCACCTCCCGCATCCGGTCGGTGGAGGATCTTCCCCAGGGTGACTATCGGGCCAGGACCCCGCGCTTCCAGAAGGAAAACCTTGAGAAGAACAGCAAGCTCCTCGACACCCTCGAGGAAATTGCCCGAAAGCACCAGATGACTCCCGCCCAGGTGGCCCTCGCCTGGATCTATGCCCAGGGGCCCGAGATCGTCCCGATCCCGGGAGCCAAGACCTTGGCCCATCTCGAGGAGAACGCCGCCACCCTCAAGCGCTCCATTTCCTTCATCGACGTCGTCCGTCTGGCCCAGGCCTTCCCTCCCGGCTCCGCGGCCGGAGAGCGCTACCCCGAGGAGATGATGAAGACGGTGGGGCGCTGACCTCGTCTCCGTCCGACGCAAAATCCCTGCCTGAAGAGGAACGACGCTGACCTCCTGCTTCATGGGGGACGGCTTCGCTCCGGCCTTGCGGCCGGAATCGACGCCTTCATCCCGGTCGCGGCGTGGGCCGCAGTTCGGACGAACCCTCTGGCGGTCTGACGGTCGGAATCGGACACCTCCCTCGTTTCTTTTCTTTCCGCCTTGAAGGAAAACTTTTTTCCAATCTCCACAGAGCCATCAATAATCGACACCTCGATTCCGCTTCGGATGATTCACGCCCAGAACACGTTGACGAAGTGATTCCGGGCAGGAGCCGGGGAATGCGCGGCCATAAGGGGAAACGGGACGCTCTCAAGGGCCTGACTGGCCGAATACCGAGCCAGAAGAAAGGTCAGGATGGGGAATGGGGAGACAAGGAGGCCCAATCGTCTTCCCTGCCCCAGCAAGGCAGTTTTGGAGTGGAGCGCTCCGGTGGCCCTCATTCTTTGCCGGAAGCCGTGGCGACGAGCCTGCTTCCATGGTTCGCCAGTACATCGAGCAGAAACGGACTCCGGATCAGATCTGCACACTGCAGGGATCAAAAGGGGTCAAACGAATCGGTATCTTTCGTAACACCCCGGCCGATAAAATAGGCCAGGACTCCCTTCCCCTCAGGAAATCTTCATCGCCTCCCGCACCTTCTCCATGGTCCTCTCCGCCTCGCGGGCCGCCTTCGCCCGACCGGCTTCGAGAACTTCGGAGAGAAGTCCCGGCCGGCTCTCGATCTCCCGGCGCCTCGCCCGGGCCGGCGCCAGAAGAGCTTCGACCCCTTCCGCCAGAATCTTCTTGCAGTCGATGCATCCGATGGTGGCCGACCGGCATCCCCGGTCGATCTCCCGGATGACCGGAAGGGGCGTGAAGGAGCCGTGGAGGGAGAAGACGGGACAGTCCTCGGGGTTGCCGGGATCGTTCCGGCGCTTTCTGCGCTCGTCGGTCTTCATCGTCCGGAGCTTCTCCCAGACGGCCTCGGCCGTGTCGGAGACGAAGACGCAGTTGCCGTAGCTCTTGCTCATCTTCCTGCCGTCGAGGCCCGGGAGCTTCGGTGTCTCCGTCAAAAGGGGCAGAGGCTCGGGGAAGACCTCCCCGTAAAGGGAGGTGAAACGGCGGACGATTTCGCGGGCCAGCTCGAGATGCGGAACCTGGTCCTGCCCCACCGGGACATGGGTGGGCCGGTAGAGGACGATGTCGGCGGTCTGGAGGACCGGATATCCCAGGAATCCGTACATGGCGAGATCCCGGTTCTCGATCTGAACCATCTGGTCCTTGTAGGTGGGGTTCCTGAGGAGCCAGGCGACCGGGGTCATCATGCCCAGGAGAAGATAGAGCTCGGCATGCTCCCTGACGTGGGACTGCTGGAAAAGGGTGCACCGCTCCGGATCGAGCCCAAGCGAGAGCCAGTCCGCGAGCATCTCCGTCACATGGCTCCGGAGCCGCCGGGTATCTTCGTAGTTCGTCGACAGGGCGTGCCAGTCGGCTATGAAGAAAAAGCAGTCGTGGCGCTCCTGGAGTTCGATCCAGTTTTTGACCGCGCCCATGTAGTTCCCCAGATGGAGGCGGCCGGAGGGCTGGATGCCGCTGACGATGCGGCCGATGATCGGCGGGGCGGGATGTTCCACGCATTCTCCTTCTAAGTTTAAGATCTCAGGATGTGGCCAGGGAGAGGATCCAGGAGGAGAGGGCTCCCATGACGGGCCAGACGAACCGGGACATGATCCCGAGCCAGGGATCGAGGAAGATGAGGCCCATGATGATCAGGACGCCGTAGGGCTCGACGCGGGAGAGTCCCCGCGCGGCCCGGGCCGACAGGAGCCCCGAGAGAACCCGTCCTCCGTCGAGGGGCGGCAGGGGAATCAGGTTGAAGACGAAGAGGACGACGTTGATCTCGATGCCCATCCGGAAGACCTGAGCCAGGAGTGAGGGAAGTTCCTCCATGCCGCCCTCCGAAACGCCTCCCGAAAGAAGAAGGTGAAGCAGGGACATGTAGACGAAGGCCTGGAGGAGGTTCGAGAGGGGGCCTGCGGCGGCGACCGCCATCATGTCTCGGCGGGGATTGTTCAGGTTCCGCTCCACGATGGGAACGGGTTTGGCGTACCCGAACAGAAAGCCGGTGTGGAGAAGGATCAGGGCCAGCGGGAGGAGGATCGTCCCGAAAGGATCGATGTGCGCCAGGGGGTTCAGTGTGAGCCGCCCCGCGAGGCGCGCCGTGGAATCGCCCAGCCGGTCAGCCACGAGGCCGTGGGCGATTTCATGGAGAACGACGGCAAAGAGAAGGGGGAATCCTATGATCAGAACTTCCGATCCGGTCTGGCGAAGCCAGTCCATACCCGCGTGCAGATGAAAATGTTCCAACCTTCGGACACTCCGATCGATCTTCTAGTGGCGGCTCCCGCCGACGGTCACCGGCTGGGTCGACACCGCCAGCCAGTCTCCTCCCGAGAACCGGTACAAGGTATAGATCCGGGACATTTCGCCGGCCGGTCCCCACGAGACAGGGCCGGAAAGCCCATTGTAGGATTTTTTGGCCAGCGCCGTCACGCCGAGATGGTAGCGGGTCCGGAAGCCCTCCCGGAAGAGGGAAGCCAGAAAGGCCGCGCAATCGTAGGACTCGATCTCCAGAAGGTCGGGACTCCGCCCGGTGACCCGTTTCAGACGGGCGTAGATCTCCTGGCGCTCCCTGTCCCGGGATTCTCCCCGACCCGCATGGAACATGTTGACGGGAGCCACGCTGTAGAGGGGGTTGTGGATGTCGGAGACCATGTCCCACTGGCGGCGGGCCATCATCAGGGACTCGTTCGCCAGGACATCCACGTTCTGGATATCCTTGTAGACGAGCTCGTCGAGCACCTTGAAGGGATGGCGCGAGTCGTTCGGGAAGGCAATGATATCGAAATCCGGCTTGAAAAAGAAAGGGAGCGGACGATCCCCGGAGGACTGTCTGGAAGGATAGACGAGATAGTAGGATTTCCCCCCGTAGGAGACGAAGTCCCCCGACCGGGATGCGAAGCCGTCCCCGAGAGCCCCCTTCTCCGGAACATCCACATTCCGTCCGAATCTCCGAAGACGAAGGATTGCCTCCTGCCGCATTCCGCGGGCCGGAGAAAGCGGAATGGCCGCAACGACCGTTCCCCCTCCTGCGGCGAGGGCCTTCGAGACGGCATCCCGGACGGAGCGTCCGTAGTAGTCGGTGGGGTAGAGGATCGCGACGCGTGCCTTGGGGACAAGCGAGAGGGAGAAGCCGGAAATCGCCCGGGAGACCATGCCGGGGGTGCTGGCCATGCTGATCATGAACCGGATCCCGGAGTCGGCGGGAAGCGTGGGGGTCACCGCGAGGATCTGGTCCTTCACGAGCCGCGACCGGACTGATACCAGGTCCCGGGCCAGAAATGGGCCGATCAGGGCGCCCACCTTCTCCTGGTCGACCAGATCGCGATACCAGCGCGCATAGCTCTCGCGTGCTCCGACGAAGCGGACGATCAGGTCCGGAGTCCCGGGGGATCCATGTGAAAGGGCCAGGACCGCTCCGGACAGGATGGACTGCATGTAGGGCTTGAGAAGCCCCCTGGAAATGTCGGGCAGGATGAGTCCGACCGAGGGTGTTTTTCCTCCCATGGAGAGCCGGTCGAGCAGATGTTCCGCCTCGGCCACGTAAAGGGACTCGGGATAGGAGAGGATCATGCGTAGCAGGGTCCTTTCGGCGTCCCTGGGATGATTTGCGCGGGACTCGAGGACCGCAAGCCGGTAGGCGGCGTAGTCCCCGGGAAAGTCCCTGGGAAATGAGGAGAGGATCTTGAGGAGGCCCTGTTCGTCCCGGACGGAATTGAAGACCAGATCGATCGTCCGGGTCATGACGACCTTCTGGTCCGGGGGATCGAGGCGGTTTAAGGACTGGCCCATCCCGATCACGCCGGCCACAGGGTCCGCACGGCGCCAGTAGTCGAGAAGGATTCCCGTCGCATGGCGGATTCTCGAGGAACGGGTCAGTTCGGGAAAGACGGGTAGAAGCTGGCGGATCGCCCCTTCCGCGTTGCCCCGGTCCCGGTCGGCCATCGCCAGCTCGTAACGGACCCTGGACAGGAGCGGCGGAGAAAGGGTTCCCTTGCCACTGGCCACCACGAGAGGAAGGAGAAGGGAAACGGCCCGTCCCGAATGGCCGACCCGGCGGCTTGCGGAGGCCAGATCCACGACCGCCTCAGGAGGCAACCCCGCCGAACCGGAATCGAGCAGGGCCTCTTCGAGAAGATCGTAGGCCCGCCTGTAATCTCCCGACCGGAAGGCATCCCGGCCCTCGGAAATCAGGGCGGCCAGCGAAAGCGCGGCGGGAGTGGCGGGAGGGGGGGGCGGAGGAGTCGGGGGCGGGAGTACGGGGAGGGAGATGTCCGGAGCGGAAGCAGCGGAAGTTGCGGGGGCTCCCGCGAGCGTCTCCGGCAATCCACGAGCCGGGGGAAGACATAGGAGGAGAAAAAGCGCGGGAAGCGCAGTCAGGGTCCTGCTTCGAAATCGTGTCCGCCCGTTTCCCGGCTCCCGGGATCGCCCGATCCCCGGCCGTTCCTTTTGCATAAGTCTCCCCAATCGATACGGCCGGCCATGGCTCAGCCTCCCCATGCTCCGCACAGCATTGCGGCAGTCGCGCCGCCTGCAGACCCCCATTATACAAAAAAATGGAAGGATGGGAGCCCCGGCCTCCGATTCAAAAAAATAGTTGAACTTTCATGAAAAGTTCGTAGAATTAATCCGACAGGACTCTTCTCTCTTCGGATTCATCCCAAAAACGGGAGCCATGGAATGCCGGATTTCAAGGAAAACACAGACCTTCTTGTTCGGAAATCCCTTATCCATCCGGGACCGATTCTTTTTTCGCTCCTGATCCTCCTTGTCTTCCCGGGGTTGTCCCCGGCCGCCGATCTTTCCTTCATCCAGAAGGTGAGGGTCGGCCTTCACCGGCACACCGTCCGGATCGTCCTCGCGATGGACCGCGCAACGGCAAAGCCCCGACTCTCTTCGAAGACGACGGACCGACCTTCGGTCAGCCTCAAGGGAGTGATGCCCGGGGCCGGCGTTCACAGGTCCCTGGTCGTCCGCTCTCCCGAATTCCGGAAATACCTGTCGGCGATCAGCATCGCCTACGATCCCTCGGGGAGGACCACCCGCCTATCGATCCGGTTCGTCCGTCCCGTTCCTCCGCCGAAGATCTTCATGCTTTCCCATCCCCACCGAATCGTGATGGATTTCGCGGTCGGCCCAGGAAAGGGAGCCGCCCCCGTGGCGCGAACCGCCCCGGCCCACCGGCGCCGGCGGATCGTCATCCCCGGAAAGCCCCTTCCCCCATCCTCCTCCCCGGTCACCCCCTCGCCGGCCGCTCCCCATTCCGCCCCCTCCGGAGCCGTGCCATCGCTTGACACCTCCAGACCCCGCCTCCTGGCCGCTTCCTTCGATCCGTCTGCGCGTCCCTTCCGGGTTGTCCTCGACGCCGGACACGGCGGCCGCGACTGCGGGACGACCTCCGTGAGCGGGGTCTGCGAAAAGACCCTGGTCCTCGACATCGTGAAGCGGCTCCGGCGGATTCTCGACCGGGATCCCCGCTTTCTTGTCATCCTGACCCGGAGCGACGATCACTTCGTTCCCCTTTCCGAGCGAACCCGCATCGCGAACGAGAGCCACGGCGATCTTTTTCTGTCTGTCCACGCCAATGCCGATCCGGACCGGTCGGTCCGGGGGATGGAGACCTTTCTCCTGAACCTCCATTCGAGCGATGCCCGGGCCCAGCGCATCGCCCAGAGGGAGAACAGCGCCCTGGGAGTCTCCCGTGGAGACCTTTCGGCCATCCTGCTGACCCTCAAGATCAACCACAAGAAAAAACGTTCGTGGGAGCTGGCGCAGGAGATCGACGGCAATCTGGCCCGTTCCCTGGAGGCGGATTATCCCGTCCGGGACCTGGGGATCCGCCAGGCTCCTTTCTACGTCATCATGGGAACGACGATGCCGGCGGTCCTGACCGAGGTCAACTTTCTCTCGAACCGGACCGACGCCCGCCTGATGGACTCCTCCCGCTTCCGTCAGAAAACGGCCATGGCCCTCTACCGGGGCATCGTGGCCTACTACGCGAGCGTCCATCCGGAGGCGACCCGACCCATCCCCTCCGTTCGCCTTGCCCACCAGGAGCTCTCATCCCGTGAGCCATGAAGAGCGTCTTCTGGACAAGGAGTCCCTGCTGGTCAGGGAGAAGAAGGAGATGCGGCGGGGACTCGTGGCCCGGCGGGACGCGCTCCCGAAAGAAGAACGGAAACGGCATTCCCAGGCGGCGGGAGAACACGCCCTGGCCCTGATCCGGAGGCTCAGGAGGTCGAATGAAGGACCTTTCACCCTCGCCCTTTTCCTCTCCTTCGGAAGCGAGATCGACACCCGTCCCATCCTTTCGGGGCTCTTTGCGGAAAACGCGGAAGGAACCCGCATTCTTCTCCCCTCCCTCCGCCACTCCCGGGAGATCGTCCTTAGACCCTGGCGCAAGGACGAACCCCTGACTCCCGGCCCCTTCGGCATCCTCGAACCGGAGACCCGGGAAGCCGTTTCCCCGGAGGCGGTGGACCTCTTTCTTCTTCCGGGGGTCGGCTTCGACCGGGCCGGCCGCCGCCTGGGGTACGGACGGGGCTATTACGACCGGCTTCTCGCCCGGGCCGGGATCGGGGGAATCCGGGCGGGTCTGGCCTTTTCCGAGCAGGTCGTTCCGGAGATCCCCTCCGGGGCGGGGGACGTTCCCGTCCATTATCTCGTGACGGAAAAAGGGTGGAGCGCCTGTGGTTGATCCAGAGAAGATCGAGAGGGGGTTCCGGCTTGTTCTCGAGGGTCTGGGTGAGGATCTCGACCGGCCCGGTCTCCGGGAGACCCCCCGACGTGTCGCCGTCCTTTTCGCCGACCTCTTTTCGGGGCTTTTCCAGAATCCTTCGGAGACGCTCTCACTGATCGGCGGAGAAAGCTTCGACGAAATGGTCGTCCTGAAGAACCTCCCCTTCTACTCGATGTGCGAGCACCACTTTCTTCCCTTCTTCGGCCACGCGAGCATCGCCTACATCCCCGAAAACGGACGGATGACCGGCCTTTCCGACCT
This sequence comes from Nitrospirota bacterium, assembly GCA_021840555.1. Lineage (GTDB taxonomy): Bacteria > Nitrospirota > Leptospirillia > Leptospirillales > Leptospirillaceae > UBA4572. Next base: position 36,366 of record JAKBXW010000007.1, read on the forward strand.
CGGAAGAGTGGTGGAGATCTTCGCCCGGCGGGCCCAGATCCAGGAACGGATGACCACCCAGATCGCCGACTGCGTGATGGCGACCTTGAACCCCCAGGGGGCCATGGTCATTCTTGAGGCGGAACACCTCTGCCTCTCGATGCGCGGCCTCAAGAAGCCGGGGGTTCCGGTGGTGACGAGCGCGGTGCGGGGAATCTTCCTGAAAAACGCGAAGACCCGCCAGGAGCTTCTCTCGCTCATCCGCTCTTCCTGATTTTCTCTCTTTGACAAACATGACTACGTCTGCACACGGTGTGAACACAAGGCGCACTTCGATGCCGATGCCGAAGTGAATATGCGGGACGGGTCGGGCTTTCCTGCCCGTTGGTTCTTGAGACTCCAGCGGTGCGTCACGAGAACGGTATTTCCCTGGCGAAACCGTTGGGAAGTTAAAACAGAAAACACTGAACAAATCCTGTGTTTTCTGATACGCCCGGAACAGGGGAATCATTCGGATTTCCGCCCCGAATGCCGGTCCCGGAAGGGTCCATTGAGCTGCAGACCGGATTGCGGGCCCTCTTTGGAATGGATGAAAAACCCGGGGTCAATCGCAGGCAATCCCTCTTCCCCCGGGGATGGCTCATGCCTCCCTTCGGAAGGCTTATTTTCCGGGCTTCCCGATCGATTCCGTTTTCATTCGATGTGCGACGAGCACCACCTTCTCCCGTTCTTCGGCCACGCAAGCATCGTCTACATCCCCGAGAACGGACGGATGACACCCAGATCGCCGACTGCCTGATGGCGACCATGAAACCCCAGGAGGCCATGGTCATCCTTGAGGCGGAACACCTCTGCCTCTCGATGCGCGACCTCGAGAAGCCGGTGGTTCCGGTGGTGAGGAGCGCGGTGCGGGGAATCTTCCTGAAAAACGACAAAACCCGCCAGGAGCTTCTCTCGCTCATCCGTTCTTCCTGATTTCCTCTCTTTTTCCCCCGAGCGCGACAAGCCCCACCCCCACGAGAATCAGCAAGGCTCCGACCGAGTCCCGGAACGTCATTCGCTCGCCCAGGAGCATCCCCGCCATCAAAAGGGTGATCACCGGACCGAAGAAGGAGAGAAGCGCCGCCCGGCTGGCTCCGATGGCGGCGATTCCCATCGTCATGAAAAAAGTGGGAATCGCGGTCGAAAAGACTCCCATGGCCGCGATCAGGAAAAGGGCATGCCGGTGCACCGTGGCCGGACGGAAATGGCCCGTTGCGAGGGACTGGAGCAGGAGGGCCAGCGTGGCCGCCACCATCACGAGGGAGGTCAGATAGAGCGGGTCGACCCTCCGGACGACCCGCTCCACCCCCACGAGATAGAGGGCATAGAAGAGGCCGCTTCCGATCACAAGGAGAACACCCTCGCGCTCCCCCGCTGCACCCGGGGGATTTCCCGCCGTGACGACGAAAAGCCCCGCCCAGGCCAGAAGCGACGAGAGGATCTCCCGGAGGCCGACCCGTCTTCGGCCGAGAAGGGCGGAGAGGAAGACCACGAAGGTGGGGTAGAGAAAGAGGACCAGGCGCTCGAGTCCGGCCCCGATCAGAGAGAGTCCTTCGAAGTCCAGCCAGGCGGAGAAATCGAATCCCAGGAGCCCCAGAAGGACGATCTTCCAGAAGTCGGCCCGTCCGGGCCCCGGCCGGCTCTCCGGCCGCATCCGGCCGAACCAGGCGACTCCGGCCAGGTAGACCGGAAGGACCGACAGCATACGAAGATCAAGAACTGTGGAGGGATCGACCCCCTCCTGGTAGGCCATCTTTGCCAGAATGCCCTTGGCCGCAAATCCCGTGGCGGAGAGAAGGACCAGAACGACTCCCGTTCCCGTCCGTCCGGTAAGTGCAGCCGGCCCTCCTTTCTTCTCTTCCATGGATCCTCTCCTGTCGCGGCCGAATGTTCGCGGCACGGTCGATGGTGACGGCCGTTCTCCCCTTGTCAAAGTCTAGAGAAGAAAGAATAATAAGTATAGTGAAACTTTTCTCTCTAAAAGATAGGGAAAAATGATCAAATTCGATCTCGATCTGGATTATCTCCGGACCTTCCAGGCGGTGGCGGAGGAGGGCAGCATGCATCGGGCGGCTGAGAAGCGTCACATGACCCAGCCGGCGGTGACCCGCCAGATGGCGATTCTCTCCCGGGAGGTGGGAGCCACGCTCTTCCGGAGGTTCGGAAGGGGCGTGCGGCTGACGGAGGCCGGAGAGGCGCTCCTGAAGGAGTCCCGCATCCTTTTCCGGACGGTCGAGGAAGGCCTTCGGCGCGTAAGGGAGGTCGAGGAACGGGAACGGCTTTCCCTCTCCCTCGGAGGGAGCCACTATGTCACGGCGACAGGCCTTGCGGCTCCCGTCAGGGCCTTCCGGCAGGCTCATCCGGAGGTAAGGCTCGATTTCCTGTGCGGATCCTCCGAGGCGATGGTCGAGCGGGTCCGCGACGGCTCTCTCGACCTGGCCGTGGCCACCCTCCCCGAAAGCGCGGAGGGCCTCCGGCGCATCCGCCTCTGGACCGACACCTTCGTGGCGGCCGTTTCGAGCGAATCCCCCCTCGCCCTGCAGGAAGGGGTTTCCCTTTCAGATCTGGCGGCGGAAACCCTGATTCTTCCCCCCTTCGGATCGACGACACGTCTGCTGATCGACAGGGTCCTCAGGAAACGGGCTATCCGTCCCGCGCGCGTGATCGAACT
>JAKBXW010000081.1 GCA_021840555.1 Nitrospirota bacterium
AGGGTCCGGCTGTACTGGCTGCGGCTGGCCTTGTAGAGATGGCGGTTCTGGCGGACCTGGGAACGTCTCCGGCCGAATGAAAAAAGGGTTTCGGACAATGTCAGCTGCGCCTGGTAGAAATCGTAATTCACGGGGGATTCCGGAATGGTGAAGGGAAATCCCGGCTGGGGTCCGAAGTTTCCAGTTTCGCGCGTGTAGGTCGAGGAACCCGACAGTGTCGGATAATACTGGCTCTGCGCCACCCCTATTCCGGCCTTCGAGGCGACGGCCCCCTGCTGGGCCGCACCCAGGCCGGGATAGGTTCGAAGGGCGATCTGGAGGGCCTTCCGGAGTGTGAGGCGGTAGGGACGGGTGGCGGGGGACCCGGTGACGATCTGCGTCAAGTTATCCTGGGCGAGGGCGCTATTCACCGAAAAGAAGGAATCCAGAACATAAGGGATAACCGATATCAAAAAAAAATAAAAACAAAAAAAACGTCCAGGTCGGAACTTCAAACGACTCTCTCCGGACATGTATTTGAGCATAATTAATAAATTATTAAAAAAAGATATTATTGAATAGAGCGCCAAAAGAATATTATAATGAATCCAAATGAAACTCCCGGCCGATGCCAGAACTTCCCGCCGGTCTCCTGTCGCAAGTCGCCGAATCATAATTTTTTGGAAGGAAATCGCATGACCCTCTCCCAGATCCATACCTTTCTCGTCGTCAGCGAGTCCCTGAACTTTACGAAGGCCTCCCGCATCCTTTCCGTCACGCAACCGGCCGTCAGCACCCAGATCCAGCTTCTGGAGAAGGAACTTGGGGTCAGCCTTTTCAATCGACTCGGACGGCGCGTCTACCTGAGTCAGGCGGGCTTCCGCTTTCGGGACCTGGCTCTCGAAATCATATCACGGGTCGACCGGTCCCAGACACTCCTCCACTCATTCACCCCGCTCACCAAGACCGATCCCCTGCGGCTCGGAACGGGGTTCGGCGTCCGGCCCGAGCGGGAGAAGTATCTTCAGCACTATCTCCACGGAACCTTCCAGAAAAGGGTCCCCATCAAGGTGCTCCAGGCAGCGGAACCGCAGCTCGTGGCCGAGTTCGAAAAAAAACAGGTGGACATCGTGATGTTCTACAAGCTCGACCAGGATTCCTCGCCTCTCGCGGGTCCGGGCCTGATCGAAATGCCGATCGAGAAGACCAACACCCTCATTCTGGGGTCTCCGGGCCTTCCGAAGGACAAATGGCGCCGGGATCTCCGTCTCCTCGAGTCCTTTCCCCTGCTTCTGCCTCCGAAATCGAGCCTGCTCAGAAAGGAGCTCGATGCGAAGCTCGCCTCCCTCAACCTGAACGTCAAGCCGGGAATCGAGACGACCGATGTCGACTTCATCCGGAAAGCCCTTTTGTCGGGGTTCGGAGTGGGACTCTTCCCCGCCAGCCTTTTCCGGCAGGAGATCGAGAGCGGGGAGCTGATCGGACTCTCCCTTCCCGAAGTCTCCTACCCCTGCTCCCTCGTGGCCTACACCCGGGAAGACGAAGACCGGCATTCCCTTTCGGTCAACTACGTCGCCCTCCAGATACTGGGGGCCGGGTGGCCCGACACCTGGGCGAACGAGAAACGATAGGCGCCCCCCAGTCCTCTATTCCGGAATGCCGGGGGTGATCTGCTCCCACTCCCGGGGACCGGGGAAAGCCGGTCCTTTCCGGGGCTTCCTGGCCCGCCACGTGTGCAGTGAAAAATAGAGAAGCGGAATGAGGACGAGGGTGAATACGGTGGCAAAGGTCAGCCCGCCGATCACCGCCCGGGCGAGCGGCATGCTGTTGGAGCTTCCCACCTCGAGCCCGATCGCCATGGGCAGGAGCCCCGTCACCGTCGCGATGCTGGTCATCAGGACCGGCCGAAGACGGGTCATCCCTCCTTTGACTACCGCCTCTTCGATCGAATGTCCCCTCTCCCGGACCAGTTTGTTCGTATAGTCCACCAGAAGAACCCCATTGCTGACGGCGATTCCGCCGGTCACGATCACCCCCATGAAGGCGATCGAGGAAAAGTTCGTTCCGGTCAGGAAGAACATCCAGATGACGCCGGTCAGCCCCAGGGGAACGGTGAACATGATGATGAAGGGATCGAGGAAGGAGCGGAACTGGATGGCCAGCACCATATAGACCAGGAACAGGGACGAGAGAAGGGCGACGAAGAGCGAGAGGAAGGTGCCCCGCTGCTCCGCGATCTGCCCGGCGAGGTTGATCGTGAATCCCTCCGGAAGGGGAGTCTTTTTCATGAGGACTGCGAGATCCTTCGCGATGTCCCCCAGGGGGCGGCCAACGGGATTGGCGGTGATGGTGATCAGCCGGGTCATGTACTTCCGGTCGATCTCGTTGGGGGAGGTTCCCCGCTCGATCGTCGCGATGTTCCGAAGAAGGATGGGACTTCCGTTCGGGGCGGTCAGAAAGACGTTCTCGAGGTCTTCGAGGGAGTGGCGGAATGGACGGTCGAACTGGACGATGATGTTGTATTCGTTGCCCGTCCTGGGGTCGGTGTAGATCGACGGGTTGTTTTCGTTACCGACGAAGCTCCACAGGACGGTGGAGGCGATGTCGGAGACGGACAGACCCACCATCCGGGCCTTGACCCGGTCGATCCTGACATTGTAGGTGGGATAGTGGAAGTCGTTGGGAAGCACCTGGACGTCCCCCACTCCCGGGATTTTCTTCATCCCCCGCGCGAGCCGGTAGGCCAGATCCTCGCCGGTCTTCAGATCGTACCCGTACACCTCGATGTTGATGATTCCCTGGTATCCGAAGTTGATGATGCGCTCGATCAGCCCTCCGGGCATGAAGTAGATCCCGACTCCCGGGAACTGGCCTGAAACGGCCTTCCTCACCCGGTCCATGGCCTGGTCCGAGGTCTCGCTTCGCTTGTCCGGATCCACGAGATTGACCTGGATGAATCCCGTGTCCGGACCCGTATTGTTCGTGAAGACCGAGGCCGCCCCGTTCGTTCCACGGCCCGCCGTGCTCCGGAGCCCGATATTCGAGGCGATGAGTCGGACTTCGCTTTTGGGAAGGGTCCTCCGGATGAGATCCTCCATCTCTTTGGCCGTTTGGGTGGTCACCTCGATCCGTGTCCCTGGAGGCTCCTGGATGTTGACGGTAAACTGGCTTTCGTCGGGGGCCGGAAAGAACTCCGTGCCGATCCCCTTCAAGAGGGGAAGGGAGAGGAGAAAGAGGGCGGCCAGCGAAGCGTAGACCTTTTTCCGGTGGTGGAGGGAGAAGTCCAGGAGACGCTTGTAGGACAGCTCCGTCCGGTGAAAGAGGCGGATCAGGAAATTTTCCCGGAGGGGCTCCCCCGCCACCGAAGTCTTCAGAAAGCGGTAGCAGAGAAGCGGGGTGACGGTCCGCGAGACGAAGAAGGAGGCGAAGAGGGCGAAGGTGATGGTCAGCGCCATGGGGGTGAAGAGGAGCCGGCCGATGCCTTCCATGAAGACGATGGGGAAAAAGACGATGACGGTGGTGATGGTCGAGGCCAGGATCGGCATCGCCACCTCCCGGGCGGCGGAAAGAAGGGCCACGGGACGGGACTCTTCCCCCAGGGAAAAGTGGCGGTAGATGTTCTCGAGCTCGACGATCGAATCGTCCACGAGGCGGCCGATTCCCAGGGCCAGCCCCCCGAAGGTGAAGATGTTGAGCGTCTCGTGGGTGAAATAGAGAAAAATGAGCGCAACGAGGGCGGAGAGAGGAATGGCCACCCCGATGATGAAGGTGGCCCGGAGGCTCCCGAGAAAGAGGAGGATGACGAGAATGGCCAGGATCGCCCCCTGGACCGACTCGTGGTAGAGCCCCCGGATCGACTGCCGGATGTAGGTGGACTGGTCGAAGAAGGTGTCGAGGTGGACTCCCGGAGGAATGCCCCGGAGATGGGGGATCGCATTGCGGACGGCGTCCACGACCTCCACGGTGTTGGAGCCCGGCTGCTTGTTCACGGCGAGATAGACGGCATTTTCCCCGTTGACCCGGACGATGTTGGTCTGTGTTTCGGCGGAATCCTTCACCCGGGCGAAATCCTTGATGAAGACGGGCACCGTCCGTCCGTCGGGGGTTGTCTGCGTCGCGACGGGAATATTCTGAAGCACGTCGACGAGATTGTGGGAGATCTGGTTGTTGGTGAAAAGATTGTAGTCCTTCGACCCGATCTTGATGTCTCCGGACGGGAGGATCAGGTTGGCCTGGTTGACGGCGTTCACCACCTGGATCATGGAGAGGTTCCGGGCGAGAAGTTCCCGGGGATCGACATTGATGTTGATCTGGCGGACCTTTCCTCCGTTGACGGTGGCCTGGGAGACGTTGGGGAGCTGCTCGAGCTGGGGTTCGATGGTGTTGTAGGCCAGGTCGTACAGCTGGATCTGGTTCATGGAAGGATTCGAGACGGTCAGGGAGACCACCGGGATGTTCGCGATATCGAACTTGAGGATGAAAGGCTGCTGAATGCCCGGAGGGAGCTGGTTCTGGATCTGGGAGATCTTCTGGACGGCCTGGACGAGGCCCCCGTTCAAATCCTTTCCCCAGTTGAACCAGACCTGGATCGAGGAAACCCCCATCCGGGACTGGGACTGGATGTGGCTCACGTCGTCGATGGTTGCGAGCGTCTTTTCGAGGGGATAGGTGACGCTCCGCTCGACGTCGACAGGCGAGGCTCCGGGATAGATCGTCCCGACGATCAGGACCGGCACGGCCAGGTTCGGGAAAAGGTCGATGGGAAGGCGACTCACCGACTGGGCTCCCACGAGGACCAGAAGCATCGACATCATGAAGACGGCGATGGGATTTTTCAGGGCCAGCCGGGTCAGCCACATAAAACGGGAACCCTTCCCCCTGGAGGGCGATCAGTAGCCATTTTGCATAGTGACAGGCCGGGACTGGACATGATCTCCATCTTCGAGATGCTCCTGTCCGGCGACGACGACGGTGTCCCCCGGGTCGAGACCCGACTTGATCTCGGCCTTCCTCCGCCCGATGAAGCCCACGGTCACGGAGTGCTTGTGGGCGACTCCCCTTCCGTCCACGGTGTAGACCCAGGTCTTGTTCTGCCTTGAGAGAATCGCCTCCTTGGGGACAAGGAGGACGTTCCGGTGGGTGGCAAGGTCCAGGACCGCCTTGGCGAACATTCCGGGTTTCAGGACTCCGGCGGCGTTCGGCATGTCGATTTCGATGGCCAGGGTGCGCGTGGAGGTGTCGAGGGCCGGATTCATGCGGGTGACCTTGCCGGGGAAGGCCTGGCCTGGAAAGGCGTCCACCATGACCTTGACGGGAAGGCCGATCCGAAGATAACGGATGTCCCGTTCCGGAACATTGACCACGATCTTCACGATGTGGGTGTCGACCACCGTGAAGAGAGGATTGGAATTGGCGGAAAGAGCGGCGGTCGTCGCGGGGATGGTCGCTCCGGGGTCGACCATCCGGTTGTAGATGTAGCCGTCGAAAGGAGCCACGATATCCGCGTAGGAGAGCATCTTGCGGGAGTAGTCGACCGAGGCCTGGGCCTGGCGGCACTGGGAGGATGCCAGGTCGTAGGAGTCCTTCGAGACGAGGTTCTTCGCCAGGAGGGCCTTGTAGCGTTTCGCGTTCAGGCAGACGTAGTCCCGGTTGGCCTGGGCCTGATGGTACTGGGCCTTGAGCGTGGTGCTGTTGATGTGCGCCAGGAGCTGTCCCTTCTTAACATGATAGCCCCGGCGGACGGTGATCTCGTCGAGGTAGCCGCTGACCTGGGCGTAAATCGCTGCCTGGTTGATGGGCTGGATGTCGGCTGTCAGCGTAATGATCTCGGAGATGTCTCCCCTCTTCACCGGCATAATTCCCACGACCTCGGCCGCGGCGATCTTCCCCCGGCTTCCCGTCTTCGCCTGCGGCCGGTGGACGAACCGGACGGCAACAACGACGAGAAACAGCAAGACTCCAATGAAAACGGCCAAGCGGCCCATGCGTCGATTCACTTTCCCTGCTCCTCACGGTTTTTTCGCCGTTTCGCCTCGGTCAGCGGGTCGAGCCCCGAGTCCCTGATCAGCGTCGCCCTGGCAATCTTGTAACCGTAGACCGCCTGGACCACCTGGGCCCTGGCGGCCGCGAGATCGGCTTCCGCCTGGGTCAGGGCGACGGCGCTTCCCACGCCCACCTGGTACTGTCCCGCGGCGAGCCTGAGGCTTTCCTTTGCCTGGCTCAGAAGATCCTGTGTGGTCCTGATCCGTTCCATGGCCGTGTTGAGATTGTAAATATCCTGCCTGATCGACGCCACGATTCCAACCCGGACGTTTTCCTCGGCGTCGCGGGCGGCGAGGGTCGTCTTCTGGGCCTGACGTTCCTGATGCACCGTCAGGAATCCCGAAAAGATCGGGATGGAGATCGTGGCACCCACCGACCAGTTGTATGTCAGGGGGAAGAACATGCTGGCATAGGTATAGCTGCCGGTCATGCCGATGGAGGGCATGTAGGTGCTTTCGTAGTAACGCTCATTCTGAAGATCCGCCTTTTTCTGGTTGACGGCGGACGAGAGATCGGGACGGTTCCGTAGCGCCTGGGCGATCAGCTTTTGATAGTCCGCTCTGAAAGGAACGTAGGAGAGATCGGTGTCGACGGTATAGGAGACGCTAGACTCGATCCCCATGGCGTTGTTCAATGCGACCCGGGCCGTGGAGACGTTGTTTCTGGCCGTGATCAGATTGAGCTGGGCATTGGAAAGGTTGACCCGGGCGTTCAACACATCGAACTTGGCGGCCATGCCGATCTGGTATTCCGCCTGGGCCACCTGGAGCTGGGCCCTGTAGTCTTCGACGGTTTTTTTTGCCGCCTCGACGAGAAGGAGATTCTGGGCCAGGGTGTCGTAGGCGGTCTCGACGCTTGCGAGAAGGTTGACAAGGGTCCAGCGGGCCTGATCCCGGGAGGACTTGTAGGCATATTTCGCCTGCCGGACCTGGGTGATCCGCTGGCCGAAGGTGAAGATCGTCTGCGTGAGGTTGAAGGAGGCCTCGTAGAAGTTGTAGGTCTGGTTCGAATTGGGAACGGATGTCAGCTGATCGATGAAGAAGGCCGGAATGCCGGGCGTGATTACGAAGTTTCCCGTTTCGTAGTTGTACCCGGCTCCGGCGGAGAGGTGGGGCATGTAGTTCGAGAGGGCCTCCCCGATGATCTCCTTGTTGGCCTGGGCGGTGTGGACCATTTGCCGGTACTGGGGATGGTGCTCGATCGTGACGGACATCGCCTCGAGAAGGCTCAGGCGGGAGGGAAGATGGATGGTCGACTCTTTTTTGGGGGCGAGCAGATAGGACCCTCCGTCGGACGAAGTCCCCGGGAGCGGACCGGCAGGAGATCCGGTCGGATACAAAATGACAAGCCAGAGAAGCATCCTCAGGACCGTCAGGAGAAGCGCCTTGAGCCTTTCGGCCAGCCCGAATTCTCCGGAGAGGCGTGTCGTCATGTCCATCGGTTCCGCCCTGTCAGAAATAGAAGGTCGTTCCGGCGAACACCGGGACAATTGTAATGACCTGGGGCCCCAGGAAAAGCCATTGGGAGCGCACCTCTCCGAAAAAAGCCATGGGAACGGCCCGGGGTCGGCCTTCAACGCCAATTCCGACATCCTCCATCAACCCGTTGGGGTGACCGGTCTGGAAACCCGCGTCGCTGATGCTTGAGAAGACTCCCCCGGAGTCTGCGCGGAAATAGGGAAACCAGGGCTGGTAACGAATCATCTGGGGAATCCACCGTGTCAGCTCCGCCTTGATTCCGAGATAAGCCTGGGCGTATTGGTTCGAGGGACCCGTTGGCACCGGATGCCCATAGCGGGCGATCGGAGGAGAGACATGGGGGGTGTTGGCCAGAAATCCGCCTCCGGCGAGAACCCGAATGCCCCGGGCAATGCCATAGGACAGTTCGGCATCCCCTCCAAGTCCGTTCTGGAAAAGATCGATCGGGGCGGGTGTCTGGAGGACATCGTACTGAAACATGATTGACAGGCCAAACTTCCCGGTCTGGGATGCGTAGGGCTCAGACACCCCGTCGTCCTGGCTTGAGGATTCCGGCAGGGGCGCGGTGGTCGCTGCAGGAGCGGAATCGGCACCGAAGGCGGCGCCCGCTCCCAACAAGGAGCAAAATCCCAGAAGGACAAGAAAACTGAAAACCCCGAATCTCCGGGGCAGCCATCGTCCAGTCCGGAGAGCGAAAAAAGCGGAGGATCCCCCTGATTCGCGAGCGGGATTTCTTTCGATCTCGGGGATTTCCACCAGGACAGTCCCTCGCTTCCACGACAGAGCCCCCCGAACCGCCGACGGTCCGGTTGAGTGCCGATTGACTGATTGACCAATTAACGATGAATCTAGCACTCTCCCGGAGCTCTCGTCAATTCGGGGGATTCAGTGGATAAGAGAAGGGCCGGAAGCCATGAAAAGGGACGGAATGGTTTGGCGGAAAAAAAGAGGGTGAACCGGCAGAAATTGTCCGGAATTTCCTGGGGAATGAGAAAGTCCCGGAGACCTCACACCGGTTCATTCAGGGCGATAGGAAGAAACCGGGACATCAGTCGATCTCCCAGGTGACCAGAAATTCCCCCACTCCGTTTTGGACGAGATCGGACTTCTTGAACCATTTCTGTGCCAGGGCCGGATCCTTCGGAACGCCGTCCCCGTTGGCATAGGCGGTGGCCAGGGCTTTTTCGGCCGGAGCGTAGTTCTTGATCGCCGACTCCCGGAACCATTTGATGGCTTTGGCGGAGTTCCGCTCGATCCCCTGTCCCTTGTCGTAAAGAAGGCCAATCTGATAGGCCGGGGCGGGATCGTTCTGGAGGGCGCTCTTCCGGAACCATTTCATGGCCTTGGCGGGGTCCTTCGGAACCCCCCACCCCCGGGTGTAAAGGATCCCGAGGTAGTATTGGGCCTTTCCGTCTCCGGCCACGGCTGCCGGATGGAACCATTTCGCCGCGAGGGCATAGTTTTGCCTGACGACAATGCCCCGCGCGTAGAAGGATCCCACATTTCTCTGGGCGACCGTCAAGCCATGCTGTGCCGCCTTTCTGATCCAGGCA
>JAKBXW010000082.1 GCA_021840555.1 Nitrospirota bacterium
CGCTGTGATTCGCCAGTACATCGAACAGCAGAAGACGCCACATTAAAAGCCACTACAGGGACGGCCATGCCGTCCGCGCTATCCTTCCCCGCCCTGAAGGGCGAGGGTTGCCGCGCGATTGGATCAATACACCTTTCCCGCGTAGGAAGGTGTATTCCAACATGGTACAATAAGAGTCCACAACACCAGAGTTCATGTTTTTCATAAGGGACTATGAATGATAAAAAACCTTTTGATCATAATGGCGGTCGTCATCACCGTCGCCATCGCCTACTCCATGGGAAAAAAGGAAAACGGAGCCCAAGTCAATGACCTCAAATCCCAGATGGACAACCTCAAGGTGCAGCTAAACCAGCAGGGGGAGAATTTCAAAAAATCCTACCAGCGCCTTCATCGCTCCCTGGATCTCCATATGGCGGAAACCAGCATTGAGTCAGCCATACACGATACCCTCGACCAGAACTTCGGACAGGCCAAAAACGCTGTCGAATCAGCAAAGAAGTTCCTCAGGGGAGCGCCCGGAAGCCACATTTCCCCCTCGGACATCGCCTCACTTTCCCAGGCGCTCGACCAAGCCGAGGAGAAGCTTGCCCACCTCGACAAGGAAGCCGTCAAGACTCTCAATGATGCCGACCAGAAAACACGGACGCTGATTCTCAAGAATTCACAGTAGGCGTTCCCGAAGACTATCGGGAACTCTGTATCCTCTTGAAAAATCCCTGATAGGGAATCTCAGGATTGTTCATAACAACGATCTGCACGAGCTCCCAGCCTTCCTCACCCAAAAAATTGAGCTGGTTCTCGACCTGCTCCCGACTGATAGGCGCAACGCGGTATTCCCAGATCATTGCCATCATCAGCTCTCTTTCGTGGACGCACCTTTAGCGGGAGGGGACAATCGGCGTTTTTTGTTGGCAACCCTACGGACAATACGCTTGAGACGCCGAAGCTCGGAATCCGCCTTTCGGTTCTCGGAAGGAACCTCCACTTTCTTTTTCTGAAGCATTTCCTTGGTCAGAGTCAGTCTTTTGGCCAAGCTTTCAATTTTTTTCTCAGACATTCGTCATCCTTTTCTATTGATGGTTCAATCGTTTAATCCGCCTCTACGATAAAGGCGCTCCCAAGTTCCGCCTTCACCTCCCGGGCGACTGAGCGGGCCCTTTGAGGGTCTGAAAACTGACCGACTTGCACTCGAAAAATCGGCTGACCTCCGAAATGCGCCCGCATAATTCTTATATGACTGTATCCTCTAAGCTTTTTTCTGTAGCTCAAAGCCTTGTCATAGCTCGAAAAAGAGGCCACCTGGATGGTATAGTGCCCCACGGGAGTCATCCCTGGCCCTCCCGGCACTGAAAGAACGGTCAACTTGACGAGTCCAGTACCCGGACCGATAATTTCCAGTCGATTTGCCGCTTCCCAGGAAAGATCGATGATCCGTCCGGAGACAAACGGACCCCGGTCATTGATTAAAACATCGACGGAGCGCCCATTGGCCAGATTGGTTACCCTGACGGTCGTACCCAATGGAAGCGTCCGGTGGGCCGCAGTCAGGGCATGTTTTCTGAAGATGGATCCGCTTGCAGTTCTTTTACCGTAAAAAGTCGGACCATACCAAGAAGCTCTGCCCACCTCCGTCATTCCCACACGACCTTCGACGACGGAAAAATCAGGCTGGCCGAATCGTGCTCCCGGAAGAACCTCCCCCCCGGAGTGTCCCCAGGAAACGGGAGCCCCTGAGGGGGAGGCGCAGGCGGACAGTGCGGAAAGAGTCGCGATGACTCCCGTCCCTGTCAGAAAGGTCGTCCATCTTCTTTTCCACATAGCGCCCTTTTTCATTCGATCCGTCCCCTCCAGGCGACTTTCCCCTGAGTTGCCTAAAGTCCGCCCAGATATCGATGAGCCCAACAATGCCCAGAATCATGAGGAACATCGGCTGGATCAGAATAAAGACCCCCGATACAAGCCAGAACCAGGGTCCGAACCGTCTCTTCCTTGCATAGCTTAGCAAAACTCCAGCCCCTTGTCCCACATACAGGACGCCAAAGAGCATGATGAGATTGGTTCCCAGAACCCGGATTTCGAAAGAGGGGATCAGGAGCAGAGCCATGGAACCTATCAAGGCAAAGACAAAAGGATCGGGGAGGACCCAGCGATCCAGTCCGGGAGTCCCTGGAGAAAGGTTTCTTCCCTCAAGAATACCGACCGTCGTCGCCCATACGACCACTGCGGTGAGAAGAGCAAGACTGGATAGAAGACCGGGAAGAAGCCCGATGAAGGCTCTGAATATGAGTGGTTCGAGACCCAGAACCCTGGCTTGGTCAGTTGGGGTCAGGGTGGTCTGGGAGTTCTTGATGGCCGCATTCATCACGACATCAAGAGCGCCGTGAATGGTTTGTGCGAATCCAGTCCAGATCTGTCCATGAGTTTTCATGTAGAGGAAGAGCCCGATTCCCCCCAGAAAAAAAAGGGTCTGGAAAGAGACCGAGAAGATCATCGGAAGGATTCGGACCTGTCGACGCAACAGCTCTGCCGTCAGGAGCGCCGGAAGTCCGCACCATCCTATGTAGATCAGAACCTGAAGTCCCGGCATGGGATTATGAAGAAGTGACCCCAGAAGAAATATCGCCCCCCCAGACGTGACCATGGCGCCAGTCCCCAACAATTGGGCCGGAAACTGGATCTGAGCCAGCACGAGAGGAACACCGGAAAACATGGCGATGAAAATCCCTACCCGGGGAAGGGCAAGCAGCGAAAGATACAGCGCCGTGGAAAAAGAAACCGTCGACAGAAAAACACCGACGGGGAATGGCGTGTTCAGTTCAGCTTTCCTCGGCAAAGGCTAGAAACGCGACATTTCTGGCCTGCTTGATCGCTTTGGAAACCGCCCTCTGATGATGGGAGCAGGTGCCCGTAAGTCTTCTCGGAAGAATTTTCCCCCGCTCCGTGAGATAGGAGTGAAGCGTCACCTGATCCTTGAAATCAATGAGGAGATCCTCCGTGCAAAACCGGCATACTTTTTTTCTTTGAAACGAGCGGGCCTGACCTGCCATGCGCAAAATCCTTTCATTTGATCTGTCACTGTTAAACACTGCCCGATTGGCATTTTAAAAGGGAATATCTGACTCTCCATGCCCCATAATCAGATCAGAACCAGGGTCCGGATAGGACTCCTGACGCTGAGCGCTGTCCGATCCGGGACCGGAAGAACGTCTGGGAGGGCCTACAAATGTCAATGTCTGGACGATGACTTCAATCTTGGATCGTTTTTGTCCTTCCTGTTCCCAACGGTTCTGCTGGAGTCGACCTTCGATTAGGATGGGCATCCCCTTTCCAAGGTATTCCTTGGCAAAATCGGCCTGTTTCCCGAAGGCTACACAATCGATAAAACTGACATCCTCTTTTTCATCATTTCCCCTCATCCGGTTATTGATCGCGAGGGTGAAGGTCCCGACCGACATCCCTCCGCCGGTGACCCGCATTTCCGGATCCCTGGTCAGATTTCCCATGAGGATGACCTTATTGTAACTGCTCAAAGAACGGCTCCTTCAGCCTGTACGGCTCCTTCGGAAGAATGTTCCGACCCGGTCGCATGTTCGGAGTGGCCTTCCGTTGGGGGAAC
Organism: Nitrospirota bacterium; assembly: GCA_021840555.1. Lineage (GTDB taxonomy): Bacteria > Nitrospirota > Leptospirillia > Leptospirillales > Leptospirillaceae > UBA4572. The sequence continues at coordinate 3,620 of JAKBXW010000082.1, forward strand.
GACGAGTTTTTTCCTCTTGAGAACCATGGACTTGAGGACCCTTTCATCGAGACGCGCCGCACGTTCGAGTTCAAGTTCGTCCGAAGCATTTGGAAGTTCGATGTAAAGGATAACATATTCGGCTTTCCGTTCCTTCTTAAGTTCATAGGCCAACTTCTTCTTGCCGAGACGCTGGATGGCGTGCACCGTCCCGCTCCTGTCCCCGACGATTTTTTCAAATTTTCCGACCACCCCGGCGGATTCCTCGTCGGAAAGAGTTGGCTTCAATAAAAGGACACATTCATAGAAATTCATTGTAGTTCACCTCTCGATTGATCTAGACATGAAAACGGAAATAGACCACATCTCCGTCCTGAATGATGTACTCCTTGCCTTCAAGGCGAAGGAGGCCCTTCTCTTTGACGATCTTTTCAGAACCAAACCGATCAAGATCCTCAAACCGCATGACTTCGGCCCGAATGAACCCGCGCTCGATGTCCGAATGGATTTCCGAAGCGGCCCTGGGAGCGGTCGTTCCCTTGAGAACTGGCCAAGCCCGAACCTCCATCTCTCCTGCCGTCAGGAATGTCACCAGCCCCAAAGACCTGTAGCCCTCAAGGGCCAACCGGTCCAGACCGGAGCTTTCAAGACCAAGTCCTTCCAGAAAAGCGGCGCGTTCGTGGCTCGGCAATTCCGCAATTTCAGCCTCCCACTTTGCGCATATGGGGATCAGGGAAGCCCCCCTCCCGGAAACCGCTTTTTCCAGCATCCTGACCCTTTCCGAAGGCTCCTGAAATTCAGTCTCGGAAACGTTCGCCACATACAAGGCCGGCTTGTCGGTCAGGAGCCCCAGGCTCCGGCGAAAGCTCTCCATCGGCGATTCCGATGGAATATTCCGAGCGGGGCGTCCTTCCTCGAGCCCCTTCAGAATTGTCGTGAAAAGAGTTTTCTGAGCCTCTGATTCCTTTCCTTCCGACTTCCACTGTTTTTCGAGCTTCGGCAATCGGAGTGTCATCGAGGACAAGTCGGCCAGCAGCAACTCCGTTTCAATCACCTCAAGGTCCGCCACCGGATTGATATCCCCGTGGACATGGGTAATCTCTCCGTCTTCAAAACCACGGAGAACATGGACGACAAGATCCACGGAGCGGATGTGTCCAAGGAACTGGTTGCCCAAACCTTCCCCCTGGCTCGCCCCCTTGACAAGGCCGGCAATATCGACGAATTCCACTGTCGCCGGAGTAATTTTTTTGGGACTGTAAAGCGCAGCCAGACGGTCGAGCCTTCTGTCGGGAACGGGCACTATCCCCGAATGGGGATCGATCGTACAAAACGGATAATTGGCGACAGGTACGGAAGCGGCTGTCAACGCATTGAAAAGCGTTGACTTCCCGACATTCGGTAAACCTACTATGCCGCAGGAAAGCCCCACGAAAACCCCTTCTTCAATTCCGTTCTCTTGACAGCAACCATTTTTCAGTCAGTGCCAGAGCATTTTCGAATAAAAACGGAAGACGTTCTCTCTCTTCTTTTAAAAAAGGAGACAGGACATATCCGCTGACATCCGCCCCCACATAAGGAGGACGACCGATACCAACCTTGATTCGGGCAATATTTTTCGAACCGGCGGAGTTCAGAATCGACTCCACACCGCGCTGCCCCCCGGCTCCCCCTTTCTCACGAAAGCGAACCATTCCGAAAGGAGTGTCAAGATCATCGTGAAGCAACAGCCACTGGGCTGGATCGCCCGCTCCCTTCATGCGAAGCCAGGGGACCACTTTCCCGCTCATATTCATGAAAGCTGTCGGAAAAACAAGCAACAACCGCCGATCTCGCCACACCCCTTCCCCGAACTGGAAATCGGCCTGCTTCCTGTCCAAAGGGATCGTGAACTTTTGAGACAAATAATCCAGTAGCCGCTTCCCGGCGTTGTGGCGAGTTGCCTCGTATTCCGGGCCAGGGTTTCCAAGCCCTATGATGACCAAAGGCAAGAATTCCCCTCCCCTGCCCCCTCAAACCAGGCTTGAAGCAATCCGTCGCCTTAAGCCTCGGCCTTGGGCGGAATGACGTGCACGGCCACAGAGTTTCCATCGTCAAGAACCGTGACCCCCGGGGGGAGAACGATATCCTTCACGTGCAGGGTCTGATTGATATCGAGCCCCGAAACGTCCACCTTGATATGATCCGGCATCTGGAAAGAGAGGCATTCGACATGGAGTTCCCGCATGACGAAATCCAGAATTCCGCCCTTTTTGACGCCGGCAGGAGCTTCGCCGACGACCTCGAGCGGAACCTTGTTCCGCACCTTTGACTTCTCTGAAACCTCATAGAAGTCAAGGTGGAGAATCGTTCCCGTGATCGGATCCCTCTGAATGTCACGGACAAGGGTCAATGCTGTATGGACCCCTCCGCCCCCATGAATCTCGAGATCGAACAGGGCATTCTTTCCGGCATGCGTATGCAAAGCCTTTTCCACATCCTTCAGAGATGCCGACAGAGCCCTGGATTTTCCACCACCGTAGACGACGGCCGGGATTTGTCCTGCCCGCCTGAGCGACCTCGCCACACCCTTACCGTTCTTCTCCCTGAGAGCCACTTTCAGCTTGCTGTGATCCACAACGACCTCCTTTTGACTGTGCGGAGTTTTTGGCAGAAACCCCGACAAAACTCAGATAAACAATGAACTGACCGAATCGTCTTCGTGAATCCTCCGAATTGCCTCCCCCAGCAGAGGTGCAATTGAATAGACGCGAAGCTTGCGGCAGACCTCGTCCTTCCCCCCCATGGGAATGGAGTTCGTCACAATCACCTCATCGATCACCGACTTGTTCAATCGCTCGAGGGCCATGCCGGACAATACCGGGTGCGTGGCAACGGCCACGACCTTTTTGGCCCCGGCATCCATCGCTGCCTTGGCACCCTGTGTAATCGTACCCGCCGTATCGATCATGTCATCGAGGATCACTGCAGTCTTTCCGGAGACATCTCCGATGATATTCATGACCTGAGACTGATTGGGCCCTTCCCGTCTCTTGTCGATAATGGCAAGGGGAGCCTGAAGTCTTTTGGCGAATACACGGGTTCGCTCAACCCCTCCAGCATCCGGAGAGAGCAGGACGAGGTTTTCGCCGGACATCTTTTTCAAAGGCTCGATCAGAACAGGAGTTCCATGAAGATGGTCCACAGGAATGTTGAAAAAACCCTGCAACTGGCCCGTGTGGAGATCCAGGGTCAGAATCCGCGAGGCCCCCGCCGTCGTGATCAGATCCGCAACAAGCTTGGCAGTGATCGGAACCCTGGGCTGATCCTTCCTGTCCTGGCGCGCATAGGCGTAATAGGGAATAACGGCAGTTATCCGCTGTGCCGAGGCTCTCTTGACCGCATCGATCATGACGAGGAGCTCCATCAGATGCGTATTGACAGGATGCGAGAGAGACTGGATCAGAAAAACATCGTTTCCCCGAACATTCTCGTCAATCCTGACCCGAACCTCCCCGTCGGAAAAAGCTCCGATGGTAGACGCCCCAAGAGAAAGCTTAAGGTAAGACACAATTTCCTGGGCCAGCGAAATATTTGCATTCCCAGAAAATATTTTTATCTCCCTCACGACCGTATCAATCCTCCTTGGCAATAACCTTTCGATTTTCCTTTCAGCGGGAAGAAAGCATCACACCGTTCCGGGAAGACCACAGGCCCTATTATGCGAACTGGCTGGGGCGCCAGGATTCGAACCTGGGAATGCGAGATCCAAAATCTCGTGACTTGCCGCTTGTCGACGCCCCAAGAAGTCCAAAAAACACGACGCGTTCATTAACTGCAACCACTTTCCGAAGACTTACACCCCCGGAACGGAAGGCGCCAAAAGCCCTTCGAAGACTCCGGCCCACCCTCCGAGTTTCCCGACCATTTCCCTTGCGGCTCCGAGGGCTTTGTCTCGCGAGTCAAACCGGGCAAAAACGGTGGGGCCGGATCCGGTCATCCGAACGTTGCCCGGACGGTATCCCTCAAGAAATCTTATCCCGTCAGCAATTTGAGGACACAGGCCGATGGCCGGCTTCTCAAGGCTGTTAACCAAATCACCGGATTTCAAAAGACTACCAATTCTATTAGAACGCTCTTTTTCTGTCAATTCGACCACCCCCTTGAACTCCAGATCGGCCGGGTCGAGAGCCCGGTAGACGGAAGGAGTGGGCAAAGGAATCTCGGGATTCCACAGAAGCACGATGAATGGCTCCGGCGGAGGCAGGGGAACAATGATATCCCCCCGACCGACTCCCATTGCACGGGGGCCTCCCAAAAAAAACGGGACATCCGAGCCCAGCGCACGCCCGATTTTCTCCATCTCTCCCATCGAAAGCGGACGGCCGAGGAGGCGGTTTCCTCCCCACAGGGCGATCGCCGCATTTGAAGAGCCTCCCCCCAGACCCGCGCCGACAGGAATTTTCTTTGCGAGGTCTACGGCAAATCCTCCGGATGTCTTGATCCCTTTTTTGTTCACGCTTTCCTCGAGCAGCGTCAATGCCCGAACGACGAGATTCGTTTTCGGGTCACCGTCGACCGGCCTTCCGGACAGTCGAAGATGAATACCAGGTTTCGACACTCTCTCAAGAAGAATCTCATCAAAAAGGTCAATCATGACCATCTCTGTCAAAAGCTCGTGATATCCGTCGTGACGCTTTCCCAGCACCAGGAGAGAAAGATTGATTTTTGCGGGTGTTCTCAGATAGAGAGTGCTTGTTGCCATCAGGCGGAAACCCCCTTGACCATTGCCTCTTCGTCCATATTGTTGATCCAGAGAAAGAAATCGCCTGCCCCAGATGGCACCGCAAATGTTTTCAGCCCTGTTCCGGCGGCAATATCCATCAAGGACCCATCATCGATCAGGATATCCGTTCCGTCACGAAGGCATATATCCGGAATGCAGAGAATGGCCCCCTCGGGCAAGGTGGCTTCCTTGACAGTTGAAATGATGTCCCGGGAGGAAAGGAGGCCGGCCACTGTCACTGTCGGACCGAGATACCTGTTGGGGACAGGAACCACTTTGAAGTCATTCCTGTCCATCTCGCGGGACCTCCTCCAGAGCTCCGTCAATTCCCGAAGATAGGGAGAAAAAGCCAGTCCCGTGACCAGGACAATCGTTCGGGGAAGGCCATTCCGAAAGGAGCGCATGCCATTTTTCCATTGGCGCTGAAAGAGGGGCACAAGACCGACACCGTTCCCAAGCTGGGGAAGCGATCCATACCGGGTCAGGGAAGGAAAGGATTTTTCTGCAAGGACATACCATTCATCGGCCGGATAGATGAAAGGATCCCCTGTCTTCTCAAGGGAAATTTTCTGCATGGACGCCAGGACTCCGAGCATTCTGGCGGCAAGATCGGA
>JAKBXW010000008.1 GCA_021840555.1 Nitrospirota bacterium
GGAAGCCCCCCGCGGGGGGATTCGTTCCGGCTTTCGAGAGGCGTGAAACCACACGGGATCTCGAACAGGTGCACGTCGCCCTGGGAATGTCCGGATTGCCTGTTGCCCACAAGGACCAGACGGCCCTTCGCCTTCTGAACCTGCACCTGGGAGGAGGCATGAGTTCCCGCCTCTTTCAGGAGGTCAGGGAAAAGCGGGGGCTGGCCTACTCGATCTATTCGACGGGACAATCTTTTGTCGATGGAGGCCTTGTAAGGATCGCGGCATCGACCCGGCCATCAAAGAAAGAGGAACTCCTCTCCATACTCGTGGACGAACTTGGCCGGCTTAAGGAGGTACCCCTGGCCGAAGACGAGCTCTTGCGTGCCAAAAACCAGCTCAAGAGTTCCCTTCTCATAGGGCTTGAATCTGTCCTGACGCGCATGAACAAGATGGGGCGGGATGTCCTTTACTGGGGCGAAGAGCTGGAAACGAACACGCTGGAGAAGTGGATCGACGACGCCACCCCTTCGGACCTGCTGCGGGTCGCCCGTGAACAGGACTGGGCCTCCCGTCGTTCCCTCAGCGTCCTCGGGCCGGAAAAGGAGTAGTCATGGCTCCCTTTCCTGTTCGCCTGGGCGTCAACATCGACCATGTGGCGACCCTTCGTCAGGCCCGGGGAGAATTCGACCCTGATCCTCTGGCGGCTGCACACCTGGCGAGGCTTGCGGGAGCGGACCAGATCGTGCTTCATGTGCGGGAAGACCGCCGCCATGCCAACGAAACCGATCTCCGGCGTTTCAGGGAGACGGCCACTCTTCCGGTCAATCTCGAGATGGCCCTGACGGATGAAATGGCCGCGCTGGCCCTGTCCTTCTTGCCGGAAAGGGTGACTCTCGTCCCCGAAAAGCGGAACGAGCGAACGACGGAAGGGGGTCTTGTCCTGTCGCCGGATTATCTGAAGGCCCTGGCCCCGTTCTCTGAACGGTGCGCGGAAAAGGGGATCAGGCTCAGCCTGTTCATGGACCCCGATCCGGAGATGCTGGAGCGGATTCCCTCCTTCGGGGTGGACCAGGTGGAGCTCCATACGGGACCATACGCCCGCGCCTTCGGTACGTCGCGGGAAGGGGAAGAGTTCGCTCGTCTTTCTGCCGCCGGGGCCATGCTCTCCCGCAGGGACCTTGTTCTGGCGGCTGGCCATGGCCTGAATCTTTTCAATCTTCCCCGGATCCTCGGATTACCAAAACTGGCGGAGGTCAATATCGGCCACAGCATCATTGCCCGGGCCGTTCTCTTCGGAATCCGGGAGGCTGTTTCCGAAGTGCGCTCCCTTCTTCTTGCCCCACGGGGTGGGGAGGGACTGTGATCCGCGGCCTCGGAATCGATCTCGTCCTGATTTCCCGGATAGAAACGTCGATCGGCCGATTCGGGGAGCGCTTCCTTGCCCGAATCTTCACTCCCGAGGAGCGGCGCCAGTCGGAGGGGAGACCCTCCTTTTTTGCCGGGCGATTTGCCGTCAAGGAGGCGCTTCTGAAGTCTCTTGGAACGGGCCTTTCCGATGGGATCCGCTGGAAGGAGATCGAGACTCTTTCACGGGAAACCGGAGCGCCTGAGGTCCGATGCTCGGGGCGGGTCCGGGATATCATGGGACAGCGCGCAATCGAAAGGATCTGGGCCTCCCTGAGCCATGAGCGGGACCATGTGGTGGCGGTCGTCGTTCTGGAGGGTCCTCCGTCATGAAAGTCGTGACCCCCGACGAAATGCGGGAGACGGACGGACGCGCTGTCCGCGATTTCGGAATTTCGGAAGAAATTCTGATGGAGCGGGCCGGGATGGCTGTGTCACGGGTCTGCCGGGAGTGGCTTCATCGCTTGCCATTCCGCTCCGGACGGCGACCGGTCCTCGCGGTGGCGGGGGGAGGCCACAATGGTGCCGACAGTCTGGTGGCCCTGCGCGATCTTGTCAGCCTCGGGTACCCCGGAGAAGCGCTTGTCGTTGTGAAAGAGGAAAGCCGGCAGAGCGCCGCCCTTCTTCGCGAAATCGATCGACTTCGGAGAATGGACGTCCCGGTTCGCTTTCCGTCGGACGGCGGAAACCGCCACCGGATATCCCATGCCGCACTGATCATCGACGGCATCCTGGGAACGGGTTTTAGGGGGGATCTGCCGGAGGATCTGGTTCTCCTTGTCGAGGCGATGAACCAGTCCGCCCAAGCCGGTGTCCCTGTCGTCAGCGTCGATATCCCCTCCGGTGTCGACGGAAGATCAGGAGCCGTCGGCCGCACAGCTGTCCGGGCCTCGGCCACGGTCACCCTGGGTGCCCCGAAATGGGGACTTCTCGTCGATCCCGGAACACGCTATGCGGGTGAGATCCGGCTTTCGAGAATCGGTTTTCCTTCCGCCCTTCTGTCGGAAGGCCCCGGATCCTGCCTGAGCGTTCGCGAGGCGATCGCCCTTCTTCCGAAACGCTTTCCGGAGATCCACAAGGGACAGGCGGGCCATGTCCTGATTGCCGGGGGAAGTCCCGGGAAGACCGGGGCTCCTCTTCTAGCCGCCCGGGGGGCGCTGCGGGCTGGAGCGGGTCTGGTGACCCTTCTCTGGGACCGGGAGCTTTCCGGTTATGCGAGCGCTCTTCCCGAGGTGATGGGACGTTTTTTCCACTTGTCCGACCCCGACCCCGAAGAGATCCGGAGGGCCTTCGAGGGAATCGATGCCGTCGGCTGCGGGCCGGGGCTTCCGGATGAGGGATGGGCGCGGATATTGATGGAAACACTTCTCTCCGAATTCTCTGGTCCGATTGTTGCCGATGCCGGAACATTCAGCCTCTTTGCCGCCCGTCCCGAGCGGGTGGCGGAGCTCCGTGGAGGGAAAAAGATCGTCCTGACCCCTCATCCCGGGGAGTTGGGACGCTTTCTGGGAGTCGAAACGCCCGCCGTTCTGATGAATCCCCTGGAGATGGCCCTGGACGGAGCCAGGAAGGCGAACGGGGTTCTTCTTCTGAAAGGAGCGCGAACCATCGTGGCCGATCCTGCCGGTCGGCATTATGTCAACCTGACCGGGGATCCGGTCATGGCCGGAGCCGGAATGGGGGACGTCCTGACAGGGATGATCGCGGCCTTTCTGGGCCAGAAAATGGAGCCCTTTGAAGCCTCCTGTCTGGCGGCCTTTCTCCATGGGGCGGCGGGAGAGCGTCTCGGACGGAGGTCGTCCCGGGGACGACTCGCCTCGGAGATGGCGGACGAGCTCCCCGCGCTTCTGTCCGAATGGGAGCAAGCGGTCGGGGCGGCCCCCCATCCGGAGGAGGAGCCGCAGACCCTTTGGCCGGTACTCCCTCCAGGAGGAGGGCTCCGATGAGCGGAACGGACGGAAAAAAGATCCTGGACGGCAGAGACGGGCTGGCCGTCTATTTGAGGTATCTGGAAGAGAATGTCCCGAATTTTATGCTGGCAAGGGGGCTGTCTTCCTCGGGGGCGCCCTCTGAAAGGGATATGCCTTCCGACAATGGAGCCCCGGATCGGGAGATGCTTCTGGCCGAACTTCGGGAAGAGGCGCGGGCCTGCGTCCGCTGCGCGCTCTCTGCCACACGGACGCAGGTCGTCTTCGGCGAAGGGAATCCCGCGGCGACCCTCATGTTCGTGGGGGAGGGGCCGGGGGCCGACGAGGATGCCACGGGCCGCCCCTTTGTCGGGAGGGCGGGGGAGCTTCTCACGAAGATGATCGGGGCCATGGGCTTCGAGCGGCAGGAAGTCTACATCGCAAACATCGTCAAGTGCCGTCCTCCCGGGAACCGTGTGCCCGACGACGGAGAGCGCAGTGCCTGCCTTCCCTTCCTGCACCGGCAGATTGCCCTCGTTTCCCCCCGGACGGTCGTCCTTTTGGGGCAGACCGCGGCCGCCTCGCTTCTGGGACAGACGGGAGGGATTTCCAGACTTCGGGGAAAGGAAGCGCGTCTTTCCCTCTTTCCCCGGATCCGGGTCATGCCGACCTACCATCCGGCCTACCTCCTCCGGAACCCTTCCGCCAAGGCGGAGGTCTGGGAGGACCTCAAGCAGGTGATGGCCTGGCTCGGAAAGGAGCGGCCATGAGACTTCTCCTGGGGCTGATTTTCGCGGTGGCCGGATGGCTCTTCATGGTGGAAAACGATCAGGAGCACATCACCATCACCTTGCCGGGGTCGGGGCAGATCGGTCCCTTTTCGGTGGGGGTGGTGGTTTTGGGATCTGTCCTTTCGGGGATCGTTCTCTGTCTTTCTGGAGGATTTCTTCTGAAGGTCGTCTCCAGGCTGAAAAAGTCCCGCTCCCCGGCAGGTGGGCCTTCGGGGTCAGAACCGCCTCATGCCTCCCACTGACGACACCCGTACCCCGAGGGGGCGGGAACAGGAGCCCTCTTCCACCGTCCATGCCTATCCGGATACGCCTCTTTTCCGTCAGTATCGGGAGCTCAGGAAGGAAGCGGGGGAGGCCCTGCTGTTTTTCCGTCTGGGAGATTTCTACGAGCTTTTCGGGGATCAGGCCGAGCTTGCCTCCCGCCTTCTTGGTGTCACGCTCACAAGCCGGGACAAGAGCCGGCCTGACCCTCTTCCCATGTGCGGGATTCCCGCCAGGAGCCTCGACCTGTATCTTCCAAAGCTCATTCACGCCGGCCACGCGGTGGCCATCGCCGAACAGGAGACCTCGGAAAGCGATCCATCGGGACTTTTTCCCAGGAAAATCGTCCGGACCGTGACCCGATTCACCCTGATGGAGGATCCCTCCCGGGAAGAGGGGGCTCCCCAGAACGGGATCGCGGTTCTGAGGCGGGGGGAGGAGTGGGGGGCCGCTTCCCTCGATCTCACGAGCGGACGGATCGCGGTGTGGGTCTCGGAACCCTCGTCCGACCTGGATGCTCTTCGGGATTGGCTGGAGCGAATGGAAGCCAGGGAACTCATTCTGGAAGCCGAGGATCTGCGGAGCCAGTTTCCGGGAATACCCGCTGTCGTCCACGCCGAGCCTCCCGACCCGGATTTTTCGGTCTGGCTTCCGCCCTCCTACCGGTTACCGGATCTTGCCGAGGTCTCACAAGAGGCTCTCCGGCTTCTGTTCGGATTTCTGGCCACCCATGAACGGACCGTTCTCGGCCATCTCCGGGGCATCGATCTTGAAGGAAGCTCTCGCGCCCTGCAGCTTGACCGCTGGACCATCCGGCACCTCGATATTCTGCCGGGGGAGGGGGGGGAAGGACGCAAGGCCACAAACCTGGTCGCTCTTCTGGACCGGTGCCGCACTCCGATGGGTAGCCGGATGCTCCGGAGGTGGATCCTTTCTCCCGACTCGGAACTGGAGCCGATACTGGATAAACACCGCGTCATCCGCGGATTTTCCTTCCATCCCCGTCTCCCGGACAGACTTGCCCCGCTGCTCCGGGGGGTGGGGGACCTGGAACGGATCCTGTCACGGCTTGCCATGGGCAATCGTCTTCCCCGCGATCTTTCGGAGTTTCGCCGTTCCCTCAGAAATGCCCTGGATATCCAGAAGATTCCCGAGATCAGGGATCTCTTATCGGTGTGCAGGGAAGCCTTTACCTTCGCAGAGGAAGGGGCCGCCCTCCTTGATCTTCTCGACCGGGCTCTGGTGGAGGAGCCCGCGATGATCCTGGGAGAGGGCCCCATTGTCCGAGACAGCTTCGACCCCGTTCTGGCCGAGTGTCGGCGGGTGGAGTCCGAAGGAGACCGGGTTCTGGCGGAACTCGAAGAGCGCGAGCGCAAGACGACGGGAGTCGAGAACCTCCGGATACGGTACAACCAGGTGGCGGGCTATTACATCGAAGTATCCCGCGTCCAGGCCCAGAAGCTGCCCGAGCGTTATATCCGGAAGCAGACTCTGACGAACTCCGAGCGATTCACGCTCCCGGAGCTCATCGCCTTCGAAGGGAGCCTCCGGGATGCCCGGACGAAGGTCCTGGCCCGGGAAGGGGAGATCCTGGAGGGGCTGAGGGGGACGGTTCTGACGGTTAAGGAGGGGATTCATCTCCTGGCGGATTTCGTGTCCCGGGTCGATGTTCTTCTCGGCTTCTTCGAGCAGGGACGTCTCAACCGTTATGTCCTTCCGGAGTTCGTCTCGGGAGAGGAACCGCTTCTGATCAGGAACGGACGGCATCCTGTCCTGGAGGGCCGCCTGTCCGCCGGGTCCTTCATGCCGAACGACACCGAGCTTGCCGACGGAGAGTTCATTGTCCTGACAGGGCCCAATATGGCCGGAAAATCGACCTATATGCGCCAGATCGCGCTCATTGCCCTGATGGCCCAGGCAGGCTGTCCCGTTCCCGCCGATCTGGCACGCCTTCCTCTCCTTGACCGCATCATAGCCCGGGTCGGAGCCTCCGACAACATCCTGGAGGGAGCCTCCACCTTCATGGTCGAGATGACCGAAGTCTCCCGGATCCTGGCCTCGGCCACGTCGCGGACCCTAGTCCTTCTTGACGAGGTGGGCCGGGGAACGGCCACTTTCGACGGAATGGCCATCGCCTGGGCCGTGAGCGAATATATTCACGACCGGATCCGGAGTCGCACGCTGTTTGCCACCCATTACCATGAACTCTCGGAGCTGGCCAGAACCCATCGCCGTGTGCGCAATCAGACCGTACGGGTCTCGATCCGAAATGGGACCCTTGTCTTCGAGCACCGGATTGTGGACGGCCGCGCCGAGCAGTCCTATGGCATCGAGGTGGCGAAGCTTGCAGGACTTCCCGCGACCGTGGTGGAGCGGGCCTCCGAGGTGCTCTCTTTCTGGGAGGCCGGCCAGTCCCGACGACTGCTCCAGAAAAGCCGGATTCTTCCGCCGGAACGGGATCTGTCCATGCCCCTCTTTTCCTGGAAGAGTCGCAGGACAAAGGTCGAAACTCACAGCCAAGACAACGTTGAAGACACGCGAAGGAGAGACGAATGAAGGAAATCACGCCGGGCGATCTGGAAAGGCCGATCGATGAACTCGTCTGGATCCTTCGACAGGGTCCCCCGACGGAGGTATTGAAGGACGACGATTTGTCGATGCGTTTTTCCGACATCCTGGACTTTATGGCGGAGGACCGGCAGCTTGGAGAGTTGGTCCAGCTGCCGGAGATGACCCCGGACTGGTCCCTTTTCATCAGGAACTATCTCGAGATCTCCCACGATCGTTTCGATCTCGAGGAGGAAGAGGGGGAGGTCGGGGAGCTCCCGGGTGGAGATCTTCATGAGGCGAAGGATGCCGTCTTCGGGATCGGCCTGCTTGTGGATCTCGATCAGCCCCTTCCCGAAGTCCTGACCCTCGATGCCTTGGCTCCTCTGGCCCGGATTCTCGAAACCGCCCTTTCCGACCCGACCCGAGTCGTCCAGGTCTTCCTCCATCCCCGCGTCCTGTCTTTTGCAGATATTTATACTTTTTCGTATGATAGCCGGCGGGGATTCGTCGAGGAGAGGATCAACTTCGGATTTTCCATGGATTCTTCCGGGAGCTTTGACGAGGTTCCTGTCATGATGGCGGAGGCCCTCCTCGGGGACTGGGACCAGCCTGCAGACGATCTGATGGTCCCTTCCGACCCCGTTATCCGAGCCTTCGGCCCCTCCCGCGAGTCGGGGAGAGGGGCCCTCGTGGGGGTGGTTCGGATGACCCCGCCCCCCCCCGGTGACTGGGGGGACCTTCTTGATGAGTGCTTTGCGGGAGATCTTCAGGAAGAGGTGGGAGATGCGGTCTTCCGGATTTTCGATCTGGCCCGTCCGTTTCCGGAGGGAGAGGGGGAGGGGGGCCATGTGTCCTTCGTTCCCTGGTCCCTTCTCCTGCCCATGGCGGCGACGATCGAACTGGGGGCGTCCCTTGCCAGGAGCCTCGACGAGGAATCGATCCACCCCGAGCGTGTTTCCATGACTCCGGTCTGGCGGGACCGGGTGCTCTGGATCGAGGTCGAGGGGAGTTTCGGAGGAAAAAAACCGGCCAGATTTCTGGCGGTGGATGAATATGTCGCGCAATTCATGGAACATTACGTTCCCGGAGTCATGGAGTCGATGATGGGGCTCTCGGTCCGGTGGAACAAGAGGAAAGGCGGGGGAAGGTTTCTTTCCCTGGGGGTCGTCTAGGGTCCGTGTTTGCAAAAATAACGTTCTTCTTGCTGTGCCTTTTTTTCGAAATCCTTTTTCTGGTCCCGACCTGGGCCATCGAGAATATTCCCTCGCCTCTCTTTTCCCGCTTCTTTCCGGAGGGACGGGTCGTTCTGGCGGCGGGGGCCGGCCATCTTTTCCTTCTGTCCCAGAAGGAGGGAACGCTCTATCGGTTCCATCCGAGGACGGGGGAGCTCGCGCTCCGGATCTCCGGCCTCAAAAATCCCCGGGACATGGCGGTCGGCCGCTACGGAGGCCGCCTTCTGCTCGACCTCGAATCCAGCCGCTCCCTTCTGATCTTTCCGGCCGCGGAGGCCGGCCCGCCTGTCAGCCGAACCGTTGGACTCAATCCGGGACAAATCCTGGGAGGCCCGAACAACCGGTTCTACCTGGCCGCCCGGGCGGTTCACATCCTCTATGCCCTGGATCCCGACCGCTACCGTCCCCGGGACTGGATCGCCATCGGGGACGTCTTCCCCAGAGTGACGGTCGGGATGGATGGCCACCTCTGGCTTCCACTTTTTCGTTCGGATGCGGTGCTCGAAGTGGGGACGGCTCCCTTCTCCATCCTGAGGACCCTGGATCTTGAGGGGTGTTCCGCTCCCGTTCGCGTCCTCCCCCTTCCTTCGGGAGGATTCCTGACCGGGTGCGAAGATGCGATCCTGCGTCAGGATGCGGCGGGCAAGACAAAACGTTTTGTCCTCGGGAAATCTTTTCGCCACGGGGTCCGGGAGATGTTGCTTCTTCCGGGGGGAGAGCGTGCGCTCGTTCTTTTCCACCGCTCAAGGAGGATGGTTTTTTTCGATGTGAATGCCATGAAAACGATTTCGCAATGGCGTCTTCCCTACCACCCCCTCCGCTTGTATCTTTTCCCCAATTGGCCTATCCTTTTCGTGGTGATGAATGATCCGGACCACGAATTGACGCGGGTTTCGGGGTATCCGCTGTCCGATTTTCATGGTCAGTTGGATACTATTTCAGTCACCTACAACTCAAGGAAGAAAAAATGACCGCATCCTCTTCCGGCATCCTTTCATCCTCCTCCTCGCTTCTGTCCGGCCGCCATGTCCTCGTGACCGGTGTCGCCAACCGCTGGTCAATCGCCTGGGCCGTCGTCCAGTCGGTGATCCGGAACGGGGGCCGTGTGACCCTCACCTATCTGGGGGAGTCCCAGAAGGCGACCATCGAGAAACTGATCGAGGAGCTGCCTCCGGACCACCGGGGCACTCTCCTCCTGCCGCTCGACGTGCGAAACGATGACGAGGTGGGGGCGGTGGCCGAAAGGCTCAGGTCCGAAGGCGTCACCCTGGATGGTCTGGTGCACAGCATCGCCTTTGCGAAAAGGGAGGAGCTGGACGGAGCCTTTCTCGCGACAAGCCGTGAAGGATTCCTCCTCGCGCAGGAGGTCAGTGCCTTCTCCCTGGTGGTCCTATGCCGGGCCTTTGCTCCGCTCATGCGTTCCGGCTCTTCGGTGGTCGCCATGACCTATCTGGGATCGGAACGGATCGTTCCCCACTACAATGTCATGGGAGCGGCCAAGGCCGCGCTCGAGGCTTCGGTCCGCTATCTGGCCTACGACCTTGGTGCCTCCGGAATCAGGGTCAATGCCGTCAGCGCCGGTCCGATCAAAACGGCTTCGGGCCGCGCCATCAAGGGATTTGTCGACATGCAGAAGGCCGTGTCGGACCGGGCCCCCCTCAAGGGGCAGGAGCTCACCTCGGAGGAGGTGGCCGACGCCACGGCGGCCCTTCTTTCTCCCCTGATGCGGGCCGTGACGGGCGAGGTTCTGTTCGTGGATCTGGGATACCGCCAGATGGGCATGTTCTGAGACCTTCGCCGCGATAGGTTGAGAGGGAGGGATCGGTGCTCTGTCCAACGGAGGGCGGGAAAATCTATTGTACGTAATGATCGCTCCAAACGGGAGACTCTCATGAAAGAAGAAGTGACTTACAGGGTCGGCATTCCGGTTGTCGGTATCCGGGGCGAGACCCTGGGGCGCCTTGAAAAGGTTCTATTCTCCGAATCCCGCCACCATGTGACCGGGTTGGTCGTCCGCTCCCTCGAATCCCTCCACATGATTCCTCTCGAAAAAGTCACCGCCCTGAGCGGGACGGAGATACGCACTTCCATGACCGGAGAGGATCTCCACCGGTCGCCGGTCTTCGACCCGACGCAGTATGAAGAGGTGCCTCCCTGGTTTTTTCCGCCGGGTCACCATATCGAGCTTGGCGCCCTCGTGACGATCAAGCCCCTCGACATCCGTGAGCAGGGGGAGGAGGCGTGCCGGTCGCGGCGCGAATTCATGGGCAAGATGGTCGCCCTTCTCGCGACGGCGATCGGGGTCAGCCTCGTCGTGCCGATCGGCGGCTACATCATGGCGGCCGCCTCGACGCCCGTCACGGACAACTGGCGGGACCTCGGCGTCAAACTTCAGGACCTTCCTCTGGACGAACCCTTCCAGAAGACCTTCCGGGCCATCTCCGTCAGCGGGTGGATGCGGGTTCCGGAGGAGCGGTCCGTATGGCTCATCCGCCATTCCGGGTCCTCCGACCCCTGGTCCGAGTCGGAGGACCAGAAGAAGAATCTCGACTCCCCTCTCGAAAAAAAGGATTCGGACCCAAGAGTGACCGTTCTTTCTCCGATTTGTCCCCACCTCGGGTGCGAACCCCAGTGGCACAAGGGCCAAAAACTCTTCATCTGTCCCTGCCACCATTCCATATACCAGTTGAACGGGAACCGGATCGGGGGGCCGGCCCCCCGCCCGATGGACCAGCTCCCGGTTCGCGTTGGTCCGGACGGATCCATTTCGGTCATCTATGAGCAGTTCGCCATCGGAATCCCGGCCAAAGTTCGCCTGGCCTGAGTGAAGGAGCGCCGTTGATGGGTCATAAAATCATCGAATATCTTGACGAGAGGATCCGGATCCGGGCTCTCATGAGCTTCCTCCTGAATGAACCGATGCCGGGAGGATCCCGGTGGGCTTATATTCCGGGCTCTATGGTTTTCTTTGTTCTGATCCAGCAGTTCATCACCGGCATGATGCTGGCCTTCTACTACGGTGGAACGCCCGATCACGCCTGGGACAGCGTCAACTATATTGACCACCTCACCTATCATGGGGTGCCTGTCGGCCGACTGATCCGGGGCATCCATTACTGGGGTTCCTCGATCATGGTCATCGCCGTCGGGATACATCTTCTCCAGGTCTTTCTCTGGGGGGCCTACAAGAGGCCCCGGGAGATCATGTGGCTGGTGGGAACCGTCCTCCTCGCCCTGACGATGACGGCGGCTTTCTCGGGGTATCTGCTGCCCTGGGACGAGAGGGCCTATTGGGGGACGATCGTCGGGACCAACATGATCGGGCTCGTTCCTCTTGTCGGGGAGGCCATCAAGGACGCCATCAGGGGAGGGGTCGGCCTCGGGGCCCTGACTCTGTCCCATTTTTTCACCCTGCATACCATGATTCTGCCGACACTCTTCATCCTCTTCGTGATGCTTCACCTGGTGATCTTCCGCCGTGTGGGGCCGGCCGGGCCATTTTCGGGAACGCCTGAACAGAACGAGGCGACGAAGGACACCTTTTATCCGCGCCAGGTTCTGATGGATTCCTTCGGGATGATGGGTGTGTTCATCCTGATTTTGCTTCTTGCGGTCTTCCGCCCTCCCGGCCTCGAGTCCGTGGCAAATCCCTCCAACGCGGCCTACAGTCCCACTCCGGCCTGGTACTTCGACTGGATATTCCAGCTTCTTAAGATGATCCGCCCGGAGATTGTGGGGGTTGTGGGTCTGCCTCTCCTGATCTCGGTGGTCCTTGTTCTGCTTCCGTTTCTGGACAAGAAGCCGGTCCGTTCCCCCTTTAAAAGACCCTTTTCCGTCCTCTCCACCCTGACTGTTCTGGTGTCAATGCTGGTGCTGTCGTTGATGGCGGAAAACGGGTACAAGAAGCTCGTGGATGTGGACAGGGCGGCCATGGTGCGGGGGCAGGTCGTTTTCAACCAGTCCGGATGCATCGGTTGCCATACTGTCTTTGGACACGGCGGGAAAATCGGTCCCGATCTTTCGGAAGAGGGGCTCGTGGGCCATTCAGTGCACTGGCTGACCGTTCAGTTCGTCAATTCGAAGGCTCATTTTCCGGGCTCCATCATGCCCGACTTCACCTATCTGACGAAACAGCAGCAACACGATCTGGCCATGTATATTTCTTCTCTGGGGCGCATGGGATGGCCGGACCCGACCAAGCCCCAACCTTAGCGGAGTCGGCCCCGGCCTTCTTGCAGTCTTGACCCCGGGAGGCGCTAGCGGGAAGATTTGAGAAGGGAAATAGCCCTCTGTTTTTCCGGGACCCCGACGAAATAAGGCCTGTCGTTGACCAGGGAGGTCGGGACCGACTTGATGTTGTAGCGCTCCGCAAGTTCTTTGCCGCGGGGGCTGTCGATATCGATTTCCTCGTAACTGAAGGGAATCTCCTGGCGGAGGCGGTTCCAGAAACTTTTGGCGGCCGGGCAGGACGGGCACCAGCTTGCATAGATCAGCTTGACTTTGGCCATCGGCATCTCCTTGGTTGTCGGTTTCGCTAGATTTTCTTCTTTCAATTATAGTGTCTTCGCCATTTGTGATCCACGGAGGCCAGTCAGGGGAGAAGGAAAGGGGTAGAACATGGATTATACGGCGATGGTGTGGGGGGGGGTGGGAGGCGCGGCCTTCGGATTCCTTCTGAGCTCCTTCCTGACCCGAGACGGATGCGGGGCGGTCGCCTGTCGCATCAACAGAAGCCCGAAGATCGCGACGGTTTACTATGCCGTGATCGGAGCCAGTCTGGGATTGACACTCCATGCCTTCTAGTCTCGGGAAGAGGCGGAGGGTCGTTGGGGCTCCTTCCGGAGCCCCTCCTCCAGTCGGTCCCTACAGTCCGGGGGTCGAGGCGGGTGGGTGGCTTTTCCTGTCGGGTCAGATCGCTCTTGACTCCGAAGGCCGGGTGGTTCCGGGAGGTATCGCGGCCGAAGCCCGCGTGATCTTTGACCGGTTGGGAAAGATGTTGGCTCAGGCGGGGTATGATCCCTCCGACGTCGTGAAGCTGACGCTCTATCTGACGGATCTTTCCGCCTTCCAGGCCGTGAACGATGCTTGCGCCGCTTTTTTCAGAGAGCCTTATCCGGCAAGAACGACCGTGGGGGTGGCCGCCCTTCCGAGGGGTGTCGGCCTCGAGGTGGATGTCATTGCATGGAAGGACTGCGAGCGGTAGGGGGAATTCCCTTTCGGCTCTGATCAGGGCCGAAAGGGAGAAATGATGCTAGATCGCTTTCTGGATCTTGCCGCTCCGGATGCACCGGGTGCAGACTCGGACGCGTCTGGGCTGGCCTTCGACAAGGGCCCGGACAGTCTGGAGGTTCGGCTTGAAGAATCTTTTGGATACGCGATGAGAGTGGCTGATCTGATTCCCGACTACCTTCGCCTTGCCACACACGAAACAGGATGCTGCCATTTTTGCCCCCATTGAAAGTCATTGAAATGAAACATTCGTGCATTTTACTCGAAGTCTTTCCTCCAAATCAACCGGGTCCGGCCTCCGGACAAAGGCACTTCCTCCTGCTATAATGGCCCGAAAAAGTCCTTGTCCACTGATGTCCAACTAAAACCGGGGTTATCCTTGTCCGGCATTCCGCCAAAATCCATCAAGCTGACCTCGGGTCTCGACGAGTGTCCCGCCATCGGACCGCGCCGCCGCCTGAGGCTCGAACGTCGCGGAATCAGGAACGTCGTGGACCTCCTGTACTCCTTTCCATTCCGGTACGAGGACAGGCGGGTGCGCCTGACGATCGCCGACCTTCGCGAGGGGGTCGAAACCGGCCTGCTCGCCACGGTCCGCTCCATTCGGAAAAAAAATGTTCCGAAGCTCAAGGCGCCGATCATCGAGGCGGAGATCTTCGACCGTACGGGAGATCTTCCCGTGGTCTGGTTCGGCCAGGAGTATCTCCTGAAACGGCTTCCCGAGGGAAGCCAGGCGTTTTTCTTCGGGAAGGTGGAATACTCAACATTTTCCAGGTCCCTGGTCCTGCGCTCCCCCGTGACGGAGCGGGTCGATCCGGAGGAGGGGCTCCGGAAATCCTATCATGTCGGTCGGATCGTGCCCGTCTACCGCGAGGAGGAAGGAATCTCGTCGGCCGTCTTCCGTCGTCTGACGGGGGACATGTTGCGTTCTCTCTGGGGGGAGACCTTCGACCCTCTGCCTCCGGATGTTCTGCGGGAGGCGGGACTGATGGACTGGTTTCCGGCCATCGTGGCGATGCATTTTCCGAAGGAAACCGACCGGCCGCTCGAAGAGCTTCTTCTTCCCTCCTACCCCCCGCGGGCGCGCCTGATTTTCGAGGAATTCTTCCTGCTGGAATACCTTATGACGGTCCGGAAGAGAAGTATCGCATCCACCGGCCGATCCTGGACGCTTCCATCCGGGGGGGATCCCTCCATCGACCGCTTCGAGCGGGGGCTGCCCTTTCCGCTGACGGAGGCCCAGAAGCGGGCCTGCCGGGAGATCCTGGAGGATCTTTCCTCGACACATCCGATGAACCGCTTTCTCCTTGGAGATGTCGGGTCGGGGAAGACCCTCGTTGCCGCTTTCGCCATCCTTCAGGCGATCCGGCAGGGGCGCCAGGCCGCCTTTCTGGCCCCGACCGAAATTCTGGCCCAGCAACATGGCCGGACGCTGTCGCAGGTCTTCGGGGCGATGCGGCCGGAGGAGGGAGGGGATCCCCTCCGGCCGGTTCTCCTTTCAAACGCCGTCCGCGGTCTGGACCGCCGGCGTATTCTCTCGGGACTGGCGACCGGGGACCAGAAGCTGGTCGTCGGAACACACGCGATTCTCGAGGAAGGGGTTCCCTTTCATGACCTGGGGATGGTCGTCATCGACGAACAGCACAAGTTCGGAGTGGCCCAGAGGCGGGCTCTGGCGACAAAAGGCCAGAGCCCGGACGTGCTGGTCATGACCGCGACCCCCATTCCCCGGTCGCTGGCCCTGTCTTATTATGGCGATCTTGAGATCTCTCTGATCGACGAGCTTCCTCCGGGCCGCCAGCCGGTGGCGACCCATGTCGTGAAGGATGCGGGGGAGAGCTTCTGGATCAAGAAAATTCTCCCGGCCCTTCAGAGGAAGGAACAGGTGTTCGTTGTCTACCCCCTCATCGAGGAGTCGGAAACGGTTGATGCAAAAAATGCCATGGACGCCTGCGCCACACTCTCGTCACTCTTCCCGGCTCACCGGGTCGGGCTTCTGACGGGGAGGGCTTCCGGGGCGGAAAAAGAATCCGTCATGGAGCAGTTTCGCCGGGGGGAGCTGGACATCCTGGTGGCGACGACGGTGATCGAGGTGGGGGTCGATGTTCCCAACGCCACGATCATGGTCGTGGAGAACGCCGAACGCTTCGGTCTGGCCCAGCTCCACCAGCTTCGGGGGAGAATCGGGCGGGGAGGGCTTCCGGGGACTTTTTTTCTGGTTCCCGGGCCTGCTACGGGGCCGGAGGGGCAACGGCGGCTCCGGATCCTTGAAGCCTATTCCGACGGCTTCCATGTTGCGGAAGAAGACCTCCGGATGCGGGGACCTGGAGAGTTCATGGGGGTTCGCCAGTCCGGTTTGCCGATGTTTCTTCTGGCAGACCTCGTCCGGGACACTGAGACTCTTGTCCAGGCAAGGACGATGGCCTCACGCTTTGTGGAGGAAGCCGCCCTGCGGGAGGGCGCAGCCTGGGAGATTTCCCGGATGGAGGAATTTCTCCGCTTACGATACCGGAACGTGGATCAGTGGTTGTCGATCAGGTGAGAGGAGGGTCTTTTGGAACGAAACTATGGACGCGGGGTCTCTCGCGGACTCAGGCGCATCGGGCGGTCATTGGGGAGAATCGCGGTCCGGCTTTTCCACCTCGACGACCTGTTGCGAAGGGGAATGCGGCGGAGGCTTCTCGACAGGAATCTTGATGCGGGCTATCGCGACCTGGGAGAGTTTCTTTACACGCGCCTTCAGAAGGAGCCGCTCGAGGAAGGAGACCTGACCCTCCTGGATCTCCTGCGTACGGAGCTCGCCCGACTCAGGGAGGAAAGAAACGCGCTCGACATCGTCCCCAGGAAACGGAATTCTCCGGAAAAAGGGGGGCGCGCCGCATGAGTCAGCCCAGAAGAGTCGCGGTTGTCGATGTCGGGACCAATTCGGTGCGTCTCGTGGTGGCCCAGGCCACCGGCCGCAGGATTGAAAGCGTCCTTTTTCAGGACGGACGGATCACCCGTCTCGGGGAAGGATTGGCCGAGCATGGTCAGATTTCCCGGGCAGCGGTGGACCGGACGGTGGCGGTCCTTTCCGAGTATGCCGGCCGGATCCGTTCCTATGCCCCCGACCGGATTCTCCATGTGGGGACCTCGGCACTCCGCCAGGCGGCGAACCGGTCTGATGTCCTCGCGCGTTTCGAGCGCGAGGCGGGGGTCTCCGTCCGTGTCATTTCCGGGGAGGATGAGGCGGCTCTCACCTATCGGGGGGCTCTTCTCGACCTCAATGAAGCCCAGGGTCCCTTCCTCGTCATCGATATCGGGGGAGGGTCGAGCGAACTCATCGTCGGTGAGACGGTGCGGAAGTTCTGGAAGGCCTTTTCAGTCGAGGTCGGGGTCGTGACCCTTACGGAAGGGTGGTTCCGGAACGATCCACCGTCAGAGCAGGAAATCCAGCAGGTCCGTCGCTATCTGGAGGAGCGGTTCCGGGAGGTGGTGACGGTTCTGTCTCCTTATCTCACCGCGGGGGTGACCCCGGTCGGAACCGCCGGTTCCGTGACAACGATCCTGGCCATGGTCCGCAGGATGGCCCGGTACGATCCGGCCCTTGTCCATGGGCAGGGCCTTTCCCGTTTGGATGTGGAGCGGCTCTTCACCGAGATCCGGTCGATGAGGTCGAAGGACAGGCTTCTCCTTCCAGGGGTCGAGCGGGGGCGGGAGGACATCATTCTGTCCGGGGCACTGATCCTTCTCTCCCTGCTCGATTTCGTCAGGCAGGCGGGACTGGTCGTATCGGCCTATGGTCTTCGGGAAGGAATCGTCCTCGATCTGGCGGAGAATGGAAGCGAGAGTCTCCTATAGGGCGAGGAGTCGGTTCCAGTGGTCGGGGTCCAGGGCCCTGTAGGCGGAAAAAAGGGACGGGTCGTCGGGAAAGGCCTCCATCCCCCGGATGAGGATGTCCCGGGAAAGGGCGGGGTCAGAGCGTAAGGCGATGGCGGAAAGGACCCTGTAGAACCCGGGCATCGGGCCGTAAATCTTCGAAAAGTCTTCGAGCAGGGGCCAAGGATCGAGGGGAGGACGACCATTGTGGAGGTTTTCTGCGATTCTGAAGAGCAGGGTGACCGGTTCCCGCGAGTTTTTCTTCACTTTTTCATACCAGCCGACAGCGGACAGCCATCGACCGGCATCCTCGTCGATCATGGCCAGAGTCCAGTAGAGGGCTTCGCTCAGGGGGTCGACCGTGACGGCCTGTTCGAGGAGCCGGAAGGCCCTGTCCCTGTCTCGCCCTGGAAGAAATGCCTCGGCAAGTCCGGCGATCGCAAGAAATTCGGGGTCGCTTTTCTCCCCGGCAGAGAGAAGTGAGGAAAAGTGGGCCTCCGCTCTCCGGAGCAGGGTGGAGGAGACTTTTGTCCGGGGGAAGAGGATCCTGAGAAAGGCGAGAGTCTCCAGAAAAAGAAGGTCCTCCCCTTCGTCGAGCAGAAGGGCCAGAAGGGCCGGGGCGTGATAAGGATCCGGTCGCAGGGTGAATCCCCTCGCCAGGGCTCCGGCGGCTCGTCGGGGATCCTTTTTCCTGAGGAACAGTTCGCCCAGTTGATAGTGGGCGGTGGCGCTGTCGATTCCGGATAGGGCGGTCTGGGCTTTTTCGGGGTCCCCCTGGTCCACGGCAACCAGGCCCAAAAGAAGTCGGGCCTCCAGGTTTTCAGGGTCCAGCGACAGGGCTTGCCGGATCAGGGGGAGGGCTGCCAGCGGCTTTCCGGCCATCTTGTGTGTTTCGGCCATCGCCAGGAGAAGTTCCGGGGTCTCCCCGGTTTCTTCCATGAGGAGCCGGTAAGTGTCGAGAGCCCTTGCCGTCTCGTTGGTATTTCGGGAAAGACGGGCCACGTGGGCCAGAAGGCGTTTGTCCCGCGGGGACTTTCTGAGAAGTCCACGAAAAAACTTGAGAGCCTGTCCTGATTTTTGTATTCTCTCGAGGGCCCTCCCATACCAGTCCTGGACATCGGGATTGTCCGGGCTTCGTTCGAGAAGGCTTGAAAAGGCCCGATGCATCTCCCCATAGAGATCGACGAGTTCCATACGGTCGACCACGGAGCCGAATGCCATGATGTTTTCCGGTCGGCCGGGTGCATCCCGGTAGGCTCCGAGAACTGCGGGCAGGGTCCGGTGCCATTGCCCTGTCAGCCCCTGGAGGATGCCGGCTTCCCTGCGAAGATCGACGTCCTTGGGAAAGTGGCGCAAACCTTCCTCGAAAACCCAGAGACCCCGCTCCCGGTCGCCCATCCGGTCCTTGAGCAAGCCAAGATACAGGTAGGGGAGAGGGGAGCGGTTCTTTTCCGTCGAGAGGGCTTTCCAGTAGGCGGCCTCCGCTTCGGATAGATGGCCCAGGCCTTCGAGGGCCTGCCCCCTGAGCGATTCTACGGCGCTGTCGACGTTAGAAGGATCCGACATCCGGGAAAGGGCGTCCAGGCTTTCCTGAAATAGACCGGACTGAATCTTCTTGCGAACTTCCAAAAGGGAATCGGCGGAAGGGGCGGTCATCGACGATCCGGATCTCCTGGTTTGTCCCTGTTGGGGCTTTGCCTTGCCAGGCGTTTGTCTCTTTTGGATAAAGATGGTATCACAGTCGTGTCCTGTTTGGATCCCGTCATTCTGAACATCCTGTATCCGATACCATTTTTGAGCAAGGGAGCGATTTGTGATCCGTCTGCCGGATCCCGGCCCGCAATGGAGAGCCATTCTCGAACGGGTTCCCGCCCCCTCCGGTGGCCGATTGTTTGTCGTGGGAGGGTGGGTCAGGGACCTTCTGCTTCTCGGACCCTTCTCTCTGGGATCCGACATCGACCTTGTCACGGATGCGGATCTTTCGATATGGGCTCCGGCGGTGGCCCGGGCCTTCGGCTCAGAGCTTCGCTTCGAGCCGGGCTTTCTGACGGCACGTATCGAAGTGGGGCAGGAAGGCGGGCCTCCCGTCAGGATCGATATGGCCCGCTTCCGCCGGGAAGACTACGAGTTTCCGGGTATGCTCCCCCGGGTCTTTCCGGGTTCGATCGAGGAGGATGCCCTACGGAGGGACTTTTCGATGAACGCGGTCTTCCTGGAGTGGTCGCCGGACATGAAAGGGTTCATAAGGGTCCTCGATCCCGCCGGGGGGCGGGAGGATATCCGGAGAGGCCGCATCCGTCCCCTCAAGGAGGGCACATTTATTGAGGATCCGACCAGGCTTTTCAGGTGGGCCCGCCTTTCGGTCCGTTTGGGCCTGTCCGGGGACGCTTTCCTGGAGCGGTCTCTCGAAAAAGCCCTCGAAGCGTTCGACCTCTGGACCCGCGTCGGGGGAGCCCGGGTTTTTCGTGAAATAGAGCGGGTCCTGCTCGAGCCGGATCCACTGGAGGTCCTTGAGCGGTTGTTCTCCTCCCGGATTATCGAGTCCCTCACCGGAATCCCTGGTCTTTCGCGTCCCCGACGGCAGAGGCTCCGGAGATGGCTTCGGTTCAGGGAAGTTCTCCGGACAAGGGGGGCGTCGGTTCCGGGATGGGAGTCGCTGGAACGGGAGATGTTTTTCCTTGCACTCCTGGCCGGTCTTCCAAGAAGACGTTTCCGGGCGGCAGGAGAACGGCTGGGTCTTCCGGTGCGACTCATGGACCGGGTGGAGCGGGTGCTCTACGAACGGGAAGGATGGTCTTTTTCCGGATTCTATGCCGGGATGGAGCGGATTACGGGGCGGGATCCTGGCAGAATGCGGTCTGTCGCCGACCTGCTCGACCTTTCCCGGGTTCTTTACCTGGTCCTCATCGGACGGGAGTCGGATCTCGAATTCTGGGAAGAATATGTCGTACGGGAGCGCTGGGACCCTCCTCTCCTCGGCGGGGAGGTGCTTCTTTCCAGGCCCAAGATACCTGCCCCCATGAGGGGAGCGATCCTTGCCGAGTTGAGAAGGCTCCAGAGGACAGGGATTCTGAGGAATTCCGCTGAGGCGCTTCGATGGCTTGAGGAAAAGATCAGCGAAGAGTTTCCTTGATCATCCGATTTAGAGAGTAATAATTGGCGTCTCCGGGAATCACATGCCGGATGACTCCCTTCTGGTCGATGACGGCGACCCAGGGCTCCCCATGGACCCGCCATTGCCGGACCACCTTCTGCTCCGAATCCTCGTAGTCGTCGATATGGATGAAGGCCATATCCTGATGGTAGGTTCCCTGGAGACCCTGGACGACACGGTCTTCGTGGACGCAGGGAGTGCAGTGGATCGGGGCTCCGAAGAACACGAGGATGGGTCGGTGATGGTAGATCGCGTGGGAAAAGCTCTCCCGATGGAGATGGTCCGGCACATTCATCGTGCAGATGTCGCCGAACCTTTCCCCCACCTGGAGGATCGGGTTGTGGCTGATGGGAGCCCGGCTTCCTTCTTTCGGGAAGGACAGGAACCAGTCGCACGAGGAGAGGCTCAGGAGTGCGAGAATGGCCAGAGGAGCGGCAAGAAGGGTCAGAAATCCGAACCGGTCTTTTGAGGCGGGAACCATCGAACCTCCCAAAATTCTGCATGGTAGGAGCAATCTCTACGACCCATTTATGATAATACATCCCCACACTCTTGTCATGTGTGGCCGGTTCCGGTAATCTCATGAAATTTGGCCTCGGTTTTACAGAGGCTGCGCAATCACCATTTCGACCTCCTGAGGATTTGACGATTGTCCGACAGGCGTGAGACCCTGGCCCTGACAAACCGCGCCCTCAAGCATCCAGGCCTTGTTCTGGCGCTGCTTGCGGGACTATGCATCATCGGGGCCTTCTCCTATCTCGAGCTCGGGGTCGATCTTTTTCCGCGGGTTCGTTTTCCTCTCGTGAGCGTCACCCTTCAGGATCCGGGGGAATCCCCCTCCGGGATCACCCGAAAAATCGTTCTGCCCGTGGAAAAGGCCCTTTTGGGTCTCCAGGGAATCAAACATGTCCATTCGACGGTCGTTCCGGGCGCCGCGGTCGTCACCGCCGTTTTTACCGATGCAACCCTCGACTCCTCTCCGGAAACAAAGGTCCGCAAGGCTATCGACCGCCTCTCCGGCACCCTTCCTCCGGGCCTCCCCCCCATCCGGATTGTCCGCGAAAACCCCACCCGCCTTCCTCTTCTCTGGATCATCGTTCCTCTGGACGGTGAAGGGGAAGCTTCCCCCGACCTCGGGAGTGTCCGGCCATTTGTCACAGGGAGGCTGGTTCCGGAAATCGAGAAGATCGGAGGGGTGCGAAAGGTGACCGTTCTGTCTCCGGCTAAAAGGGTGGAACGGGTCATCCTTCCGGCCGGGAAGATGGCGAAGGCAGGGCTCACCGCGGATGCCATCGCCCTTCAGATCCGGGAAGGTTCCAGGGAGTATCCGGCAGGAACACTTTCATCCGGGGCACGCTCTCTCGCCATCGATGTCAGGGGGAGACCCCTGACCCTTTCCGCTCTTTCCTCATTTTCGGTGCTGACTCCCTCGGGAAGCCCGGTTCCTCTCGGGAGCCTTGCCAAAATTTCCGAGGGAGACGCGCGGACCGATTTCATTTTCCGCTTTGGAGGACAACCCGCCATCGCCCTCAAGGTCTATCCGGCCGAAGGCGCAAACCTCGTGAAGGTCTCCCGGATGATCCGCCATCATCTTGCCGACCTCCGGGAGAGGGGCTCCGGGGTCCCTCCCAACTTCAGGGCGGTGATCCGGATGGACCGCTCGATTCCCGTGGCACAGAACAACAGGGAGCTTCTCGAAACCCTTTTGATGGGCGCCATCCTCGCCATACTCGTCATTCTGCTCTTTCTTGGAAATTTACGGGAAACGGGAGTGGCCGCCCTTGCGATTCCCGCTTCCGTTCTCGTCTCATTCCCGCTTCTCCGGCTGTTTCATTTCACTCTGAATACTCTGACGATGCTGGGGCTCTCACTCGTTGTCGGCATCCTGATAGACGATGCGATCGTCATTCTCGAGAATATCCACAGGCACAGGACGATGGGAAAATCGCCGCTTGATGCGGCAAAGTTCGGAGTGGGGGAGATAGGTCGGGCTGTTCTGGCGACCACTTTTTCCATCGTCGCCGTCTTTGCCCCGATGGCCATGATGCACGGGGTCCTTGGGGAATTCTTCACCCAGTTCGGGTGGACGGTCACCTTCGCTGTTCTGGCTTCCCTGCTCATCTCGCTAACGGTTACTCCCGCCCTGACCCTTTACGGCTCCGCGGAGCCCGGGGCAGGGTCAATCGGGCACATTTTCCCCGCCGCCGCCCGGGCAGGCCGATGGCTTGCAGACATCTACGGATCCCTTCTGGAAAGGGCCTTGGGCCGACCGTTCCTCGTGGCAGCGGTCAGTCTCCTTCTTTTGTTGGCTTCCCTGGCCCTGGCGTCCCGGCTGGGATCAAATCTCATTCCCGCGGTGGACCAGGGCGCCTTTACCGTTCACATCCATCTCGAAGGTTCTCCAAGTCTTCTCCGGACCGATGAGGTTGTCCGGGAGGTTGCGGCCAAGGTGGGGTCGATGGGGGGTGTTCTTTCCGTATTCCAGCAGGCGGGAGGGAGGAAGGGTGTTTCGCCATCGGAGGGGTATCTTTATGTCAACCTGCGTTCCAGGGCGCACCGGACCATGGCCGATAAAGAGTATATGGAGAATACACGCCACATCCTGGCATCCATCCCGGGAATCCGCGGTTCGGTGGACGCCATCAGCCCGTTGGGGGGAACCGGAGCCAGCGCTCCGTTCCAGTGTTTTCTCATGGGGCCTGATTCTGCGAAATTGGAAGCCCTTTCGGAGAAACTCCGGAATTATCTGACCCGCCTTCCAGGACTGCGCGATGTCAACTCTTCCAGCGAGGGCTTCCTGAGTGTCATTGCGGTCACTCCCGGGCCCGCCGATCCCCCCCAGTGGGGAATCACCCCCGGACGGCTCGCACAATGGATCTCCCAGGCAACGGCGGAGCATGGGGCAGGATCGCTCATGACTCCGAACGGTTCCCTTGAGATTGTGGTGTCGATGGATCCCTCCGAGGCCTCTTCGGTTTCGGCCCTCTCGAATCTCCCCTTTCCGGTGGGAGGAGGACGGGTTCTCCCACTGTCCGATGTGGCGAAGATTACGGAAGAGAAGGCCGACCAGCGGGAGAGCCGGGACGATGGTCAGCCCTCGGTTACGATCTCTGCAAACCTTTACGGGAAGGTTTCCCTGGGCGACCTCATGCACAAGGTCGACGCATGGGCAAAAAACAGTCTTCCCCCTTCCTACCGGATCCGGTATGCCGGAAACTCCGATGTCCTTGAAGACGCACGCTCCCAGATTATCCTGGCCATCGCCGTTGCGGTTCTGGTGGTTTACGGCCTGCTGTCGTTTCAGTTCAGGAGTCTGGTACTGCCTTTTGTCATCATGCTGTCGATTCCCTTCAGCCTGATCGGGGCCATCCTTGCTCTCTGGATTTCGGGAATTTCTGTCAATATGATGGGTGCGATCGGACTGATCATTCTCTTCGGACTGGTGACAAAAAATGCCATTTTGCTGGTAGACTATGCCAATACGCTGGGGGATCGTGGAAGAACTCTCCGGGAAGCGGCCATCGAATCGGCGAGGGTCCGCCTTCGGCCAGTGGCAATGACGACGATGGCCATGGTCTTCGGGATGGCCCCTATGGCGGTCGGGTGGGGGGCCGGAGGAGAAATCCGGGAATCGATGGCGGTTGTCGTCATCGGCGGATTGCTTTCCTCCATGTTTTTCACCCTCGTTCTCGTTCCTGTGGTCTATGTGCGAATCGCGCCGGAACGACAGCCGGCAATTTCGGGGGACTACTGAGTTAAAACCTGCAAGGAGGAGGCATCGCATGGGATTCAAGAGATTTGCCCGAAATTCCTGTCTTTCCGGGGTTGTCGGGGGAATGATGGCGCTGTCCGGATGCTCATTCAGCCATCCGCATCCGACGCTCCATTCGGCGGGCCTCACGCCAGATGCGACTCCCAACGGAATCATCGTCCGGGCCATCAACCCTTTTTACAACAAAAAGGCTCTTCCCTACGAACTTCCCTACACGATATCCCTCGATTCCGAGCACCCTTATATCATTCATTGCGAACACAACAGGGTGGTCAAGGTTCCTTCGCGTTACCGGAAGGTACTCGTCCGGTTTATCGGGAGGGAAAACGGCTACGTCCAGTCCGTCGAGGTCAAGGGCACTGACTGGAACAACCGCATCGATCGGCGGTTCTATTTTCACCCTGACCTGGACCGGTTCCTCCGGACCTTGTCTCCTGTCGCAGTCAATTCCCAGAAGGGGATCGGGATCGGAAATTATGTCAACGGCTGCACCGATCCTCTCCTGATCCTTTCGGTCGCTCCGGGGAACCCAAAAGTGGTGAACGAGTTTACCTTCCTTGGGGATTTCATCCAGAAAATCCTTGATCCCCAGAGTCCGCTCAAGGTATTTTCCTTCCTTCTCGTCGACCAATAGGCCTCGATGACAGATTCAGCCCGACCGAAAGGACCGCAAACGGTGTACAGCGTCGCGGAAATGCGCAGGACGATCGAGAGGCACGGGGTGCGCCTGACCCCCCAAAGAACGGCTATCGTGGAGGCTCTGTCCCAATATCGGGGAATTTTTTCCGTAGGGGAGATCCAGCGCCATCTGGCGCTCTCAAATCCGGACCTCGGGAGGGCCACCCTGTTTCGGGCGATCGACCTCTTCGTCAGGCTCGGGGTTTTGGAAAAAGTCCACAGGGAGGTGGGGGAGGACGGGTATATCGTCGGCATGACAGGCCACCATCATCATCTGATATGCCGGGTCTGTGGGGATGTCCGCCATATCGATTTCTGTCCCATCCAGAAGGAAATTGATGAGATCGTCCTTCAGGAAGGCTTTACCGATGCCGTCCATCGGTTCGAAATCGAGGGGATCTGTGCGAAATGCCGGGAGAGATCCAAAAGCCGCAAAAGCCTCAGGGGCCCAGAGGTTGAAACACGGGAAGTTCTTGCGAAGCGAGGTAAAGCCCGACGATCAAAAGGGCGATCAGCCCCGCAATGAGAAGAAATGGTTTTTTGCGAGAGGGGGTTGGTGTGTTCACGAGAGTCATTCTAGGGGGGGAGCGAAAGGCTGTCAAGAGAATTGCGGGCGTTTTCCTTCTGGGCGCCGGGATTTTTCTTCTGTCTGCCTGTGTCGACGGGGGGGGTGGATCGGGGGACGCGGTTTCACTCTCCGTGGAAGGGGACCAGCCAAGTCCGATCCGCTTCGAAGGCCAGGCCACTCCAGTCCTTCTCCCCCATACCAACCTTTATGTTTTTCTCACGTCGAGTCGTCCCCTGTACTTCAGGGACGGCAAATACTTTCAATACTACAGGGACAACTGGTATCGCTCCGATGATCTCAAGGGGCCCTGGGAGCAGATCGACGGGACCCAGATCCCCGATCTTCTTCAGAACATTCCTCCTGACTATTACTACGACAATTTTCCATACAAACTTCGGAAAGACCACTGACGGGGAAGCCTGAGTCCTATGGGTCGAAGAGCCTCCGTCCAGCGCCTCCTTCGATGGTCGCATCCAGAAACATTCCTGTCCGGATTCCTGTCAATGCGGCGGCGCTCCCTTCCCGGCAAAAGATCTCGAGCCATCCGGAGCTGTTGACCAGGATGCCGGGGTGCCCTTTCGGGACGTCCTGATAACGGGAGACGTAGGGAAGTGCGACGCCATGGGATTCGATCGTGATCTTCATTGGCGGAGTGCTTGCCCGAAAGCCGAGAAGGACGTTTCCAAAACGGTCGACATTCCATACAAGCAGCCTGTCCGGCCCGGACTCCAAAAAGGTTGTGTCCCGGGCGAGGTCGTCAGCGTGGATCTCAGGCCCCATTTCCTCTGCCCGGACTCCCAGACAAAGAGCCGCGACGGCGGGGGCAAAAAGGTCCCGCCCCTGAAAGGTCGCAGTCGCGGCTCCTCCGAATGTCGACGGTCTCGACAAATGATAGAAGCGGAGGTTTTCGACCCACCGGGTCAGTTGACGGGGAAGCCCGTTGTCGGGAAAGACAAACCGTGTTTTGTCCGCCACGCCGATGAGAGGCCTCCGGACGCTTCCGACTCCCGGATCGACGACGACGAGATGGATACTGTCAGGGGGGGAAACCTCCAGAATCTCGATCAGGGGAGGAAGTGCAAGAAGAGGCATGAAGGGGGGAACGTCGTGGGTGACGTCGACCAGAATGGTCTCCTGAACGCGTGAGAGGATGGCCATCCTGACGCTGGCAACGTAGGTGTCGCTTCGTCCGAAGTCGGATGTGAATGTGACGAAGGGCTTCACCGGACCCCTCCCGACCGTCCGGGAATCCAGATGGGAGCAGTCAGGGCGAAAGCCAGAGCCAGGAGGAAGGCGATCCAGAAGAGGAGAATGTTGGGGGTCGCCCAGAAGGAAAGGAACCCCCCCAGAAGACCCACGTTTGCCGCTTCGGACCGGAGTCCTCTTCCGATGTTTTCCCGGAGAGGGCCAGCGATGGCCTGCCTCAACCGGCAGCCGCTTCCCGGTACGGGAAAGAATGCGGGGACACGCTTTCTGTAGTCCGCATATCCGGGCAGGTTGCGAAGGAGTTCTGCCTCTTCGTGGCGGGCCAGGAAGGCGAGGAAGGGAATCCCTCCTCCGACAAGGATCACTGCCCCCGCGAGGGACGACATCAGGGAAAGGGAGAGGATCATTCCGGCGGAACCGACATATAGGGGATGGCGGACACACGAAAAAAGCCCGTCTTCGACCAGTCCGCCCGTGGCAGGGCGGGAACTCCACACGGTCCGGCTTCCCAGTGCCGCGGTGGCCGACAGTCTGAGAAGAAGGGATGCCCCATAGAGTCCAACGGGGAGAAGCAGCGCCAGATGGCGGTCGTTACTGGTGATATCTGCCATTTTCCCATCGAAGAACCGAAGGATTCCCGCCCAGAGAGGAAAGGGATGGCGGCTGTTCTCAATCATCGCAAATACGAAGAGTCCCAGAAGGATCCCGACCCGTGTCCTGTAGGCCCAAGTTGCGAGGAGGCCCTGTCGCCGAAAGGCAGGGCGGCCGAATTTGGCATCCGGTTCAAGGCGCGTCGGCATGGATCGATCCTGATGGACGGTCATTATTCGATCGTTAAATGGCATAGATCATCGCATGCATCGTAACAGGAAGGGGAGAAGGTATGAAAGGGGCTGGGTATGCCGGTTCCGGCAGGTTGGGGAAATTTGTCCTGGCTTTTGTTCTGCTCGTTGGGGGGGCATGCGCGAGCGGAGGTGGACAGTCGCTCCCTGCCCTTGAAAAGGAGGCTCACGGGGCCCTGGCTCAGGGGGATGCGAGAACAGCCATGAAACTTGACAGGCAAGCCCTGGCGCTTTCGCCGGGTGATCCGGGTCTTTTGAACAATCTGGCGGTGGCTGAAGACCGCCTCGGAGAGGAAAAAAAAGCCCTCCGAAATCTCGAGGAGGCCAACAGGAAATCTCCCCGGGACCCGAATATCCTCTTGAACCTGGCACGGATCGACCTCAAGACCGGCCGGGAGGGCGAGGCATTCCGGACAGCCAGCAAGATCATCCCGATGGACCGGTGGCCGGAGGGTTTCCGGACCCTGATGGGAAAAATAGATATAGATCTTTCCCGTTATGCTGAGGCGCACATCTATCTCCATGAAGCCCTTGAGCGTCACCCGGGCAACCCCCTCATCCTCACCTATCTGGGAATCGTGCATTATCGACTTGGGGAACCTGCGGACGCAAAAAAAAATTTCAGGGATGCTCTCTCCAGAAATCCATCTCCGGGTCTTCGTCAAACCCTCGAAAGTTTGTTGAAAAATCCCGGAAGGGTTCTCGGACCGTTTCCACCTCGCGTTCTTAAGGACGAGGAACCCCGGCAGAAAAATGCGGAGGAGAGCCCCTGAAAAAACACTTTCCTTTCTTCAGGAATGCGGATAGAATAGAAAGATTCCGAACCGTAGGAAAGCGGTATAGGTCAGAGGAGGATTTACGCGCATGTCACTTTCAAACCAAAACAATCTTTCAGAAGACGTCGTCGTTGACCAGGATGAAAATCTTGGACGGGACCAAATGGATCTGCTTTATTCCGAAACGCTCCGGAATTTTGAGGAGGGCGCCGTTGTCGACGGGACGGTCATCGCCATATATCCGACAGAGGTGGTTGTCGATATAGGGTACAAGTCCGAAGGGCACATCGCCAAATCGGAATTTTCCGAGGAGGAGGCTTCGGCCCTCAAGGTGGGCGACAAGATCAGTGTCTATCTCGAAGAAAGAGAAGATCCCCAGGGCAACCTGGTTCTTTCCAAGGAGAAAGCCGACCGGATGAAGGTGTGGGATTCCCTCGAAGCCCTCTCCGAGAAGGGCGAGGTCCTTGAGGGAAAGGTCGTGAGCCGCATAAAGGGCGGCATGACCGTCGACATCGGGCTCAAGGCGTTCCTGCCGGGCTCCCAGATCGACCTTCGCCCAGTCAGGGATATGGATCGACTTGTCGGTCAGACCATTCAGGTGCGCATCATAAAGATGAACAAGAAGCGCGGGAATATCATCGTCTCCCGCCGCGTCCTTCTCGAAGAGTGGCGTGACCGGCGCAAGAAGCTGACAATGGAATCGCTCAAGGAGGGTGAGGTTCTCGAGGGAATCGTGAAGAACATCACGGACTACGGGGCCTTCATCGATCTTGGTGGCGTCGATGGACTTCTGCATATCACGGACATGTCCTGGGGACGAGTTTCCAGTCCTCAGAATCTGATGGCCGTGGGTGACAAGATCAATGTGATGGTGCTGAAGCATGACAAGGAGACGGGCCGTGTCTCTCTTGGCTTGAAGCAGTTGAAGAGC
Organism: Nitrospirota bacterium; assembly: GCA_021840555.1. Taxonomy (GTDB): domain Bacteria; phylum Nitrospirota; class Leptospirillia; order Leptospirillales; family Leptospirillaceae; genus UBA4572. Next base: position 29,142 of record JAKBXW010000008.1, read on the forward strand.
GACCCCTGGACGACGGTTGCGGAACGCTATCCGGAGGGTTCGAAGGTGACGGCCAAGGTCGTTTCCATCACCGACTACGGCGCTTTTCTTGAAATCGAGCCCGGCGTTGAAGGTTTGATGCATATTACCGAGATGAGCTGGAATCATGAGGTCAAGCATCCCAGCAAGATCATGAATGTGGGGGATATGGTCGAGGCGAAGGTTCTGAAGATCGATGAAAAGAACCGGAAAATTTCGCTCGGTCTGAAACAGCTGGGGCCCAATCCCTGGGATGTCGTCGAGGACAAGTATCCGATTGGTACCATCGTTTCCGGAAAGGTCAAGAGCCTCACGGATTTCGGGGTCTTTGTCGGTCTCGAGGAGGGAATTGACGGGCTGATCCATATCTCTGATCTCTCCTGGACCCGCCACGTCAGGCATCCGTCAGAGGTGTTCAAAAAGGGGCAAAAGGTTGACGCCATTGTCCTGAAGATCGAAAAGGAGCGCCAACGCCTTTCGCTGGGCTACAAGCAGATGACGACCGACCCCTGGGAGTCAGAGATTCCCGAGCGTTTTCCGGTCGGCCGCATCATGAAGGGCAAGGTGACGAAGGTCATGGACTTCGGATTCTTTGTCGAGATCGAAGATGGAGTGGAAGGCCTTGTTCACGTGAGCGAGGTCGATCTCCCGTCTGGTGAACGGCTCGACCAGTTGTTCCCGGTCGACTCGGAGGTCACTGTCAAGGTCGTCAAGATCGACAAGGCGGAGCGCAAGATTGGGCTTTCCGTCAAGGGACTCGAAGAGGAAACGGCCTGACGGTTGTATCTCTTCGGGGGGGAGTCCTGTTGTTATGATGCGACAGGGCTCCCCTGTTTTATTGCTGTAAATTGTCGGCGTCACCTCTGGTTCGGGAGATGGCACGGCAGGATGATTCGAATGGGGCAGTGATGGTTCGAAAGACCTTTCGGGCTTTTCTGGTGGTTCTGGCCGTTCTGGCCGTTATTTTTGTGCTCGGGCGAGGTGCTGCCTTCTTCAGTCGTTCGATGCCTCTGGTCGGTGGGGCGGAGATTGGGGTCGTCCGTATTTCGGGGGTCATCCTCTCGTCACGAAAGACCATCCGGCAAATCCGGTCCCTTGCCAAGGATCCAAGGATCAAAGCGATCGTGCTCCGAATCAACAGTCCCGGCGGAGCAGTTGTTCCGTCCCAGGACATTTATGAGGAAGTTCTGAAAGTCCGGAAAAAAGGAAAGCCCGTCATCGCGTCGATCGGCACGGTCGGCGCCTCCGGAGCTTATTATATTGCTTCCGCTTGCGACAGGATCCTGGCAAGTTCGGGATCGCTCACGGGAAGTATCGGTGTTATCATGGAACTGGCAGAATTCCAGGACCTCATGAAAAAGATCGGAATTCAGAGTGAGGTCATGAAGAGCGGGGCGCTCAAGGACGCGGGCTCTCCATTCAGGCCCATGACTCCGGAAGAGAAAGCCTATCTCCAATCCGTTCTGGACGAAATGCACGAGCAGTTCATTTCGGATGTGGCGAAGGGCCGGCGCATCCCCGTCTCGGTCCTGAGGCCTTTGGCCGATGGTCGGGTCTTTACGGGACATTCGGCGATTTCGAATCATCTAGTTGATCAGTTGGGCGATTACCAGGACGCGGTGGCCGAAGCGTCACGATTGGCCCATATCACCGGATCACCCGTGATCCGGACCTTTCCTGAAAAAAATTTTCTGGATAAAATGCTTTCGTCCCAGATAAACAACTTGTGGGAGTCAGTGGAACAACAGCCGGCCGGATTCTGGTCCATACTGCCGGGACATGCCATTCTCCGATAACCTCTTACCAGAGAAGGAGTGGGACAAACAATGACAAAAGGTGAGCTTGTACAAAGGCTGGCAAGACAATTTCCGGGAATAAGACGTGAAGATGCCCGTATGATGATAGACCTTTTTCTTGATTCAATGAAGGACGGCCTAAGGTCTGGTGATACCGTCGAGCTTCGGGACTTTGGGGTTTTGCGCGTCAGAACCAGGGCCACGAGGAAGGCCAGGAATCCAAGAACCGGGTCTTCGGTCGTTGTTGCTCCGAAGAAGGTCCCCTACTTCAAGCAGAGCAGGATTCTCAAATCCAGCCTCAAATCCAGCCAGGTCAAGGGATAATTTCAATGTTTGAAAGTCTGACAGGGCGCTTTGAAGGGATCTTTCAAAAGCTGACCGGTCGCGGCGGTCTATCCGACGCTGCCGTTGAAGAAGCGTTGAGAGAGTTGCGGGTTGCCCTCCTGGAAGCCGATGTGAGCCTCCCCGTGGTGAAGGAATTTACGGAAGCTCTGGGGAGCCGCCTGGTGGGACAGGCCAAGAAAGTGGGCCTGACTCCTGCGCAGCAGGTCATCACGGAAGTTTACCAGGAAATGGTCCATATTCTCGGTGACCATCGGGCAAATATCGCCCTTTCCTCAAAGCCTCCGACCATCATTTTCATGATGGGTCTTCAGGGTTCGGGAAAAACGACGACGAGCGCCAAAATCGCCCTTCATTTCAAAAACCAGGGGAGAAGAGTCCTCCTTGTGGCAAGCGACTTGGCCCGCCTGGCCGCTGTTGATCAGCTCCGAATCCTTGGGGAGCAGATCGGTGTACCCGTTGTCGGGCCGGAACCGGGTGTCAGCCGTCCTCAGGAGATGGTTTCCGCGGTCCGCAAGCGAATCGTTCAGGGCATGTATGACATCGTGATCGTTGATACGGCCGGACGCCTGAGCGTCGATGCCGAACTCATGGAGGAGCTTAATACCCTCAAGTCTCTTTACTCCCCAAAGGAATGTCTCCTTGTGGTCGATGCCATGCAGGGTCAGGAGGCCGTTTCGGTGGCCACAACCTTTGATAAGGCTGTGGGTGTCGACGGAGTCGTCTTCACGAAATTAGATGGTGACACGCGCGGTGGGGCCATCCTGTCAATCCGTTCCGCATTGAAAAAACCGATCAAGTTTACGGGAGCCGGGGAGAAGCTTGACCGGCTGGAACCCTTTATCCCAGAGCGAATGGCATCGCGGATCATCGGGATGGGGGATATCGAAACCCTGGTCGAAAAAACTAAGAATCTCGTTTCCCAGGAACAGGCCGAGAAACTCGTTCGGAAAATGGGAAACAATCAGATGACCCTGAACGATTTTCTCCAGCAGATTCAGGGAATGAAAAAGCTCGGGGGAATCGAAGACCTCATGGGAATGATTCCTGGAGGGGCGTCCCTTAAATCCAAGGTCGACATGCAGCTGGTCGAAAAAGAATTGAAACGGACCGAGGCGATCATATTTTCGATGACCAATGAAGAGCGGGACCATCCGGATGTGATCGACGGAAGCCGTAGAAAGAGAATCGCCAGCGGATCTGGAACGAGCGTGCAGCAGGTCAATCAGCTCCTCAAACAGTTTGACCAGGCCCGGCGCATGATGCGCTCGGCCCTGAAATCCAAGGGGAACCGATCATTGCGATCGATGTTCCCATTCTGATCGGGGAACCCGATCGAACCAATCCGGATTAACCGGACTCAAGGAGGATGTGTGGCTGTTCATATTCGTCTTGCAAGACATGGAAGAAAGAAAATGCCCGTATACCGGATCGTTGTGGCGGATTCCAGATCCCGCCGGGATGGTCGCTTCATTGAAGTGGTTGGGACTTACGCTCCCCAGCACAACAATGGCGAGATCAAGATAAATCGGGAAAGGATCGACTCCTGGATTTCAAATGGGGCGACTCCGTCCGACACCGTTGCCCGACTGATCAAGAAAGCATCCGCAACGGTATCTTGAGGAGGAAAGACCGCATCCGTTCAGGAAATGCAACCGGACTCGAAGCAAGACAGGTGTCATGTAAAAACCAATTTCGAAAAGGATCGTTGAAGGAATAGAGGGTCCTGGATGAGTGCGAACTCGCCGAATCAGGGAGTGCTGGTCGGAAAGATGGGCCGTCCTTTCGGGGTCCGAGGCTTCGGTAGAGTCATGATTCTCTCCGACAATCCAGACCGTTTTTTTGACGATCTGGGGGAAACCTTTCTTCTATCGGCACCGTCGCGCTTTAGTGGCAAGCATCGCAGGCTTGTCCTCGAGGCAACCGAAATTAAGGGTGAGTCTCTCCTAGTCAAATGGAAGGGAATCGATTCTCCTGAAAATCTTCGGGAAATCTCCGGATGGGAGATCCTCTGGGAAGGTCCGGATGAATGGATTCCCGAGGACCCGGAAGCCCAGAAAATTTCCGATTTGATCGGCATGCATGTGTATGATGCAGTCACTGGTACAGAGGTCGGGCGCGTCATCGGATTTTACGAAAGGTCCGGTCAGGATCTTCTCGCGATCGGCGCAAAGGGCCGGGAGATACTTTGCCCGTTTGTCGAACCGCTCGTTCCGCGGATAGACAGGGACAGGCGGGAGGTGTATGTTCAATGGGGCGTTGTCGGCACATAGGGGTTGTCAGCCTTTTCCCTGAGATGCTCCGCTCCATTTTCAACACCAGCATTCTCGGCCGGGCGGCCTCCAAAGGGCTTGTCCAATACCACTATTGGAATCTCAGAGATTTTGGAACGGGCTCCTACCATTCCGTCGACGACTATCCCTTTGGGGGTGGGGGGGGAATGGTGTTAAAGCCGGAGCCCCTGGCAGATGCCCTTGACTGTTCCATAGATTTTTTGCGTGAACTGACCGGGGGGGAAACGCCCCGACTTCTCTATCCGTCTCCTCAGGGACGGAGATTTTCCCAGCCGGTCTCTGAGGAATGGTCTGGGAGTTCCCGTCCTTTACTGTTCCTTTGCGGGCATTATGAGGGCATCGACCAAAGGATCCTTGACGGATACCCTCTCGAGGAATGGTCTGCCGGAGATTATGTCCTTTCAGGCGGCGAACTTCCCTGCGCCCTGATGGTGGATGCAGTCGTTCGCCTCCTTCCAGGCGTGCTTTCCAACGAAAGTTCGCCGGTGAACGAAACATTTTCAAATGGAACCTTTGATTACCCCCAATACACAAGGCCACGTGTTTTTCGGGGGCAAGAAGTCCCTGAGGTCCTCCTTTCGGGGGACCATCAGGCTATTCGGCGTTACAGGGAGGAGGTCTCCCGCAGGAAACAACAGGCCGTGAGGCCGGATCTTGGTGGAAACCAGGCCAGTGTTTCCCGATAACAAACGTCTGACAGACGTCGACACAATCACGAGGTGAGCCATGCAGGTGCTTGATCAGGTAGAACAATTGTTCATGAAAGAGGAATCCCCCAAACTGACGGTCGGAGAAACCGTCCGGGTTCACACAAAAGTCGTCGAGGGGGAAAAGGAAAGAATTCAGGTTTTTGAAGGAGTCGTGATTGGAATGCGCGGTGGCGGGACGCGCGAAATGGTAACGATTCGGAAGATTTCCTTTGGGGTTGGTGTCGAAAGGACTTTCCCGATCCATTCCCCTCAGGTCATCAAGGTCGACCATGTCCGTTCGGGACGCGTGCGTCGTGCGAAGCTGTACTTCCTTCGGGAGAAGAAGGGTAAGGCGGCCCGCCTGAAAGAGGCCAAGGAGGAATAGGTCTCCTCCCCCGGAGACTTTTGACCGATGGATGGGATGTGGGAGGCTCATGCCGCTTCTTCCATCGCTTGCGCCCCATTCCCTTGCCTCGTCGTGGGAATCGACGAGGTCGGGCGTGGAGCGTTGGCCGGCCCGGTGACATCGGCCTGTGTCATCTTTTCTCCGCCGGTAGCACGCTTTGCGGGTTATGGAATTTCCGACTCGAAACAGTTGACGCCGGAAAAACGGGAATCACTGTCCCGCTGGATCGAGAAAAATGCTCTCTTTACCACCTTGGGGTGGGCCTGGGTCGACGAGATAGAGAGCCTCAACATTCGGAGGGCGACATTGCTCTCTATGGGAAGGGCCTTCCATGCCCTCCCCAAAAGCCTCTTGAAAGAACGATCCATCCTGCTCGCCATCGATGGAAAGGATCTCATCGAGGATCTTCCTTTCCCGCAGCGGGCTGTCGTGGGCGGCGACCGGACGGTGCTCTCGATCGCGGCAGCCTCCATCATGGCAAAGATGGCCCGTGACCGGTACATGCTCGAAATCGACTCTGAATTCCCGGAGTTTCGCTTTAGGGCCCACAAGGGTTATGGAACCGAGGAGCATCGTGAGGCGATCAGGAAATTCGGCCTCTCCCCTCATCATCGCGCCCTTTTCTGCAGAAAGTCGCTGGGGGCCGGAGAAGTCTGAATTTCTCCCGACTGTGCCGTGATACACGAAAGAGTCTTTTGAATGTCACACCTTGATCCCGACACGAGGCCTGGAGCCACTGTCCGCTCCTGGATCTGGCTGATGGCCAACCTGGCATTTTCATCTTTGATTCTCCTTTTTCTTTTCTGGATATTTTCCATCTATCTGATTCTCGACAATATGCGCCTGGAGTCGGCCGCGGCGGCCCATATACTTCTGGTTTTTGAGACTCCGCCATCACCCAAAGAGGTCCTTGGCCTTACGGCAACAATGGAAAAAGTTGCAGGAAAAGGCAGCGTCTCTTCCCTTGCCCCCCCCGATCAGAAAAGCCGGACCGGAAGATCAAACAGCCGGCGGATTCTTTCTGTAGCCGTTTCCCTGGGACGCTTGCCGGACGGACAGACCGTCACGTTGGCGGAGCAGATACGCTCCATTCGCGAGATTATCAAGAACGACTCTGAGATCAAGGAGGTCGTTTTCAATCCCGACTGGGTTTCCCGGGTGGACTCCCTGGCCGGAATCTCCCGGGGGGTGCAGAAAGGAATTCTGGTTCTGGGAGGACTCGTTTGCGTGGGAATGGCCATTTATTGGGGGAGGATCTCCCTGTCACTCTGGTTGCATCTGTTCCCGGGGTTCTCCTCCAGGGAGACCAGCCGTCCGGTCGCTTCCCGGAGCACGATTTTCCAGCGGCAGGATGAGAATCCTGCCGTCGTTCCCCGGAGGGCCGAAAAGGAGAAGGGAAAGGCTGCGACATTTCTTTGCGTCCCGTCCGGGGGGCTTTGGGGAATCGTTGTGGCGTTCATCGCGCTCTTTCTCGCCTGGATGTTCAGGACAGCCCTCTACCCCGATAAACAGAATCCGTTTGTGGCCGGAGCCATGGGCCCTTTTCCCGTTTCCAACCATCTCTGGATTCTTATCCCGGGATTCTGCGGAGCCATCGGCCTTTTGGGAGGGCTGTTCTGCTATATGTTTTCCTTCCTGTCCGAGGAGAGGGAAGTAATCCAGCCGTGATTCGGATCCTTAGGGAAAATCCATTCCACCGAAAGGGAGGATATTCTTTTCGTCTCCTCTTTGTCTTGGTTTCCCTTGTACTGATTTCTCCGATTCTAACAGGCATGATTCCAGAAAAGGCTCATGCGGAGTCGACTCCGTCAATTCGGTCGATCGAGAAGAAACTTGACGCCCGGGAGCGGGAAATGAGCGCCCTGAAGCGCCGCCTTGCGAAAAACATGGGGCGTCTCAAGCAATACCAGGGCCGGCGCCTCGCGCTCAAGGTCAGGATTTTAAAGCTCCGAGTCAAACTTGAGTCCTTCCATCTTCAGGTCGAAAGGCTTCAGATCCACGAGATCCAGGACCGCAGGGCCATCAAACGGCTCGATCGTGCCATGGCCCATCTTGGTATTGTCGTCGATGCGGACCTTCGCGAGAAGGGAACGCTTGAATCACGGCTTCTCATGCGGATGGCGGAGGTCTCCCTGTCCCGTCTCGACGGAACCGATATCCAGCCCGATCTCATCCTGCGCTCCAATATCCTGGCCGACCAGACAAACCATCTCGACTCCCTCCTTCATGATTATCGGCACAAGGAAAATCGGTTGCGACTCAGTCGGGCTCAGCTGAAGGCTATCCAGAATCACGAAAAGAAGCTTCTGGAAAACCGCGAACGAGAGGAGTCTCATCTCAAGAAAAAGATGATGGGAACCCAGCGAGAAATCGCCCGTCTTAAGAAAAAAGAAGAGGCCATCGCGCTGGATAACCGATCAATTCTCCGGCGCCGTAGAAAGCTGATGAACCTGATCGCACGCCTTGAAGGGATGCGGCGAAGATCCCACCTTCACGAACGTTTCTCTCATCCGCCTGTTCCGGGACATACCCGATTCAAATGGCCGGTCGACGGTCCTATTGTCGAGAAATTCGGGCCTTTTCACGACGGGATCGATATCGCCGCCGGGGTCGGTGCCCGTGTCAGGGCCGCCTGGCCAGGAAAAGTTCTTTTTGCGAGAGATTACGCCGGTTATGGCCGTCTGGTGATCATGGCTCACGGCGATCATCTCTATACTCTTTACGGTCATCTTGACCATATCTTTGCCAGGGAAGGACAGAGAATCCCGGAAGGAGGGATCCTCGGAACGGTGGGCCGGGGGGGGACACGCGGTCAGTCGACTCTCTTTTTCGGGGTGACTCGCCGTGGGAAACCAATGAGCCCGATGCGTTTTCTTCCGCGATAATGGAGTCCGTGCGTGAAGAGGGGCGGCCGTGTTGTAATGCCTGCCGATGCATGATATTCTCGAATCACAATTTGTTGGACGGCATCTCCTCTCGGAAGGCTTCCGGATTTCGGTAGGGTCCCGGGAGGACCTTTAAAAGGATTTCTATGCAATTTCCCGATTTTAAGAATGGGTCAAACAGGTTTGGCTGGAAGTGGATCATGAAAACAGGAAATATCCTCCTTGTCCTCGCGGTCGGAATTCTGGTTGGCGGCGTCGGCCACGCGGTTCTTGCCGACGGTGGAACGGACAAGAGCCTAAAGATCTTTTCCATGGTCTATGCCTTGATTCAGAACGATTACGTCGACAAGATTCCAGCCCAGCCAGTTCTCGACAGCGCAATACGGGGTATGGTGGCCTCTCTCGATCCTCATTCCGAATACATGACTCCCCAGGAGTATCACGATCTAGAAATCAATACCCAGGGACGATTTGGTGGAGTCGGAATTAAAATCACCACCGAAGGGAACCATATTATCGTTCAGGCTCCCATTGACGATTCCCCCGCCTTCA
>JAKBXW010000083.1 GCA_021840555.1 Nitrospirota bacterium
AAATGCCCGATTTTCCCTATCCTACCATAACCGGACATGAACTGACCTCACCTTACCCGGATATTCCGCCGCAAAGCCCATTCCGACTCCTTAAATTTCAGATAACTCTATTGCATTATTATTTTTTCTGAAATATCATCTGAGGGGCTCCGAACCCAGGCAGTTTCCCGGATCACCGACAAACCCCCAGCAGGGAGGGTTCATGACCGAACTCCTTTACGAGAACGGCGAACACCGCTACTTTCTTCTGGGATTCGGGGAGTCGTCCCGGGAGGAGGGGATCCCCTCCAACCAGTACCTCGTCACCCGCGACGGCCACGCCGTCCTCTTCGACCCCGGCGGCTCCGGCCTCTTCCCCATCCTCTCCGCCCGCCTCTCCGAATGGTCCGACCTCGCCAGCGTCCGCGCCATCTTTCTCTCCCACCAGGACCCCGACGTCAGCGCCGGACTCGACATCTGGATGCAGATCACCGGCGCCCGCGTCTACCTCTCCCGCCTCTGGACCCGCTTCATGCCCCATATGGATCTCACCCATCCCGACCGCCTCCTCCCCGTTCCCGACGACGGCGCCACCGTCGAGGTCGCCCCCGGCTTCCTCTTCGACATCCTCCCCGCCCACTTCCTCCACTCCCCCGGCCAGATCAACGTCCTCGACCCCGTCTCCCGCATCCTCTTCACCGGCGACATCGGCGCCGCCGAACGCTCCAACGGCACGATCTTCGTCGACGACTTCGCCGAGCATCTCCCCCACATCGAAGGCTTCCACCGCCGCTACATGGCCTCCCGCAAAGCCCTCCGCAAGTGGATCCGCGAGGTCGAGCGCCGCGACGTCGACACGATCGCCCCCCAGCACGGCCCCCTCTACCGCGGTCCGGCCAAGGACGCCCTCCTCCGATGGCTCTTCGATCTGCGCTGCGGAGTCGACCTCTATGAATAGACGCCCCGACGACTCCTTCGAACTCCTGCGCCGCGACATCAGCGCCCGCGTCGGCACCGTCCTCGAGCAGTCCCTCCGCGAGTCCTCCATGATCTCCGGCGCCCGCCAGATCCTCTCCGAAACCTCCCGCCGCATGGCCGGAGAGTCCGACCCCCAGACCCTCCGACGCCTCGCCAACGCCGCCATCGCCGCCCTCGACGCCCTCCTTGCCTGCCAGCACAAGGTCCGGCAAACCCACTTCTCCTTCCTCTCCACCAGCCTCCTCGACTCCCTGCGCGCCATCGCCGCCCTCGAACGCACCACCACCGACGTCTCCGTCCTCTCCTTCGAAATCCGACTCCTCGAACGCTTCATCATCACCTCCGAGGTCATCCACGACTGGAAGGAGCATGTGAAACGGATGGTCCGGGAGATCGACGAGGTCATCGAGATCTTCGCGCTCTTCTCCCTCTTTCTCGCCGGAGAGGACCACTACGAGATCGAGGTCTTCTGGAAGGGTGTTCCCCGGGAGGAAACAAAACGGCATCTGGAAGCTCTGATCGCCGCACGTCTCCGGAACGAGAAACGCCTGGAAATTCCGGAGAACCTCTCGATCACGCACAACGTGGCCGATCCCTCTCAATGTCTGTCCCCGATCACCCTCGAGTCCCTGACGCTTTCCACCAAGAGCCTGCTCCTCGAATCCCCCCGCGTCGGCGGGATCGTGGGCGTCGGCCTCCACTACGCCACCGCCCAGCACCCCGTCAAGATCCTCGTCGTCGAAAGCATCATCACCAGCGTCCTGAACGTCGTCGGCTCCGTCAAGGCCATCTACAAGTACACCAAGGACATCGAGTACTACGCCGTCCGCGACCCCCTCACCGGCCTCTTCAACCAGCGCGTCTTCTGGGAGCTTTTAAACTACGAGATCGGCCGCGCCGAACGCCACGCCCGAACCCCCTTCTCCCTCCTGATCCTCGACCTCGACGACTTCAAGAAGATCAACGACACCTTCGGCCACTCCTTCGGCGACAGCTTCCTCCAGGCCTTCTCCACCCTCCTCTCCGATACCGCAAGAGCCGAGGACATCGTCGCCCGCTACGGCGGCGACGAGTTCGCCGTCATCCTCCCCGAGGCCGGCCCCGAACAGGCCGCGAGCCTCGCCCGGCGCATCCTCGACCGCCTCCGCGCCTTCGCCCTCGACTCCCCCGAAGGCTCGCTCGCCAAAACCTCCCTCTCCGCCGGCATCGCCACCTGGCCCTCCCACGCCACCGAAGCCCGCGACCTCTTCCTCGTCGCCGACAACATGATGTACCGCGCCAAGGCCCAGGGCAAGAACACCTACTGCCTCCCCACCGACGAGGACGTCGTCGAGGTCTTCCGCATGGCCAGCGAAAAGTACGTCCTCCTCCAGCAGGCCATCGCCGACCGCGCCGTCCTCCCCTACTTCCAGCCCATCGTCAGCGCCGCCGACGGCTCTCTCGCCGCCTGCGAGGTCCTCATGCGCCTCCAGATCGACGGCAAGCCCCTCCCCGCCGCCGACTTCATCGAGATCGCCGAGGAGAGCGGCCTCATCTCCCGCCTCGACATGATCGTCATGGAAAAGGCCTTCCGCATGGCCGTCGACGCCCGCTTCGGCGGCCTCCTCTTCCTCAATATCTCGCCCAAGGCCGTCGTCACCGGAGACTTCCTCCCCTCCCTCCGCCGCCTCATCCGCCAGACCGGCATCGATCCCCGTCAGCTCGTCTTCGAGATCACCGAGCGCGAAACCGTCCGGAACGCCTCCCTCCTCGAGATCTTCATCCGCGAACTCAAGAGCGACGGCTCCCGCTTCGCCATCGACGACTTCGGCTCCGGTTTCTCCTCCATGACCTATCTCAAGCGCTTCTCCGTCGACTTTCTAAAGGTCGAGGGCGACTTCATCCGCTCCCTCCCCGACCCCGACTCCCTCGACCGCGCCATCGTCGCCTCCATCGTCACCCTCGCCAGGGAGGCCGGCATCCGGACCATCGCCGAATCCGTCGAATCCCGCGAAATACTCGCCCTCGTCCGCTCCTTCGGCCTCTCCCTCGCCCAGGGTTTCGCGGTCGGCCGCCCCTCCCCCCAACTTCCCTGATCCTCCCGATCGGACCGGAGAATCTTCCCGGACGCTCGTAGGGAGAAGGGCCCTTTAGCGATCCTGAGCCAGAGGCTCCCATCGGAGGAGCCCTTTTCCTCCGATATCCCGGTCTCTCAAGGTGGAGAGGGTATTCAGCGGATGAAGAATGACGGTCCGCCCCAGGAGACGGGCCCTCATGGCCGCCGCCTCCCGCAGGTCGGGAAGAGTGGGATCTGCCTCCGCGCCGAACAGAAGGTCACCGAGTGAAGAGAGCAGGAGCAGCGCCTCGTCCTTTCGTCCCTGGTCGAGGAGGAGGCACCCCAGACTCGTGGCTGCCCGGAGTTTCAGGGCCTTGGCGCCCTGCTCCCGGCATATTCCGAGAGAAAGGGAATAGCAGCGGCGGGCTTCCTCCCGGTCTCCCAGCAGGAGCGCACCCTCCCCCCTGATCCGCCAGAGCTCCGCATCGTAGAAGGCGGTGCCGGCCCTGCGGGAGACCCGGAGTGCCGAGTCGGCCACCCCGACCGCACGAGCCCCGTCCTCCAGCGAAAGATAGGCCTCGGACAGCAGGGAAAGATAGCTGGACTCGACCATCCGGTGGGCCTTTCGGCAGAGGGGAAGGCTTTTCAGGATGAGGGGTATCCCTCCGGGATCCCCTTTCATGGCCAGAGCCCATCCCCGGAAGGCCTGAGCGACAGGAGCCCATCCTTCCGAACTGGTCAGACGCACATGGCGGATCAGCTCCTCCGCCACCTCGAGAACCCGCCCCGGCAGGCGGAAATACCAGAATCCGATGCAGGCAAAGCTCAGGAGGAGCCCCTTTTTCTGTCGTCCCTCGGCCACCCGGGCCTGGTCCAGAACGAGTTCGAGCTCCCGGCGGGCGGAGGCGTAGCGGCCCATAAACCAGAGGACCCAGGGCCTGTAGCTCATCGCCATGCTGAGAACCTCCTCGAAGGAGATCTCTCCCGACCAGCGTTCCCCTCCCAGACGGGCCCGGGTGTAGGCGTCCCGGCAGGCATTCAGACGGTCGAGAGCACGGGCGAAGTTTCCGGCCCAGAAAGAGACGCACCCGCTGGCGTAGAGCGAAACCGCCCGCTCGGAGACGGAGCCGGCCCGGTCGGAGATCCGCCCGAGAGAATCGGCCAACTCCCGGCTCTGTCCGAGATCGTCTCCTCCCAGGGACGAATGCCAGAGCCCGAAAATGGCGGGAAAAAGATCTCCCGGGATTTTGTCGCCGGAAGAACACAGGCCGGCGGCCTGCTGAAAGATCGACCGGGCTTCCGGGGAGCCGTATCCCGTCCGCTCCACCAGGATGTTCCCGAGGAGGACAAGAAGGCGGACCTTGAAAGCCAGACTCCCGGACTCCCCGGCGATCCGGTCGCAGGCGGCCAGCCCTTCCCGGGCCTGTCGTTCGGCCTCGATATAGGCGCCTCCGGAAAGACAGCTCCGTGCGGCCTTTTCCGACCATTCCACCCCCCGGAGAAAATCTTCGGCGGACAAAAAGTGCCAGGCCACGACTCCCGGGAATGAAGCCGCCCTCTTTGGAAATCGCTCCACCAGGATCTTTGCCACCTGACCATGGAGGGCCATGCGCTCCTGACGAACCAGAGACTGACAGGCGGCCTCCTGGATCAGGCCATGGCGGAATTCGAAGAAGTCCTCCGGAAAAGCGGCGTGTCGCCGCACCAGCCCCAAGCGGCAAGCCTCCTCCAGCAGACTCTCCAGACGGGGAATGGGCTCTCCGGCCAAAGCCTGGAAGAGATCCATCGGAACTGTCCGGCCGACAACCGAGGCCTTCTGGAGAAGCACGCGGATCTCCGGAGCCAGCCGTTTCAGCCGGTCGAACAGCACCTCGGACAGGGTCGACGGAATCCGGAGGTGAGCATCGGGGGCCTGAGCGTTTTCGTCAGGAGCCTGATCCAGGAGGCTCCGGGTCATCTCCTCGATAAAAAGCGGGATTCCTCCCGCGCTCCGGACAATGCGTTCCACCGTCTCACCGGAAAGAACCCCTTCGGGAGCCAGCGCCTCCACGAGATCCCGACTCTCTCCGGGAGACAGGGGCGCAAGATCGATTCTCCAGAGGCTCTTCGCCTGAAAGAACCAGGAAGGGATCTCGCCTGCCCGGATGGTCAGGACGATCAGCCCCTCCCCCGACCAGCCCTCCCCCGCCAGAAATTTCTGGAGCAGCCGACTGGTGGAGTCGTCGGCCCAGTGAAGATCCTCCACAACGAGAAGCGGCATCGATGCCATCTGATAACCCAGAATCCGGCAGAGAATCTCCCCGATTTCCTGGCTTCTTTCCGGATTGGCACCCGGAGGAAGGGGAAAATCCGGATGAGGGGACAAGGAAAGAAAAGCTCCCAGAAGGGCCGCGGATTTTTCAGGCTCCCTCTCTCCCATAGACCTGACGAAACGCAGCAGGCGCGTATAGGCCATTCCCTCGTCTTGTCCTTCGGAAATCCCGGCTGCGCGGCGGAGAAGCGTGACAAGCGGAAAATAAGGGCTGTCTGAATAGTGGGGAAGACAGATCACCCCCTGGAGGACTCCGGCCTCAAACCCGGCCTGCCGGAGAATCGCCCTCACGAGTCGGCTTTTCCCAATGCCCGGCTCTCCCGAGACAAGCAGGACGCCGTGCCGCTTTCCGTTGAAGATCTTTCTAAACAGCGCCATCTCCATTTCCCTGCCGATCAGGGGAAGATCCTCCTTCTCCGCGCCTTTGGCCGGATCCGCGGGACCGATCAGACGGAAGGCCGGACACGTTCCGCCGGAAACGCGGAAAAGGCCCGCCGGTTCAAAGAGAAACTGCCTTCGCAGAAGGGCGGCCGTTCCCTCCGAAAGAAGCAGGGTTCCGGGATCGGCCTGCATGCACAGGGAAATGGCCGGCCGGGACACCGACCCCGTCGGATCGGCCGGAGCCTGGACAGTTGGAGCGATGAGCGCCATTCCCGAATGGATGGCTCCCCGAAAATCCCTCCCGGGGAAAAAGGGGCCCTCCTTTGCCAGCTCCAGCGCGGCCCGGGCGGCTCGCCTTGCGGCACCCTCCCTCCCGTCTCCCAGACCAAAGTAGGCCAGAAAGGCCGATCCATGGGATCGGACGGGAATCCCTCCCAGGGAGCACACCCGCTCCATGGCCCGGGTAAGCCGGAATTCCATCTCCGACGGATGCAGATCCGTCTCCTCGTCCGGACTCCGCCCTGCAAGACATTCGAAAAACATGACAGTCACCGGACCTCTCTCCGGCATGGACTCCACGGAAAACCCCGATGCAGGAAGGGACGCCTCATCGTGAACCGGAGGCATCCGGGAGCAGATTTTCTCGTAAAGTTCCCGAGTCTTCCGTTCGGGGTCCACTCCGAGCTCCTGCCCGAGAACCTTGCGACAGGATTCGTACTGAATGACCGCCGCCCGCCGGTCCCCTTTTTTAAGCTGAAGCTCCATGAGCCTCCTGTGCTGCGACTCATCGAGAGGATCCATGGCCTGGTAGCGCTGGACAACCGCGATCGCATCCATGATCCGGCCCTGCCGCTCGCGGATCCGGGACAGATTGTCCACGACCCGCAAGACCTTCATCTGGCATAGTTCCCGGGTGGCCGTGACCCAGTCCCTGAAATCGTCGCATTCCGAAATGTCGAACCCCTCCATGAAAGCTCCGCGGATCCGGGATACTCCCTCTGTCATGTGCGCATCGCACCGGAAGCAGCGGTCGGGAGAGTGGAGGGCGGAACAACCGGCGGGTGGATTCTCCAGAAAGGAGATATCGCTCAGAAAAGGTCGCCGGGGATTGAGACGGATCGAGATCCTGTCCACCAGAAGGGGGGAGTCTTCGTGGCCCGGCATTCGGACAAACAGTTTCCGGATCTCGTAGAGGGCCTGGCGCAGGCTCTGGTCCGCGCGGGACTCCGGGTGATCCGGCCAGAACAGGACCGAAAGATCTTTCCTCAGATGGGTCCGGGACGGCTGGGCCACCAGGTAGGACAAAAGAGCCAGGGTCTTCTTCCTGGCTATTCTGTCCGTCAGCTCGGCTCCCTCCAGAAAGAGGACCGGCACCCCCAGCATGGCGAAAAAGAGATGGCCTTTCACTGTCCGGCCTTCCATATTCATCCGCTCTCCGCAGGCGAAACCGGACTTTTCGGGATTTCTCCGAAAAAGACCGCTGCCAATATTTCTATTCTGTGACGATCGTGTGACGATGCGACACTACTATAGCATAAGGGAAGAATACTGGAGAGTTGGACAGGCGCCCGGATCCCATGGGAGCGGACTTCTTGAAGGAGGCTTGGCATGATCAGGCAGGAAAAGGGTCCAACGGAGCTCCTTTCATCGACAACTTCCGGAACGAAGCTCCGGAGGGCCGTCGGCGGCCCCCTTCCGGAGGAGGAAATCCCGAGAAATATCGAGGATATCCTGGCCCTTTGCCCCGACGCCCTCCCCTTTTTCCTCGACGCCATCCAGTCCGACGGGGTCGCCGTCGCCACTCCGGATATGGGGGCGGGGAGATCCGGGAACCGGATCATCTACCTCAACCGGAAGATGAACGAAATCCTCGAAAAAATGGAGGACATTCTCAAAAAGCGCTACGGTCTGACGCCCCGGGAGATCCTCGGACAGTCCATTCACCTATTCCATGAAAATCCGGACCGGGTCCGGACCATACTCCAGGAAACCGAGCCAGGAAAAACACGATTCAACCAGATCATTCCCATCGGGAACCTCCGGATCAAGTCGGTGACCCAGGTGCTGACGGATCCTGCGGGACGCCGGATCGGATACCTCACCGTCTTCACCGACGTCTCGTCCCGCGAGCATCTCGAGGCGGTCTCCCGGGAAACGGAGGAAATCTCCCGGATGGCCCATGCGCTCAACGGGGAGGTCGCGTCGCTCTTCCGCCAGACCGGGAAGGGGCAGGAAGTCATCCTCGCACTGTCGCGGGAGGTGATCCGGAACGAGGAGGCGATGAGGTCGCTCGAAGAGGTCGTCGCCACTCTCGGAAAGCGCTCGAAGGAAATAGGGGCCATTGTCGAGACCATCGGCCAGATCACCTCCCAGACGAACCTCCTTGCCCTGAACGCCGCCATCGAAGCCGCACGGGCCGGAGAGCAGGGCCGGGGATTCGCCGTCGTCGCGGACGAGGTCCGGAAACTCGCCGAGCGGACCGCTCTTGCCACCAAAGAGATCGGCGGAACGATCCGACTGGTCCAGGAAGACACCACGAAAACGGTGTCCCTTCTGGAAGAGACCCGACAGCGGGCGGCCAAAAACAGCGAAATGGCGAACCATACGGACGAGGTTCTCTCCTCCCTTCAGAAAGGGAACCAGACCCTTCTCTCCGCGATCGCCGAAATCGTAAGGGCGACAGAGCGCCAAGAGCAATCCGTGAAGATTTTCCTCACCCCATGACCGACGACCGAGACAAAAACATCCCGACGTTTTCCATTCGAACCGGCAGATACATTCGGGCCTTTCCTTCTTTGGGGGAGGCGGATTCGCAAATACCCCCGGACCACACAACTCTCCTTTACGAGAACGGCGAACACCGCTACTTTCTTCTGGGATTCGGGGAGTCGTCCCGGGAGGAGGGGATCCCCTCCAACCAGTACCTCGTCACCCGCGACGGCCACGCCGTCCTCTTCGACCCCG
>JAKBXW010000084.1 GCA_021840555.1 Nitrospirota bacterium
AGCGCGTCAAGCCCCCTTCCGGGAATGCTGGGCTCCTGATGGGAACTGTCCGCCCGGCGGAGGTGCTGGGCTCCCTTCTGTATGTGACCCCGGAAGAATTTCCCCTGAAGGATCTCGTACTTCGGACCATCGAAGGGGTGAGGGGCGGAATCACCTCGGTCCAGTTGCGACGGAAACAGGCCTCAGGGTGGGAGTTTTCCGAGCTCGTTCGCCTTTTCCGGGACAATGTTCCGGCCGGATTTCCCTGGCTCGTCAACCGGAGGCTGGATTACGCGCTGGCGGGTGCCGCCACCGGCCTTCATCTCCCTTCCCTCCATCCTTCGATTCCCCGGATGAGGGAGCACATGAGCCGACCGCTCCTGGTCGGGGTTTCGGTGCATTCCCTGGCCACGGCCCTCGAAGCCGTGAAGGAGGGGGCCGATTATCTGATCGCGGGACCGGTCTTCGACACCCCCTCCAAACGGTCTTTTGGCGCTCCGCTCGGTCTTTCGATCCTTCGCGAGATCGTCCGGGAGGTGCCGCTCCCGGTCTGGGCCATCGGAGGAATCGGGGAGAAAGAAGCTCCCCGCATCCGTGAAACGGGGGCCTTCGGCATGGCGGTCATGGGGGCCCTCTCATATACGCCCGATCCGGTGGCGGCCGCCTTCGGCCTGAGACGGGCCTGGACCCGTGGCTAAATGGAGCCGGTTTTTTCCGGCGCTCCTTTTTCTTCTCCTTGCCCCATTCCTGTCTTCGGCCGAGGGGACAGAAACGGGAAATGGAGGTCGAAGTCCGGATCTTGTCCTGCCTCAGGGCGGTCTTCTTCTCATTCTTTTTCCGGAAAAATCCCAGGCGCGATTCCTGACGGTCGACGGCCGCCGGATCGCACTCAGTCCCTGGGAAGAGAGAAATCCGCAAGGTATCCGTCGCACACTTGCCGCCCTGGTGGGGGTGGATTTCTCTCGCTCCCCCGCCAGGGTTCCGGTGGAAATTCACCTTCGTAACGGTCAGGTGGTCCGTCATTCCATCCGTGTGACGGTCCGCTCCTTCCAGGTTTCGAGGCTTCATGTGGCCCGCTCCTTCGTGACTCCTCCGGCCGCCTTCCTTCGGCGACTCAGACGGGAGCGAAAAATCATTCTCGCGGCGCTGGCCTCCCCCGACACGCCGCTTCGCTTCCATCGGGCCTTCATCCTTCCGCTTGCTGGAAGGGTGACACACGACTTCGGGGCCTACCGGTACCTGAACGGACATCCGATGGCCCGCCATTCGGGGGAGGACATCGACGTTCCCCAGGGAACGCCGGTCCGGGCAGCCAATGACGGGGTGGTGCGTCTCGCCGGATCCTTCTACTATGACGGGAACATGGTGATTCTCGACCATGGCGGGGGCCTTCTGACCGAATACCTCCATATGGCGGACATTCAAGTCCGCCCGGGACAGAGGGTCCGCCGGGGAGAGGTGATCGGCCATGTCGGACACACGGGCCGCGTGACCGGCCCGGTTCTTCATTACGGGGCGGTCCTCCATGGTGCCCACGTGAACCCGATGCTTCTCACGGCCCTTCTCGACCGGGCCGTATCGCTCGACACGGGGGGACGATGAGCCAGAATCCCTGGACCTTCGCAGGGATCGATCCTTCTGCCGGGGCGGGCCTCTATCAGGATCTCCGGGTCTTCCAGAGCCTGGGGCTCCGGGGAAAAGGCGTCCCGACCTGCCTGACCGTACAGAACCTGAATGGGGTCCGGAACGTGGAGCCTGTCGGCGAGAAACTTTTTTCGGCCATGGTCGAAACGCTGGCCGAAGAGTCCCTGCCCGGAGCGCTCAAGATCGGCCTTTTGCCGATGTCTCTTTGCGGGGTGGTCGAGGAGTTTTTGGGGTCCCTTCCGGTGGAGACCCCTGTCGTCCTGGATCCGGTCTATCATTTCGGCACCGGCGGGGGGATGGTCTCTCCGGAGGAATATCGCGGTATGGCCCGGATCCTTTTCTCACGGGTTTCGCTGGCCACACCCAACCTTCCGGAGGCGCTGGAGCTGGCGGGATGGTCGCTTGAGCGGTATCCCGATGATCTCTCTCTCATGGCGCGCCGGATCCATGAGCAATACGGACCGCCCGCGATTCTTCTCAAGGGGGGGCATTTCACCGGAGAGGGTCCGAAGGTGGACCTCTTCTGGACTCCCCTCGGCGAGACGCTTTATCACCATCAGCCGAAACCCGTCTCGGGCGTCCATGGAGGGGGATGCACCCTGTCGAGTCTTGTGGCCGGTCTGGCACTCATCTCCGGGGGATCTCCGATGGAGCCGGTCGTATCCAGGGCCCTGGCGCTGTACCAGAGGCTGCTCGACGGAGCCGTGATGCCGGCCGGGACGACGGAAAGGGCGATTCTGGAGCCCGACAGGATCCATCAGGGCTTCCCGGAGAACTCTTCCCCTTCATGACCGGCCGGTTCCGCGCTTCCTTCCGCAAGACTGGACCTCATCTGCTATAATGCCCGGATCCGGTTTTCGGAGGTGGGTGGTGTCGTGTTCCCCAGGGATCGATTTGTCAAGAAAGGTTTTTCATGGGATTTTCCGTATCGGTTAAAAGGACCTTCGCCGCGTCCCACCGGATTGAGGGCTATCCGGGGCTCTGCGCCCGCCTTCACGGCCATAACTGGACCATCGAGGCGGTCTTCGGAACCGACCGGCTGAACGGTCTCGGGATGGCGGTGGATTTTCACGAAATCGAGAGATGGCTGGACCCTCTTCTCCGTGAGGTCGACCACACCCATCTCAACGACCATCCGTTCTTTTCCGACAAAAGCACCACGGCCGAGAACATCGCCCTGTTCTTCTACCGGGGTCTTTCCGCCGCCCTCGACCGGGGCCAGTCGGAGGGACTGGCTCTCCGCCAGGTCTCCGTCTGGGAGATGGAAGGGTACCGTGCCACTTACGAGGAGAGCTGATGGGTTCCGAAGAAGCGCTTCCCCTTCTCGAGGTTCGTCATCTGTCGGTCTCGCTCGGGACGCGCGAAGGCGAAATCCGACCTGTTTCGGATGTCTCCTTCGTCATCGGCAAAGGCGAGGCGGTGGCGCTCGTGGGGGAGTCGGGATCGGGCAAGACCCTGACGGGCCTCTCTCTCCTCGCTCTCTTTCCTCCCGGGGCACGAATTGATTCCGGGCAGATTCTGTTCGAAGGCCTGGATCTGCTCGCGCAGGATCCGGCCACCCTCCGGAAGATTCGTGGCCAACGCATCTCCATGATTTTTCAGGAGCCCCAGAGCGCGCTCAATCCGGTCCTGACCGTCGGTACCCAGATGCGCGAACTCTTCAAGAGCCATACCGATCTTTCCGACATCCGGATCCGCGAGGTGGTGGCGGACCGTCTTCGGTCGGCGGGACTTCCGGACCCGGGGCGCATCTCCCGCTCCTACCCCCACCAGCTTTCGGGAGGAATGCGCCAGCGGGTGATGATCGCCATGGCCATCGCCCTCGACCCTCGTCTTGTGATTGCCGACGAGCCGACCACCGCTCTCGACCCGACGGTCGCACTCCAGATCCTGACCCTCCTCTCTTCCATCAGGGATGGCCGGACGAAGGGCCTTCTCTTCATCTCCCACGACCTGTCCCACGTGCGGCGCATTTCGGACCGGGTCCTGGTGATGTATGCCGGACGGATCGTCGAAAATTCTCCCGCCCGGCGCTTTTTCGGGACGGGTCCGCTCCATCCGTACAGCCGGGCTCTCCTGGCCTCGCGTCCCGAGGGAACGGGCCGGACGAGAAAAGACGCGCCCCTTCCGGCCATCCCGGGTCAGGTGCCCCCCTTGTGGAATCTGCCGGAAGGATGTGCCTTCGCGCCCCGCTGCAGCCGCGCGGACGAGCGCTGCCGGATGGAGGCCCCTCCCTGGCAGTCCGAAGGAGAGGCGGGTGCTCTTTGTTTCTATCCGGACAGGACGACCATGGGAGCGCCCCTTCATGTCGCCTGAAACGGGACCTCTCCTTGAGGTCCGGGGGCTCGTCCGCGAGTTCGAACTCCCCGGCCGGACTTTCTTCGGGCCCCGGAGGTTCCTGACCGCCGTCTCCGACGTCTCCTTCACCATCCGCCGGGGGGAGATCCTGGGTCTGGTCGGGGAGTCGGGGTCGGGGAAGACGACGATCGGGCGCATCGTCATGCGGCTCCTCGACCCGACGCGGGGACAGGTGCTCTTCGACGGACTCGACCTGACGGCGATGAAAGGCCGCAAGCTCAGGCAACAGCGGCGCCGTTTCCAGATGGTCTTCCAGGATCCCTATGCCTCGCTCAATCCGCGCATGAGGGTGGGAGAGATCGTGGGAGAGCCCCTTCTCATCCATGGTCTGGCCGATTCCCCTTCCTGGAGGAGAGAAAAGGTGGCCCGGCTCTTCGACCGGGTGGGGCTCTCCTCCCACGATCTGGAGCGCTATCCCAGGGAGTTCTCCGGCGGAGGGCGCCAGCGCGTCGGGATCGCCCGTGCGATCGCCTGTTCTCCGGATCTTCTGGTTGCCGACGAGCCGATCGCCTCGCTGGATCTTTCCATCGGGGCGCAGATCATCAATCTCTTCGCTTCGCTGAACGAGACCGAGCGGATGAGCCTCCTTTTCATTTCCCACGACCTCTCCGTCGTCAGGTACCTCTCCGACCGGGTCGTGGTTCTCTACCGGGGGCAGGCGGTCGAATCCGGTCCCACCCGGGAGGTCTTCGCGGCTCCGGCCCATCCCTACACCCGTCTTCTGGTGAGCCAGGATCCGGCGGCTTTGGCCGAACCCCGGAACGGAGAATCCGGATCGTCCGGGCTCTGTTCCTTCCTTCCCCGCTGTCCGGACGCGCTTCCCGTCTGCCGGGAGGTCGCTCCGAAGCGGTCCGAGGTAGACGGTGGCGGTCGCGAGGTCGTCTGCCATCTGGCCTTTGGGCAGGCCTCCTGGACCCCTTCTTCTCCTTCACCCTCCATCCAAGGAAGCGCCTGACATGTCCTCCGCAGCCCTGCATCCGCTCGAACGGGCCATCCTTCGTCCTTTTCTCGCTTCTCCGGAGCCGGGTGCCTTTCTCCCGCTTCCTGAGATCGCGCGACTCTCCGGTCTCGAATCTTCCCAGGTCCAGATGGGGGTCGAATGGCTCAAGTCCAAGTCCATCCTCGAGGAAAGGATCGACCGTCTGGAGACGGTCCTCTCCCTGACCGAGGGAGGGGAGGAGTCCCTCCTTCGGGGACTTCCCGAAGAGGCGATCATGGAGGCCCTCTCCGGCGGTCCCCGGGACATGAAGGATCTGAGGGCCCTCTTCCCGGATCCGGCCATCGCCTCGAAGGCGATCGGCGCCCTCAAGGAGAGCGGTGCGATCCGCATCGGAGAGGGGGGGCTCGTCCACCGCGCCGGAGAGCTTCCCGAAGGGATCGCGCGGCTTCGGAAGCTGCTCGAGAAAATCGCCGGAGCGGACTCTTCCGTCATCCTTGAAGAGCTTTCCGGGGAGGATCAGGAACTCCTCGAGCAGTACCAGCGCAAAAGAGGCAAGGGCAAGGGGCTTCTGCGCTTCGACGAGCGGGCCTCGAAATCCTGCCGTCTCGCTCCCGGCTGCCGGATCACGGCGGAGGAAATCGAAACGGCCGAGGGATATCTGGGGGCGGTCACGCCGGAGATGCTCATGCACCGAAACTGGGAGGGACGCTCCTTCCGGCCCTATTCCCTCGAGACGCCTCCCCCGCGTCCCTCTTCGGGCCGTCTTCATCCCTATCGGGAATTTCTCGACGAGGTCCGCTCCCATCTGGTCAGGCTGGGTTTTGCCGAGATGACCGGGAGTATGGTCGAGCCGGAGTTCTGGAACATGGACGCTCTTTTCATTCCTCAGACCCATCCCGCCCGGAACATTCACGATATTTACCTCCTATCCGAGCCCCGGAGTTCGTCCGACACCGCGGGATGGCCTCTCGAAGCCGTCGCACGAACCCATGAAGGACGCGAGGCGCCGACCGAGACGCGGGGCTGGAGGCAGAGATTCGATCCGGCCCAGGCCAGGCGCCTTCTCATGCGGAGCCAGGGAACGGCCCTGTCCGCACGGACCCTGGCGGGGAGCCCTGAAGTTCCCGGAAAATACTTCGCCATCGCCCGCTGCTTCCGCCATGACCAGGTCGACGCAACCCATGCGGTGGATTTTTTCCAGGCGGAAGGGATCGTGCTCGAGGAAGGGGCAAGCTTTCGGACGCTGCTTGGCCTTCTGGCACTTCTGGCAAAGGAGATCGCCGGAGTGGACCGCGTTCACTACAAGCCGGCCTATTTTCCCTTTACCGAGCCCTCGGTCGAGTTTCATGCCCACCATCCGGTCCTGGGCTGGATGGAACTGGGAGGCGCCGGGCTTTTTCGCCCGGAGGTGACGCATCCCCTGGGGGTCACGGTTCCGGTGATCGCCTGGGGGATGGGAGTCGACCGGATGGCCATGTTCCGTCTGGGTCTCTCCGACATCCGGGACCTGTTCACCGGGGATCTCGCGACGCTTTCGGCCATGATCCGCTCGGAGGAGCATTCACGCGCGTGGAACCCGTTCTGAGCGGAGATCCTCGCCAGGAACCCTAAAGACAAGAGGTTGTTGTGCCGACACTGGAAGGACATTTTGACGATTTGCAGGAGCTTCTGGGCAGGGGGCTCTCCCCGGACGGGATGGACCGGACCCTTGATGTCGTCAAGGGAGAGTGGAAACATTTCGACCCGGTAACCGGGCGATTCAAGATCGAGCTCAACGATACCAACCGGCCCGATCTCTGGACCGTGGAAGGGATTGCGCGCCAGCTTCGGGGAGGCCGACACCGCCCCGGCCATCCCTACGACTTTCTCGAGAAGGCCGAACAGAGAAAGACGAGGGGAGGGGCCCCCGAGATCCGGATCGATCCCTCGGTCGATCCGGTCCGTCCCTTCATGGGGGGGTTCTGCGCCCGTGGAGCCCGTCTCGGGGAGGAGGGGCTTGCCCAGATCATCGGGACCCAGGAGCGCCTTTCCGAACTTTTCGGAAGGAAGCGCGCCGATGTGGCGATCGGGGTCTATCCTCTGGACCGGATCGTTTTTCCCCTGACCTACCGGGCCTGCGATCCCGAAAAAACGCGATTTGTCCCGCTGGGGTCGGACCATGTGATGTCACTCTCCGAGATCGTGGAGAGCCATCCCAAGGGCCAGGCCTACGGAGGGCTTTTAAAGGGCCATCCGGCCTGGCCGGTCCTGTTCGACAACCGGGAGACGATCCTGTCGTTTCCTCCCGTGACGAACGCCCTGTTCTCGGGGGAGGTCACGCCGGTGGATGAGGCTCTTTTCGTCGAGGCCACCGGTTTTGATCAAGGAAGAATCCTACTCGTTCTGAACATTCTGGCGGCGAACCTGGCCGACCGGGGGTATGCGATCGAGCCACTCATGGCAGGAGATACGCCATCTCTTGTTGCGCCGTCCTCTCCGGGAACGGTCGTTCATGTTCCGTACGGTCTTCCGGCCCGCGTTCTGGGATCGGACAAAGATCCTTCCGATTTCGTGGAAACGCTCCTGGATTTCGGCTATCCCCAGATTGCGCGAACGTCGGGGGATGGGAAGGCGGGATGGGAGGTCCTCTCGCCCTTCACCCGCGATGATCTGCTCGGGGCGGTGGATGTGGTCGAGGACTATCTCGTGGCCAAGGGCTACGACTCCTTTGAGCCTGTCCTGCCCCGGGAGTTCACGCGCGGACGTCCCGCACCCCGTCAGAAGATCGAATCCCGTCTCCGGAATGCCATGATGGCGATGGGCTACCAGGAGCTCCTGTCGAACATTCTGACCGGTGAGCCCCTCGTGACGGAACGCCTTGGACGGGAAGCCGCGTCCTTGGTCCGGATCGACAACCCGGCAAGCCTTCAATTCGCTGTCGTCCGACCCTCCCTTCTGGCCGGACTTCTTTCTGCCGAGGCCCGATCTGCCCGGGCTCCCTATCCCCACCGGATTTTCGAGGTGGGGGAGGCGATGAGGCTCGAGTCCGCATTCCGGGGCGAATGTGGCCGCCCTCTCAAGGATCTGTGGCTCTTTTCCTCCCTTCTCGCCCACCCCCAGGCCAGTGTTTCCGAACTGCAGGGAGTTCTCGAGATGGTTTTTGAGCGGATGGACCGGAAGCTGTCCATCCGCACCGCCGATCTTTCCCCCTATCTGGCCGGACGATGCGGGATCTATGTGAACTCGGGGGGGGAGACGGTCGCGGCGGTGGGAGAGATCCATCCGGAATTCCTTGACCGGTGGGGGATCCGGATGCCCACGGTCTGTTTCGAGGTCGATCTGGAGGCTCTTCTGGCCTCCTGAGGCTTGATCCAATCGCGCGGCAACCCTCGCCCTTCAGGGCGGGGAAGGATAGCGCGGACGGCATGA
>JAKBXW010000009.1 GCA_021840555.1 Nitrospirota bacterium
GATTGCAAACGCCTATCTGGCTCTCGAAAACAATGTTCACATGATACCCGTCATCAACAAGATTGATCTTCCCGGAGCCGACATCCCCCGGACGCGCGAGCAGATCGAGGAGGCCGTCGGTCTCGATGCCTCGGGAGCCATTCTCATCTCGGCCAAGGAAGGCATAGGTGTCGACGAGGTCCTCGAGGCCATCGTCCATCAGGTCCCCCCTCCGGCAGGAGCCCGGGAGGCTCCACTTCGGGCTCTTCTTTTCGACGCCTGGTTCGACGCCTATCTAGGTGCGGTGATTCTCGTCCGCGTCTTCGACGGCCGTCTCTCCCCGGGAAAATCCATCCGGCTTCTCTCCACCGGTCGTGACTACCCGGTCCTCTCGGTCGGGGCCTTCACTCCCAAGCGCCTAGATCTCGACTCCCTCTCCGCCGGAGAGGTCGGGTTTGTCGTTACGGGCATCAAATCGGTCCGTGAGACACGCATCGGGGATACGGTGGCGGATGCGGGAAACACCGAGATCGCTCCCTACCCCGGATTCCAGGAAACGAAGCCAATGGTCTTCTGTGGCCTTTTTCCGACGGACTCTGACCAGTATGAAGACCTCAAAGAGGCTCTGGACAAGCTCCGGATGAACGACGCCTCTTTCACCTACGAAATGGAGACCTCCCTCGCCCTGGGATTCGGCTTCCGGTGCGGATTCCTGGGCCTTCTCCACATGGAGATCGTCCAGGAGCGCCTCGAACGGGAATTCTCGCTCTCCCTCATCAGCACCGCCCCCACTGTCGTCTACCAGGTCCGCCTCGTCGAGGGAGAAGAGGTGACGGTGGTGAACCCGGCCGAGATGCCTTCCCCCAACAAGATCGATACGATCTTCGAGCCCTTCATCCTCGGCTCTCTCTACATGCCCACGGAATACCTGGGGCCGGTCATGACCCTCTGCCAGGAACGCCGGGGGATCCAGCGCGACCTGCGCTACCTCGACTCCCGCCGCGTCCAGGTCCAGTACGAGCTTCCGCTGAACGAGGTTGTACTGGACTTCTATGACCGGCTTAAAAGCCTGTCCAAGGGGTACGCCTCCTTCGACTACGAATGGCTCGGCTACAGGCCCGCCGAACTCGAAAAGGTGGATGTCCTCGTCTCCGGCGAAAAGGTGGATGCCCTTTCCTTCATCGTCCACAAGGACAGAGCCTACTCCCGTGGCCGTCTTCTCGTCGAAAAGCTCAAGGAGGTCATTCCGCGCCAGATGTTCGATGTCGCCATCCAGGCGGCCATCGGTTCCCGCGTCATCGCCCGCGAAACGATCGGAGCCATGCGGAAAAATGTCCTGGCCAAATGCTACGGAGGGGACATCACCCGCAAGAGAAAGCTCCTTGAAAAACAAAAGGAAGGAAAAAAACGCATGAAACAGATCGGCCGCGTCGAAGTTCCACAGGAGGCCTTCATGGCTGTCCTGCGCGTTTCGGAAGGAAGCAGGGAAAAGTGACTCCTTCCCCCGACGAGCCAAAGATCACCAAGGCCGAGATCGCCCCCAGAAAAAAGGGGCTGGTGAGAGAACTGTCCGAAGGACTCCTGACCGCCTTCATTATCGCCGCCGTCCTCAAGCTTTTCATTGTCCAGGCCTTCAGGATTCCCTCGGGTTCGATGATTCCGACGCTGCTCGTCGGCGACCAGATTCTGGTGTCGAAGCTTGCATACGGAGTCAAGAACCCTTTCCACGACCGGTATCTGTTCCGTACCGGACATCCCCGGAGGGGAGACGTCATCGTCTTCAAATATCCGAAGGACGAGACCAAGGACTTCATCAAGCGGGTCGTGGGGATACCGGGCAACAGCATCCGGATTGTCAAGAAACAGCTTTACGTCAACGATCAGCTTCAGAAGGAGCCATACATCCAGACGCTCGATCCCTCGGTCACGGACGAAGTACCACGCGACAACTTCGAAACGGTCGTCCCTCCCCACTCCTACTTCGTGATGGGAGACAACCGGGACGATTCCTACGACTCCCGCTTCTGGGGATTCGTGAAAAGCCGAAAAATCGTCGGGCGGGCCGTGCTCATCTATTGGTCATGGGACAAGGAAAGCGATTCGATCCGCCTGTCCCGGCTTGGGAAAATCATCCACTAGCCGGAAGCGGCGCTTAACTGGAGGATTCATGAGCGAGGTGCTTCTCTCCCGGCTTGTCGAGACGATGGACCGATTTTCGTCGGCCAGGATCCTGGTGGTCGGCGACGTCATGCTCGACCACTATATCTGGGGCCGGGTCGAACGGATCTCCCCCGAGGCCCCAGTGGCGGTCGTCGGCGTGACTAACGACTCCTACCGCCTCGGCGGGGCCGCCAACGTGGCCCACAACATCAGCCGACTCGGAGGAGCCGTCTCTCTTCTGTCGGTGGCCGGAAACGATGGTGAGGGGCTCCGGATTCGCGAGGACATGGAGAGGATCGGCATCGACACCTCCGGACTTCTCCTCGTTCCGGGCCGCCCCACCACGACCAAGTCCCGGGTCATGGCCCACAACCAGCAGCTTCTGAGGATTGATCGCGAAGTCCGCTCCGATATCCCGGATGAAACGCAGAAGGAGGCTCTCGAGCTTTTTTCCCGCGCCCTCGATTCGGTACAGGCGGTCATTTTTTCGGACTACGCCAAGGGAATGCTCGTCGGACCCATGGTCCGCTCCATGATCGACATGGCCCGCGACCGCGTGATCCCGGTTTTCGTGGATCCGAAGATCGCCTCGATCGATTTTTTCCGGGGAGCGACGCTCCTGACTCCCAACCATCTGGAGGCATCCCGCTCCGCGGGGATCGAAATCACCGACGAGGCGACCCTTCTGCTCGCGGGGCAGGTGCTCCTCGACAGGACCTCCTCCCAGGCCGTCCTCATCACGCGGGGAGAGGCTGGCATGACCCTGTTCGAGGGAGGGGAATCCCTTCACGCCTCCCACATCCCGGCCGTCGCCCAGGACGTCTTCGACGTGACCGGCGCCGGCGACACGGTCATGGCCACCCTGACACTGGCCCATGCGGCGGGGGCCTCCCTCCTCGAGGCTGCTGTCCTCTCCAACCTCGCGGCCGGCATCGTGGTCGGCATGGTCGGTACATCCACCGTAAACCGGGAACAGCTGAGGGAAGTGCTGACTCTCTCCTCGCTTTTCGAAACGAATCGAGGCGTCTTCCGACCGGCCGGCTTCCGGCCTCGGGTCCGTCTCTGAAGGAGAAACCCATGGCCCAGCCCTTCGACCATCCCTTTTTCGCGGCTTTCCCGGGAGCGATGCCGGCCGAACCCCTACCCGCCACCTCCGAAACCGATTCGGATGTGGTCGTCGTCATTCCCGCCCGAATGGGATCCACTCGCTTTCCCGGAAAGCCTCTCGCCCGCGTGAACGGACTTCCTCTGGTGGTCCATGTGGCCAGAATGGCGAAAAAATCTGAGTTGGCGGACCGTGTCCTCATCGCCACGGACTCCCGGGAGATCCTCTCGGAGGCCAGCGCCCATGGAATCGAGGCCGTCATGACCGGAGCCGGTGCCCATACGGGCTCTGACCGGGTCGCGGAGGTCGCCCGAACCCTATCCACCCAGATTGTCGTCAATCTCCAGGCCGACGAAATCATGGGCGATCCCCGCATCATCGACCAGGCCGTCGAACCCCTGCTCCGGGATGAACGCCTTCCCATGTCCACCGTGCGCCGGACCCTTTCCGACCCTTCAGACATCCTGAACACGAACATCGTCAAGGTCGTCTGCAATCAGAGGAATCTGGCTCTCTATTTTTCAAGGAGCCCCATCCCCATGGACCGTGACGGAATCGGGCACCAGCGTCCCGACCTCCGCTGGGACCAGCACCTCGGGATTTACGCCTTCCGGAAGGCTGCCCTGATGGAGTTCGCGCGTCTTCCCGTCTCACCCCTCGAAGAGCTCGAGAAACTCGAACAGCTGAGGGCCCTGGACTATGGCTTCGCGATCTATGTCGCAAGGACTGAGTTCCCCTCCTACAGGGTCGATACACCGGATGATCTGGCGATCTTTGCAAAAACATTTTCGAACGGACCCTCGTAAGGGGGACTCGAAGATCCATCGGATAACGGCGCAAAACCGAAAGGAGAGGGCCGGGACTTCCCGCGTCAGATCCCCTTCGCCAGCGGAGGGGAGATCCCGGCACAATTCGCTATGAAATTCATTTTTGTCACGGGAGGCGTGGTCTCCTCCCTCGGGAAAGGGATCGCTTCCGCCTCTTTGGGTTGTCTGCTCGAGAGCCGCGGCTACAAGGTCGACTTCCTGAAGTTCGATCCCTACATCAATGTCGATCCGGGCACCATGAACCCCTACCAGCACGGAGAGGTGTTCGTGACCTCGGATGGCGCCGAAACCGATCTCGATCTCGGCCATTACGAGCGATTCACATCCCTCACGATGGGGAAGAAGAACAATCACACCACCGGCCGGATCTATTATGACGTCATCACCCGGGAGCGCCGGGGGGACTTTCTGGGAGGGACAGTCCAGGTCGTCCCGCACATCACCAACGAAATCAAGCGGGTCATCCTCGAACGGGGGGAGGAAGCCGACATTGTTCTGGTCGAGATCGGGGGAACGGTGGGGGACATCGAATCCCTTCCCTTCCTTGAGACGATCCGCCAGTTTCCCCGGGAGGTCGGGAAGCACAATGTCGCCTTCGTACACCTGACGCTCGTCCCTTATGTGCGGGCCTCCTCCGAGCTCAAAACCAAACCATCCCAGCATTCGGTCCACAAGCTACGGGAAATCGGCATCAGCCCGAACATCATCCTCTGCCGTGCCGAAGAAGAGATCCCCGAAGAGGTCAAGAACAAGATCGCCCTCTTTTGCGATGTTGACTCCGAGGCAGTGATCTCGGCTCCGGACGTGCCTTCGATCTACCAGATCCCTCTCGAGTTCTACCGCCAGAAACTCGACCGGTACCTCCTGCGACATCTCCACATGCGGATCCCGCCGGCCAGGATCGCCCCATGGCGCGCGATGGTCGGAAGGATCCAGAGAGCACGTAAGACCGTCGCCATCGGAATCGTCGGAAAATATCTGAATCTCAAGGATTCCTACAAGAGCCTCATCGAGGCCCTGAACCATGCGGGATTTGCGAACGGCATCCGGGTTTCCCTCGAATGGCTGGACGCGGAAGCCATCGAGGCTTCGTCCGACCCCGCCTCACTTTTCAAAAATCTCGGAGGCATTCTGGTTCCCGGGGGATTCGGCTCCCGGGGCATCGACGGGAAGATCCGGGCCATCACCCATGCCCGGGAGCACGGAGTTCCGTTCCTGGGAATCTGCCTTGGAATGCAGCTCGCCGTGATCGAATTCGCCAGACAGAAACTCGGCCTTACGGAGGCGACCAGCCGGGAATTTTCTCCCCACCCCGTAGATCCGGTCATCGACCTTCTTCCCGAACAGCGCGCCAACCCCGACATGGGGGGAACGATGCGTCTCGGCCTGTACGATGTGGACCTCATCCCCGGAACGCGGGTGGCCGAACTTTATGGCACAACCCGCATTCAGGAGAGACACCGCCACCGTTTCGAGGTCAATGCGGATTATGTCCCCCGGATCAGAAAGGAAGGCCTTTTCATTTCCGGGACCTACGGAGACAGAAAGCTTGTCGAGGTCGTCGAGATCCCATCCCATCCCTTTTATGTGGCCTCCCAGTTCCATCCCGAGTTTAGCTCCCGCCCTCTCACCCCCCACCCCCTGTTTTCCGGTTTTGTCCAGGCGGCCCTCTGCCACTCCGGAGGAACAGGGAACAGACCGGAGGTCCGATGAGTTCCGGTCGTCGCACGGGCCCTGTCCCGATCGGAGACAGCGCCTCCCCTTGTTTTCGGGTCGGAGAGGGCCAGCCGCCGGCTTTCATACTTGGTCCCTGCGTCCTCGAATCGCGATCCCACGCCCTCGAAGTGGCGCACAAAATCGCCGAAATACGGGACTCCATGGCCCTTTCCGTCATTTTCAAGGCATCCTACGACAAGGCGAACCGGACCTCCCACCGGAGCTTCAGAGGCATCGGACGCACCGAAGGACTGGCCATCCTCGAAGAGATTCGCCGGCGTTACTTGCTTCCAGTCCTTTCGGACATCCATGAGTCGGTGGAGGTTCCGGAGGCGGCCCAAGTCCTCGATGTTCTCCAGATTCCCGCCTTTCTCTGCCGCCAGACCGATCTTCTCCTTGCGGCGGGAAGGACCGGCAAACCCGTTCATCTGAAAAAGGGCCAGTTTCTGGCTCCCGAGGACATGGGGCCTGCGGCGGAGAAAATCGCCGGAACAGGAAACGGCCGGATTCTCCTTTGCGAACGCGGAACCACTTTCGGCTATCACAATCTCGTGGTGGACTTTCGATCGCTTGCGATCATGGCCCGGTTCGGATACCCCGTGATCTTCGACGGAACCCACTCCGTCCAGAGTCCGGGGGGGGCGGGAGACCGCTCCGGCGGGGACCGGATTTTCGTTCCCCTTCTTGTCCGGGCAGCCATGGCGGCCGGTTGCGATGGACTTTTCCTCGAAACCCATCCCGATCCCGACCGGGCTCCGAGCGATGGCCCGAACATGATCCCTCTTCCGGATCTCCCGGACCTTCTGGCCGAGGCGGTGACACTCCATCGCCTTCGGGTCGGCCTTTCCGGCGATCCGGCCTTCGCACCCGCGGGAGGACTCTCCGCGTGAGTGGATCCTCCCCGGAAAAAGACCTCCTCCGGATTGAGCGGGGTCGCGAAATTCTTGCGGAGGAGGCCCAGGCCGTCCTGTCTCTCGGAGATTCCCTGGACGCGACCTTCTCCCGCGCTGTGGAAGCGGTCCTCTCGAACCCCGGGAAGCTGGCCGTCACCGGAATCGGAAAATCGGGACATATCGCCCGGAAGGTCTCCGCCACCTTCTCGTCCACCGGGACTCCGGCCTTTTTTCTCCATCCGGGTGAAGCCCTCCACGGGGATCTCGGAATGCTGGAGTCGCGGGATGTCCTCCTGGCGTTTTCCAAATCGGGGGAGACCGAAGAAATCCTGGCCCTCATGCCTCTCCTCGAAAGAATGGAGATCCCCATGATCGCCATTCTCGGCAAACCCGACTCCACCATGGGACGAAAGGCGGCCTGGACCCTCTCCGCCGCGGTCACCCGGGAGGCCGGCCCCCTGGGAATTGCCCCCACATCGAGCACGACGGCCATGCTCGCCATGGGCGACGCCTTGGCCATGGCCGTTCTCTCGGAGCGGGAATTCGGGATCCGGGACTTCGCCTCGCTTCATCCGGGAGGATCCCTTGGACGCCGCTATT
The DNA here is from genome assembly GCA_021840555.1 of Nitrospirota bacterium. Lineage (GTDB taxonomy): Bacteria > Nitrospirota > Leptospirillia > Leptospirillales > Leptospirillaceae > UBA4572. The sequence goes on from JAKBXW010000009.1 coordinate 7,281, forward strand.
TTCTCAGGATTGAGGCCCTCATGCATAAGGGTGAGCGTCTTCCTGCCGTCTCTCCAGACGCCCCCCTGAGAACAGTGATCGTCGAAATGACCGCCAAAAAGCTCGGAATGACGACCGTGATCGACGGCTCCGGACATCTCCTCGGAGTTCTGACCGACGGCGATCTCCGTCGGACCCTCGACTCCTCGCGGACACGATCTCTCCCCATTCTGGACCTTCCGGCCCATTCCATCATGACCCGGACCCCGGCCACCCTTCCCCCGGACACTCTGGCCTCGGAGGCGCTCACCCTCATGGAGTCCCGACAGATCACCAGCGTCGTCGTCTGCGGGGAGGATCGCATCGTGCTGGGAGTGGTTCACCTCCACGATCTGTTGCGGGCGGGTGTTCCCTGATGCCCCCCATCCCCCTTTCAGCACTCCGGAGGCTTCCCGCCATGCGAGGACTCATCCTCGATGTGGACGGCGTCCTCACCGACGGACGGCTTTACTTCGGACCGTCCGACGAACTCAAATCCTTCCATGTGCGGGATGGCCACGGAATTGCCCTCCTCCTCCGGTCCGGATTTCCAGTGGGCATCATTTCCGGCCGGTCTGGAGCCGCAACCGAGCGGCGTCTCTCGGATCTCGGCATCCGGGACTTCATTCTGGGAGTCCGGGACAAATCCTCCGCGATGGACTCCCTCCTGTCCCGCTGGAACCTTCAACCGGGCGAAGTCGCTGCGATGGGAGACGATGTCACGGATCTGATCCTCCTTGGCAGGTCCGGCCTTTCCATCGCCCCGGCCGACTCCCATCCCGCTGTCAAAAGACGCGTGGACTGGATCACGCGGGCCCCGGGAGGTGGCGGAGCCGTCAGAGAATTCTCGGACGCGCTTCTCTTCGCGCAAAAACGGGGGAGTGGATCCGGGGAGGATCATCGATGCTGAACATCGCCAATACGCTGACCATCGGCCGTCTTTTCCTCATCCCGGCCGTCATCATGGCCGACCACTCCCCAAAAGCGGGGCCGAGTCACCTTGCGGCACTTCTCTTTCTGCTGGCATCCCTCACCGATATTCTTGACGGCTTCGTGGCCCGTCGCTACAACATGGTCACCGCCATGGGTAAACTTCTCGATCCGGTTGCCGACAAGATCCTTGTGAGCTCCGTGCTGTTTCTCCTGGTGGCTCACGGACTTCTTCCGGCCATTCTGGCCATCATCGTGGTGGCCCGCGAATTCGCAGTCTCGGGACTCCGGTCGGTCGCGGCCTCCCGGGGGATCATCATTCCGGCAGAAAAAAGCGGGAAGGCCAAAATGGTCGTCCAGACAATCTCGATCGCCCTTCTTCTCGACAACAACCGCCACCTCGCGATTCCCGGATCGAATTTTCTCCTCAACTTCCACTGGATCGGACTTCTGACCTTCTGGATCGCGATAGTTCTCACCATCCTCTCCGGGCTCCAATACCTCCTGTGGTATCTCTGGGTCACCGGACAGGATGATGCCTCATGACGAAAGAGGCTCTGCTCGTCATTTTTGCCTACCTTTTCGGATCGGTCCCGACCGGTCTTCTTCTGGCCCGCCTCAGGGGAATCGACATCCGCAAGGCCGGAAGCGGGAACATCGGCTTCAGCAATGTCATGCGGGTGGTCGGGAAGGACCGGAACGGGAAGATCCTGGGACTCCTGACGCTGGCGGGAGACATGGGGAAAGGCTTTCTGGCGGTTCGGGCCGGATTTCTTTTCGGGGCTCCCCTCGATCCTTTTCTCGCGGGTCTCTTTGTTTTTCTCGGACACATCTTTTCCTTCTGGCTCCGGGGAAAAGGCGGCAAAGGCGTGGCGACCGGGCTTGGCGTGGCGCTCGGAATGGATCCGGTATTCGGCCTGCTGGTCTGCATCCCCTGGCTTCTCCTCTTTCTCGCCTCTCGCACCGCTTCCGTCGCCTCTCTGGGAAGCTTTGCACTCATGCCTCTCGTGGCCGTTTTCTGGGGACGCCTTCCCGCTTTAGGACGCCCTCCCCTTCCCGCGGAGGGAACGTTTCTCTTCCTCATCATGGCCATTCTCGTTTTCATACGTCACCGCGAAAACATCACACGATTAATCTCGAAGAATGAAAATAAATTATAAGATTTACAATAATTAAAAATTATATATTTAATAAAATTATTAAAACACAAATACTTAATTGCTTTCGCGATAAACATCACACTATATCTCTCTCTAATGGCTATTGACATTCTTCAGATTTGAGCCATAATCGTACCAGAGAGATTGAATGAATCATCCGTAATTCAGGTGGTGTGGACATTCAGGAAGAACTCTCTTCCGAAGGGCAGGAGGGAAGGCAATGGACACAAAGACGCTCAAGGAAAAAACCTTCACCGTTCTTGTAGTCCCTTCGCCCAACGACCGGATCCGCCGCTATCAGATCTCGGGTCGATGGATTCGCTGGGGCGGAGTGGCAGGGTTGGTCTTCGTCGTCTTCGCGGGAGTTTTTTCCGTTCTCGCCTTTCTCCTTTTCGAAAAAGAAGCCCGGATGATCGCCCTGCAGCACCAGAGCCGCCTCCAGAAGGAGGAGATTGTCCGGATCTACAGGAGACTCCAGGACATTCACTCCACGATGGTCGACGTCGCAAAGCTCGAGCGCAAGGTCCGGCTGATCATGAACACCACCGAATCGAACAGCTCGAACGTCGTCCTGGGACTCGGCGGACCGGAGCACTCAGTTGCCCCGTCGGTTCTCATCCAGAAGGGCCGTCGTGGAATGGACGACCTCATGGCCGAGATGGACCGGCAAATTGGAGATATCGAGCATGGAGTCCTGAATCAGGAAGAATCCCTGGCAGGTCTCAAGCATGTCATTCAGGACCGTCAGACCGAATGGGCCTTTACGCCGAGCATCTGGCCGGCCCATGGAGTCGTCACCTCCCGATTCGGGTGGCGAAACTCTCCGTTCGGTCTGGGCCGGGATTTTCACCCGGGCGTCGACATCGCAGGATCGATCGGCACTCCAATCATCGCCACTGCTGCCGGGACCGTCTCACTGGCTGGCTGGGACCAGGGCTTCGGGAAAACAGTCGTCATCGATCACACGGGGACCATCTCAACCCTCTATGGACATCTCGAAAAAGTGGCCGTTTACGAGGGAGAACATGTCAAGCGGGGTGACGTCATCGGATATCTCGGGAACTCCGGACTTTCCACAGGCCCCCACCTCCACTACCAGATCATGGTCAACCGGAGCCCGGTCAATCCCAAACGCTATATCTTGAACCGCTTCTGAGCCTCAATGCAGATGGGCGGCCCCCCATCCCGTCCCCTTCTGGTTAAAAACCTTTGTTTGTTCTAGAATGCCCCTGAAGCGTTTGTCTCTCTCCGGAAGACACGGATCCGACGACATGTCACAGCTAGGGGCAGGGGGCCTGATTGAGCCAACGAACTCGGGGTTTGCGTCTCCGAGCCAAAATCTTTCTTTTTTCGGCCGTTCTTCTGGGGATCATCCTCTCATCGAATCTTTACGCCATCACCAGCCTGTACGCTCTCCATCGGATCTTTCTCGAAATAAAGAACCAGTCCGTTTCCGGCCTTCTGACGATCTCCCAGATCCAGAACAGGGTGGGCGTCATCCTGGCTGAGGACAAGCGGTACATTCTCTTCGCCCCCCTCCCCCCCCAGTCGCCCTCTCCCGTCGAAACGGAGCTTCCCCTCCTCCTCGCCCTTCTGAAAACACTCCCTCAGCCGGATGCGTCCACCGCCACCCTCGTACGCGGAACTCAGGCTGCGGAGATCGGTCTTCTTGAAGCCATCCGGAAGGAGCGGGACGCCTTGAACCATGGGAACAGATCGTTGGCGATTGCCGTCAGCAGAGGCTCCACCGCACCCCTGCTCATTTACATGGCCGGCCTCTTGAGGGATCTCAAGGAAGGCTATCAGCGGACTCTCGAGCGGAGAATAGCCGAGACGACGGCCCGGGAGGAGCAGATGACGACGGTCAGTATCGAGATGACCGCGATCGGATCTCTCCTCGTGCTCCTTCTTCTGGTCTCATTCTCTCGGATGGTCCTCGTCCCGATCAACGCCCTCATCGCGGGGACGCGCCGCATCTCTCAGGGGGCTTTCCACAACCCCGTGAACCTCGCCAACACCGATGAAATGGGAGACCTCGCCCGGGCCCTGAACGAAATGGCCCACAGGCTGGGGGAGCTCTCCCGGAAAAAGTCCGAATTCGTCACGGTGGCCTCCCACGAGCTCCGGACACCCCTCACCAGCATCCGGGGATTTATAGCCATGCTCAAGAGGCAGGCCCTGGGCCCCCTGAACGAAGAACAGCAGAAAAGCCTGACCGTCGTGGGTGAGGAGATCGACCATCTTGTCGATCTCGTCAACCAGCTTCTTGATCTCGGCCGAATCGAGGCGGGACAGATGCGCATCGATCTCCAGCCACTGGAGCTCCGGACCTTCCTGGGGCGGATCATCGAGCGGTACCGTCTGGCCGCCGAGGGATCGGGAAGACGATTCGATGCCCGGATCGACGGAGAGCTTCCGGAAATCATCCGGACCGATGCCAACAAACTGGCCCAGGTGCTGGACAACCTTTTGGGAAATGCGTTTAAATTTACCCAAGAAGGGGAGGAAATTCGATTTTCCGTCGCCCGGGAACTGAAAACGCTCCGCTTCGAGATCGCCGATACCGGCATCGGAATCCCCGCGGAAAATATCCCTTTCCTTTTCGACAAGTTTTATCAGGTGGCCCCCTTCGACATCCGCACAAAGGAAGGTCTTGGACTGGGGCTGGCCGTCACAAAAGGAATCGTCATCACGATGGGAGGGTCGATCGAGATTTCCCAAAACACCCCCAAAGGAACAATCTTCATCGTCTCCCTCCCCCTTTTATACGAGGAGGGATCCCATGAATAGAGTCCTTATCAAGCCCCTTTTACGGCCAATCCTTTTCCTTATGCTTCTTCCGCTGCTTTCCTGTCAGTCCGTCCCGCCGGTCCGGACGCCGCCTCCCTGTCCACCACCCGTCGTCATTCTGCCCCCCTTCGCCATCGCAGAGATCAGCCATCACGACGCCCAGTACTTCGGTGGAATGTCATACCTCTTTACGAAACACTACTACAGGGCGGCCAGAGTTCTCCTGAAGCAGCGCTCATCACTCGCAGACCTCTCCCCGGCGGTTCGCGACAGGCTCGTCTTTGCATGGGCCCTGGCCGACCTTCATCTGGGCCCAGGGGAACGCCATGAAGGACGCGACCTTTTGCGGACGCTCAACGGGGAAAAAACGCCCACGGAACTGAAGGAGGCCTCCCAGAGGCTCCTTGCCGACGCGCAGGAATCATCGAGACTCCGCAAGGAAAGAGCCCTCCTCCTGCAAAAGCTTTCCCAGGTGAAGAAGACGCTGAAGGAATTCTCAAATCTGGAAAAATCCCTAAAATGAAGGCCCAGGGTCGCATACTGGTCGTGGACGACTACACCAACACGCGCCTTTATCTGAAGACTCTCCTGTCGCATGAAGGATATGTCGTCTACGAGGCGGGAAGCGGACGGGAGGCCCTTGAGGCCCTGAAGGCCGACCCCCTTCCGGCCCACCGCTCCGCGATTCTTCTGGATCTCAAGCTTCCCGACACCACCGGCATCGAGCTGGTCGAACCCCTCCGTACCCTTTACCCCCAGGTCCCGGTGGTGATCATGACGGCCCATGCGACGGTCGAGACCGCCGTCGAGGCGATCCGGAAGGGTGCGGCCAACTATCTGGAAAAACCGATCGACGAAAAGAAACTGCTGACATTGCTGGCCGATCTGACATCGGCACCCGTGAGACCGGAGAGAATGAACCGGCCGGAGGAGGACCTCCCCCTCCCCCTTCTCGCGGGAGAGAGCCCGGCCGTCAAAAAGCTGGCCGACCGCATCCGGAAAGCCGCATCCCATTCCATTCCCATCCTGATCACCGGAGAGTCTGGAACAGGCAAGGAGCTGGTCGCCCGCTCAATCCACCAGCTCTCACCCCGCCGCGAAGAGCCGTTCATTGCCGTGAACACGGGAGCCATCTCCCGGGAACTGGTCAACTCGGAGCTTTTCGGCCACGAAAAGGGTTCCTTCACCAGTGCCCTCTCCCGAAAGGACGGGTGGCTTTCCACCGCGGGGAAGGGAACCCTTTTCCTCGATGAAATTGGCACAATGGATCTTTCCACCCAGATCGCCCTCCTCCGGGTCCTTGAAAACAGGACCTTTTACAGGGTCGGGGGAACCGAGGAGCTTTCTTTCCATGCCCGGATCATCGGGGCCAGCAATATCGACCCTCTCCTTCTTGTGAACCAGGGCCGCCTTCGGGAGGATCTGTATTACCGGATGAATGTCTTTCCCATCAATGTCCCGCCTCTCCGCGACCGGGGGGAGGACATTCTTCTTCTGGCGCGAAGATTTCTCGCGGAGGCCTTCGACAGCCCCGGCCTGGCCATCGGCATCTCCCCCGCCGCGAGAGAGATTCTTCTGGACTATCCCTGGCCGGGAAATGTCCGCGAGCTCAAGAACCGCATGATCGAGGTCGCAGTGATCCAGGGAATGACATCCCCGAACCGGTTCGATCTCGAAAAAGAGATGATCGCCCCGCTTCTTCGCCTGTCTTCTTCTTCCGGAGAGGCGCCATTTCCCGCATCCCACCCCAGAACATTGAAGGAAGGGGAAAGGGAACAGATCCGGAGGGCCCTGTCCGAAGCGGGTGGGAACAAAAGCCTGGCCGCGAGAACCCTCGGCATCAGCCGCAAAGCGCTCTATGCCAAGATGAGGGAATACGGGATCGAAGAGGAAGAGTGACCACCCGGTCCTTCCAGCCCTTCGCTCTCATCGTTCCTTCCGGACTCGCAAAAAACTCATCTCAACAACTCCCCGAGAAGTCGCAGGATCGTCATCGCGAGAAGAATTCCCTGAAAAAGCCGGATCCGGGTTCCCCCCAGTCTTCTGGTGAATCGCGCCCCCAGGACCGATCCCCCCAGAGCCCCCAGAACAATCGGAAGCGTCGGCGGGGCGAGGGAGCCTGAGGCCACGATTTTGAAAACAGAGGCGGCGGCGGCCATCGGGAACATCACGGCCAGGCTCGATCCGACAGCCACATAGGAGGGATATCGGAAGAAGAGGGTCAGAACGGGATAAAAAAGAAAGCCCCCCCCCACTCCCAGAATTCCGCTCGAGAGTCCGATGACCGACAGGACCGGGAACTCGAGCGATGACCCGGTCCGGAATTCTCCGGGCGGGTGCTCCACGGGGCGAAAGAATAGAAGGCCCAGCGCGAGACAGGTCTCGATCAGAAAGAGAAGAAGGATGAGACGTCCTGAAAACCGGTAGGAGAGAAATCCGCCGACCGCTCCGCCAGTCAGGGCCGACAGGGCCCAGAGGACGATTCTCCGGATCGGGACATGGGCGGCGGGACGATGGACGAGGATCCCCATGAGCGCCGCGAATGTCACCTGGACCATGGAGATCTCCGTCGCCTGGAAGGGAGTGACTCCCTGACCGGCCACCAGCGGAAGCAGAAAGAGGAGGGCGGGGAGGAGAACCACCCCGCCCCCGATCCCCAGAAGGCCCGAAAGAAATCCCGAGACTCCTCCCAGTCCGAGGTAGATCCCTGCAAGTGCCGCAACCTGAACCATCTCTCCCCCCATCTCCCTCAGGAACTTCCCGTATAGATCGTCAGGGTCTCGACGGACTCTCCCGACAGGCTGAAAACGGAACCCAGGGCCCCCAGAGTCCCCCCCGGATTCAGGATGGAACCGAGACCGAAGAGTGAGATATTGGCGGGGGATCCCGCCACAAGAAAATTATTGGCGGGATCGATGGCCAGAAGCGTGGGAGGAACCGAAAGAGAGAGCGACGTTCGGGAGATGGGCGACAGAGTCCCTCCTCGCGAGCTGTAAAGGGTGGTGACCGGATAGAGGTCGACGGCAGAGGTCCTGGGATCCGGCAAAAGGACGGCCTCGGACTCGGCCGCCCCGGAGAGCGGCCCCCCCCCCGGATAGGAATCGGCCAGGGTCCAGACGGCCTGTGGCGAGAGGGTGCCCCCCGAAAGGACGCTGGTCTGGGTCAGGAGATAGAGTTGGGTTGTGGCGGAAGATCCGCTTCCGGTCACGACCCCGGCGAGAAACATGACCCCGTCCGTCAGGGGGATAAGAAATCCTCCGGAAAGAGAGGGGTGTTGACCGGGAATAGGCTGGCAGGACGACGGCACGATCGATCCCCCTCCCGTTTCCTGAACCAGGGTGTTGGCATCGAAGAGGGCGAGGCATCCCTGAGAATTTGTCTGGGTGGTCATGAGCACAACAAGCACCTGGGGGGTCACCGTAGCCAGAGCCCATGGCGTATATCCCGAAGGAAGTGTCACCTTCACGAACGGACTTGCGGACGAAAGGGGCAAGGGCGCGACGAGGAAGAACCCCTGACTGCTGCTCCGGGCCAGAACGATCAGGGCGTTGTCCACATCCGCGCTCCCCCAGACCGTGTCTCCGGCCGGGATGGAAAGCGTCGAGAGGACGGCGGGAGACTGGGAGAAAGGAAAACTGTAGGTCACGGCATTCCCTCCGGAGGCCCCCGATTCGCCTGCCACCAGCACCTCGGGAGGGGTGACGGGGTTTGCGGGGAGCCCGCAGGAGGAGAGGCCGAGGAGCAGGGGGATCAGGAGCGCCCCGACGAGACCCTTCACGGTCGTCTCCCGTCATGGTTTGCAAATCCCAGATAGCGGGCCATGGGCGCCGAGCCGAGAGCCCCGATCGCGATGGTCCCCACCACGACCGAGAAGACGATGAGGGAGGCCTTAGGCGGGAGGGCGTCGTGGGAGAGTCCCAGAAGGGCTCCCGCCATGATCCCGGTCTCCCGGACCACGGACATGAATCCCATTTCCTGGAGGGTAAACTGAGATCTCCGGTCGAGGGGAAGAAGGACAAAAACGATCAGGGGGCGCACCAAAACAACGAGAAAGAGAACGAGGAGAAAAAGACGGATCCAGGAAACCCCTCCCGTCGAGCCCGGTATCAGCGTTCCCATGACCAGGAAGATGAAGAAACTCGCCAGATAGGCGACTAGATCGTTGACCGTCTTGAACGCCTCTCCGGAAAAGGGGGAGACGTCCTTCTTCGCGGCGCCGGAAGCCCGGCCCACCACCATTCCGAGAACGAAGGCGCAAAGGAGGGCCTGCGCATGAAGGAAGAGGGATAGACCGAACCCCGCAAGAAGTGACGATAACACCAGAACCGGCAGGTTGTCCCGGAAAAGGCCTATTTTCCTGTGGGTGGCGAGCAGAATGACAGCCACACCCAGAAGGGCGCCCGTCAGGGCTCCCCAGAGAATGGAGAAGGAAAAATCCAGAAGCGTTCCCGAAATGGAGCCCTCCGGCCGGGAGAGGGAGAGAATGAAAAGGGTCATCAGACTTCCCGTGACGTCTCCCAGGGCACTCTCGGCCACCAGGGTCTCAAAGACCCGGGGTGGAATGGGGAGCTTCCTGAGAATCGGCAGGATGGATGCGGGATCGGTCGTGGAAAGGATCGCTCCCAGAAGAAGGCCCTCGTACAACGTCATGCCAAAAAGGAAATGGACCGCGACGGCGAGGAGGAGCGAGGTCAGAAAAAGCCCCAGGGATACCAGAAGGGCGATGGCGATCCCGTGGTCGCGAACCCGGTCGATCCGCGTCCGGAGACCGGCTTCGTAAAGGACGAGGAAGACGGCCCCAAGAAGAAAGATGTGGCCGGCACCCATGAGCGACTCTCCGGAGAGGATCCCAAGACCCGTCGGACCGAGCAGGAGGCCTAAAAGCATGAACCAGAGAATGTCGGGAGTGCGGAGGCGCTCGGAAAGGCGGGAAAGAAAAAGGGCCGCGATCAGAAGACCGGAGAGAAGAAGGAGAAGGAGAGAGGCTTTTTCCACGGGTTCCTTTCATAACCGCCGATATACCGGAGAATATTGATTGGTGTATAATAGCGTCAAACGGATCCCCAAATCACTCTCCACTCAAGGAGTCCACAGCCCATGCCCGTCTATTCCCTTGTGAGCCGGGATCCGGATCATTCCGGAGAGATCGACCTCTGGCATCCGGAGCGGATCCCCGAGGAGGAGTTCGGCGAGCTCGTCCTGGAGGCCATGCAATGGACAAGCTCCGCCACCTGGCGCGAACAGATTTTTGAAGTGGGGCGATACCTGATCGAAAAACATGGCTTCTCGGAAGCCGGCGGGGTTTTCCGCATCTCCTATCCCTCCGACTGGTCCAAGCAGGCCGTCCGGGACCGTCTCAGGGCGCTTCTTGCCAAGGACCGCTCGGACTAGCCCGTCCTCTCCCGAAAGGAACGATGAACAGCCTGATCCATGCCGACCAGAGCCTTTTCCTCTGGCTCAACAACACACTCGAACGCTCCTGGCTCGATCCGGTCATGGAGGCGGCCACCGCACTCGGCAATGGATTCTATCTTTTCCCGATCGGACTGCTCCTCATGGCCTTGTTCGCCCGGAAGAACTTCAGGCGGGACTTTGTCCTCTGGGCTTCAACATCCTTCGTCTCCTTCATCGTCGGAACGACCCTCAAGCATCTGGTCCAACGGGACCGGCCCCTGGCCGCATTCCATTCGGCCATCGCCTCCCATGCCGTAACCGTCCACGTTCTGGGCCCCTCCCTCTATGCCAACTCCTTTCCATCGGGCCACACCTTCACCGCATTTTCAACGGCCTCGCTATTTTCAAGCCTGTATCCCCCCATTGCCGTCCCCCTCTTCACCCTGGCGACCCTGACGGGTCTGTCCAGAATCTACGTGGGCGCCCACTTCCCCCTCGATGTTCTTGGCGGGGCGTTCATCGGCCTCTTTTCAACCTTTCTTGTCATGCGGTGGATTGCGCCCCGGTGGATCCGGGCGAACGCCGCAAAACCGGAAGGCCCGGGGACAACTCCGTGAACCTTCTCGATATCCCCGCAGGACTCTGGGCTGAAAAATTCCGGGAACTGGGAGAGCCCCCCTATCGTGGTCGCCAGACCGCCCATTGGGTCTTCAGAAAAGGGGTCACCGATCCGCAGGCGATGACAAACCTTCCCCCTTCCACCCGGACACGACTGGAAGAGGAGGAAATGCTCGGAATTCCCTCCCTCGAATCCGCCCACATCTCGGTGGATGGAACACAGAAACTGGCCCTTCGCCTGGCGGACAGCCCTGTCATCGAGTCGGTCCTGATCCCCCGGAAGGGGCGCATGACCCTCTGCCTTTCCACACAGGCCGGATGCGGCATCGGATGCCGGTTTTGCCGAACCGCAGCCATGGGACTCATCCGGAACCTCTCTCCCTCCGAAATCCTGGGACAATGGATCCAGGCGATGCGCCATCTTGGAGGATCGGGGGAACCCTCCACGGACAGACTCCTCATCGACCATATCGTCTTCATGGGGATGGGGGAACCACTGGCCAATCTCGATGCCCTGGTTGTGGCCATCCGGAGCCTGACCCATCCCGAAGGGATCGGACTCTCCCCCCGGAGGATCACTGTTTCGACATCCGGACTGGTTCCCAAGATGAGACTCCTGGGAGAGGCCAACCTCGGAGTCCAGCTCGCCGTCAGCCTGTGCGCCCCCGATGATCTTCTGCGCCGGGAGATCATGCCGGTAGGCAGGATCTACTCCATCGCCGAAATTCTGGAGGCGTGCCGGGAGTTTCCTCTCAAAAACCGGGAGCGCGTCACCTTCGAATACGTTCTCCTGGGCGGCAAGAACGACCGGCCTGAGCAGGCCCGGGCACTCGGCCGTCTGCTGGCTCCTTTCCGGTCGAAGGTCAATCTCATCCCGTTCAATCCCTTTCCGGGATCGCCCTTTGAGCGGCCGGAAGGGGATGTCGTTCAGGTTTTTGCCGATATTCTTTCGGGATTCCACATCACGGCGACAATACGGAAATCCATGGGTCCGGACGTGCTTGCGGCATGCGGGCAGCTGGCAAGAGAAAATATCCCGGCCGCAGGGAGCGAATACAGGGAGGAGACCGTTTCGTGAAAGAGTCCCAATCCTTCGTCATGAAGCTGATTCTGTATCTGGGTATCGAATTTCTTCTGATTCAGGGGGGGATGACCCTCAATCTTTATGGGTCGAGACACAACGAAGGCGGGCTGGAAATGATCTCCTGGTTTGCCATTACGGGAAGTCTCGCAGCGGGAGTCGGGTTCGGGGCCCTTCTCTCGGAGGCCCGTCCGGAGCCCGAGGCGGGACGGGATCCGGGACTTCTCTGGAGAATGTCCCCCCAGCTTCCCTGGATCTTCGCCCTGACCCTGATGTACGGGGAATCGTTCATTTATTTTCCCAAATTCTGAGACGAGGGAACATTCCTTTTAAGGCTTGACCGCGATCCCCTTCTCCTTGTGACGGGTCAGGGCCGCGTTGAGGGCGTCCAGGAATTTCTGGGGTTCGAACTTCACCACATACTCGTCAATCCCCAGCTCCCGGCCTTTCCTCATGTTCTCCGTCCCGCTCATGGAGGAGTTCATGATGACGGGAATACTCTTCCATTCAGGGTTTTCCTTGATCTTCTTCACGAAAGAGTACCCGTCCATAACAGGCATCTCGACGTCGGAGATGACGGCCGCGAGCTCCTCCGGATTTTTCTTCCAGATCTGCGCCATCATTGTCAGTCCCTCTTCCCCGTTCCGAGCCAGCGCGACCTTGTAGCCATCCTTGTCCAGTGCCTTGGACAGCATGTTGCGGGCGACCCCGCTGTCGTCGACTACGAGAACGGTCTTTCCTGTGGACTCCGCCTTCGGCAGGGACTCAATGTCGTGCACCTGGCGCGAATAAAGCCCCATCTCCTCGACGATGCTTTCGAAGTCAAGGATCAGGAGGACACGCCCCGCGTCCGGTCCCTCCGTGAGCTTGATTGTCCCGACGACACTCGAATCCTTGTGGGTGGCGGAAGAGGGAAGGTTGATCGGGACAATGCTTTTCCAGGACACCCGCCGGATCTGAACGCTCTGATGGACGAGGAAGCCGAGACGGATATTTGAAAACTCCGTCACGATCACCTGGGAGGAGGTGATGCCGGGAGGCTCCGTCACACGCATCCACCGGGCGAGATTGATGATGGGAATGACGATGCCCCGAAGATTGATGACCCCGTCCTGGAAGGGGTTGGCGTTTGGCACCGGGGTGATTTCCGGGAGTTTGATGATCTCGATCACCTTGGCCACGTTGACCCCGTAAATCCCCTCCATGACCTTATCGGGATTGTTTTTGTCCACCTGAAAGATGCGAAAGTCCACAAGCTCCATCTGGTTGGTCCCGACCTGGAGAACGAGATTCTCGATATCTGTTTTACCGCTCATCGTTCCTGACTCCTGACAAGGTGTTTTTATCTTCGGGACTCCGTCCCGCGGATCCTAGGCTTTCGAGAAGACCCCCCGGATCAGCTGGCTCATCCGGTCGGACCGGCCGACAACGATCCCCAGAAACTTTTTGAGAAGATTTCCGGAGGCGACGTCCTTCATGTGGGCCACGCTCTGCTCGATCTTCTCCGAGAAATCCTTCATCTCTCCGATCCGGCTCTGCACATCCTCGATGCTCTCCCGCATGGCCCCGAGTTCGGCGCCGATCGACTCCACCGTCTTGGAAATTTCCTCGACCGACTTTCGCGTCCTGTCGGAGAGCTTCTTGATCTCCTCCGCCACCACGGCGAACCCACGTCCGGCCTCCTTGGCGTGGGCGGCCTCGATCGCGGCGTTGATCGACAGAAGGTTCACCTGGGTCGAGATCTCCCGAATCTCGAGCCCGATCGCCGAAATCCGTTCGAGAACCGTCTGGAAGCGCTCGAGGTTCGCGATCGACTCCTGCCCCTTCCGGATCATGGTCGACACGTCGATCCGTTCCATCCGCGTCCGGAGGATGTCGGTCATGGAGCCGATGTCCCGGTCGTGCATCCGGTTGATTTCCTCGAGCTGCACGATATAGTTTCGTACAAAAACCAGATCCGCCTGAAGCTCGCCCAGGGCCAGACGCTCCCTTTCGCACAGTCTCTCACCCATGCTGTCCCTCCCTTTCGGTCCTTCCGTCAACGGTCTGTCTCACCTGGATCTCAGGTGAAGATGTTCGCGTCGAAGCCGACGCGCGCCTTTCCGATCCAGTCCAGGAACTTCCGGGCTTCCGGCTCCCGGAAGATGGATCCGTGCTGGGGACAGATCATCCGGATCGGAAGGTTCCGGATCTTCGACAGCCAGTACTCGATCGCCCGCGAGGTCGCCACGTACCGCACATGGAATCCCTCCATGTGGCGGACATGGTCCTCGAAGTTCTCCACATAGAGGGGCGTCTCCCCCTTGGGATAGATCGCGGCGCCCAGATCCCCCGTGAAGAGGATGCCCGAGGCGTGGTCGAAGACATGGAAATTCCCCGGGGAATGGAGAAAATGGGCCGGGATGAAATCCAGGCGGTTGCCGGAAGGGAGGGAAAGCGTCCCTCCCCCGTCCGGGATCCCCTCGATCCTGTCCAGGGCCGTCACCCCGTAGTGCAGGAGAAACCGGATCCAGAGCGCGGAGACGTGAACCCGGGCCGGGGTCATGTCCATCCAGGAGGCGAGCCCCCCTCCCACGTCAGGATCCTGGTGGCAGAGGAAGATGTGGTCGACCTTTTCCGGATCCGCGAACTCGCTCATGTTCACCACCACCCGGGAAAAGACCCCGAACCCCCCGGGGTCGAGCAGGGTCCCCCGGCCGTTGTCGACGATCAGGTACTGGTTCGTCTGCACCCCTTCCTCGAGGCCCGTTTCGTCGCGGCCAAGCCAGACGAATTTGTGGTTGGGGGAATCAAAGACGATCTCCGATGCCATGGAACCTCCTCATCGATGTTGACCGACATCCGGTCGGGATTGAATCTTCTGGGAGAAGGGGGATCACTGTCCTTTCCTCACCTTTTTGAGATTCTCGTCAAGTGCGACCACCAGGGATTCGAGTTGCTTTCTGACCTCCGACACGTTGCGGGACTGTTTTTCCGTCACGCCGACGATGCCGTTCAAGGTCTCGGACAGAATCGTCGCGCGGTCGACGATCGAGGCGAAGACCGTCCCCACTCCCTGGGCCTTCTTCTGGCTTTCCTCGACCTTTCCCAGGGTTCCGTGGATCAGGGTCGCCGTGCGGGTCGTCTCTCCCTGGGTCTCCCGGATGGTCGTGCCGATTTCCTTCGTGGCGCGAATGGTCCGCTCCGCAAGTTTACGCACCTCGTCGGCCACCACCGCGAACCCTCTTCCCTGCTCGCCCGCCCGGGCCGCCTCGATGGCGGCATTCAGGGCCAGAAGGTTCGTCTGGCTCGCGATGTCGTCGATCACTTCGACCACCTTCCCGATCTCCTGGCTTCGGGCGTTGAGCCCGTTCACGACTTCCACGAGAGCGCGCATGGCCTCCCCCGCCTCCAGAACCTGGGAGAGCAGGGCTTCGAGGGTCTGGCGTCCGCCCTCCCCCTCCGAGCGGGTTTTCTGGGATTCGGCCGCCACCTTTCCGGTCGCCACCACGATCTCCCGGATGCCGGAATCGAGCTCCCCGACGGCCCGGGAGAGGACCTGGGATGAGCGGCTCTGGGACTCTGCCGATTGTTCGAGGAGCCGGTCGGCGGTCACGTCCCGAAAAACGGTCATGTACCCCAGAGCCTTTCCGGAAACGGGATCGGCCACCACCTCCGTCGTCGAGAGAAGGGAAATCCCTCCGATCTCCATCACCTGATTTTTCCGGATCTCTCCGGGCCGAAGCCCCTCGAGAATCTTCCGGATCCGGTCCGGATCCTTGTGGAACCGGTGGATGGAGCCATCCATCACCTCGGAGGCGGAGACGCCGAAGGAGCGCTTCATCTCCGCCTCCATGGCGGAGACGATCTTCTTCATGGCCTGGTTCATGTAAAGGATCCGGTTCCCCGCGCGCCCGCTTCCCGTCTCGGGCGACGCGATCGCGATCCCGAGATCGGGAACAGCGTCCAGGATCTTCCGGAGAACACGGGAATCCTCGAGAAAATCCTCCCCGGATCTCTCTCTTAAGCCGACCTGCTCCCGTCCTTCCTCACGACGATTGCCACCGCCGAACAAGCTCATGAAACCCCTCCCCGAAATCTGTCCCCTCACAGGAGCATTAAACGCTCACCATGATACTCTTATCGGGCCTTTTTTCAAAAGCTGAACATAAGCCCCGACCTATCTCCGAAAAGAGGCGCCATAGCCTCCGCACCGGGTCCGGCAGGAAAGACGGGATCGACCCTCTTATAAAGAAACATCGCAAAAACCGCGGACAGGATTTCTCTGAAAACCTTCCTGTCGGAGGGAGAGGAAAAATCTGATGAGGGTATGGCGGAACGATCTCCGTGCCTGGCAAAATGACCGGGACTCTTTATGTATGAAGACGTCCCCGGCTTACACGAAGATCGGATCGAAGGCAGCAAGGACCTGGACAAGGCCAGGGATCCGCTCTTTGGCCCACAAGCGTCCCCCACGGACACCCAGTCCTTTCAGAAGGTGGAGCTCCCGAAGTCGTCCGGGGGGATCGAGCCGGTCGAGAGTCTCCCGCGTGAGCTCCGGAAGGAAGCTCCAGTCCGGGTTCTCCCGGTCGAAGACATTCGTCCTGATCCTTTCCGTCCAGAGCGGTATCGCCGGATCTTCCTGCCCCCGGGCCATCTCCATCGGATTCTGTGACCATACCCCCGAGACGAGCAGAAGGAGCCGTTTCAAACCAGCGGACTCGAGCCTCCTGAGGGACTCCCCCAGAAGAGAAGCCTGCCTCACCCCCGAGAGCGACTGGGACACCGGAACGACAGGAGTCGTCCCTTCCGGAAGAAGAAAAAAGAGCGGGACGGAGATGGCGTGGTCGACTCCATGGACCCCTTCCGCGACGGAGATCCCCAGGTGTCGTCCCGATGCCACAATCCGGCGGGCGAGGTCGGGGTCTCCCGGCGGGTCATACTGGTAATGATGGCCGAATCCGGAGAAATCGCGGGAAGAACAGTGCTCGGTGGAGCCATCGACAAGGGTCACGTGGCGCGTTTGCCACCCGGGTGTGTAGGCGATGACTGCGGAAAAGGGTTCGGCCGAGCGGGAAAAGAGGTCCTGCCGCAATCCGACAAACTTCCCCAGCGTCTCCCTGTCCGATCCCGCCTTCCAGGAAGACAGAAGGTCAGGGCTGTGCGGAGCCATGACCGGCCAGAGCTCCATCAGTTCTCCTCCCGGGAAATTTCCCAGAGGGTTCCGTCCGATCGACGGACTCCGACCACCGACTCTCCGGTCGGCCATTCCACGAATCCTCCCTCCCGCCCCGGAGTGCTCCCCGCGGTTCGCGGGTCGACGATCGAATCGCCCCGCCTTAGCCGGCCGAAAGCCTTCGTATCCTCATGACGGTTCCGGTTCAGGAGACGAAGCCGGATGAGGGCTTTCCCGTCGCAGAACAACCCCCACGCCATTCCTTTTTCCTTATGGAGAGGGGAAACGAGGCGAAGGGAGCGTGGACCGGCCTCACCCTCCCCCGCCCTCCTCGAAAGCACAAGATAGGTCATCTTGAGAGAATCCTTGATATGACCGAGGGAGGCAGCGGTCCTTTTCATTGTGGACGAAAAAGGCGTCGGACGGTCTTCATGGCACCAGTCGGCCGGATCCTCAAGGGCCGGACAGGGCCCTCGACGGTCGTTCGGACAGGGAGCCTCGACATGAAGATCCGGAAATCGGCCCAGGAGATCGTCCCCGAGAGAAAGCAGCGCACGGGACGAGCGCCGGTCGGCCGGCTCGACGAGGATCATCATTCCGCCCGGCGACAGGCGGGAGAAGAAGGTGGCGAGCAGGTCACGGAAACCGGAAAGGCGATCTTCGTTTTCCGCCAGAAGATTGGCCATGGAGAGAAGATCGATCTCCCCCGTCACCTCTTCGAGAAGATCCTTTCGATCCGGCAGAATGGCCTCCCGGAGACGGAGGCGGATGGGAACGGGGCGGATCCAGTGATCCGAGAGGTCCTGCAGTGCCGCTCTGGATCGGTCGACGCACAGAAGATCGATCTCATGGGCGCTCTCCTCCAGAAGACCCTCCGACAGTCCCCGGACAAACTCCCCCGTTCCCGTGCCGAGGTCGATCGCCGACAGGCGCTTTTTCCCATTGAAGGCCGTTATACCTCTGTTTTTGATCTCCCGGGAAAGCGCAATCCCCTTTTCGAATCCCACCGTCCCGAAATACTCCCCGTAGGCCTTCCGGAATTCGGGATCGTCCATATATCCGCCGTCAAGGCTTCTTTTCGTAAACCCGCGGGACAGCTCCTCAAGGACAGCCACCTTTCGACTCTTTTTGTTTCCCATCGCCCTCTGCTAGAATGAAGGTTCGAACGTTTATCGCTAATCAGGGAATAGTCTTCGGACTTTCTCCCGATCGCATTCACCTATAAGAATGGACCTCCATGAAATACCAGGCCCCCCGTGGCGTCAAAGACCTTCTCCCCCCCGACTCTGAAACCTTTCGCCGTCTGGAAGACGAAGTCAGGGAGGTCTTCGGCCGTTCAGGGTTTCGAGAAATCCGGCTTCCCCTCTTCGAGTCCGCAGATCTTTTCGCACGATCGATCGGGGAGTCAACCGATATCGTCGAAAAGGAGATGTACCTTTTTTCCGGAAAAGGAGGTGAATCGCTGGCTCTCAGACCCGAAGGGACAGCCTCGCTGATCCGGGCCGCGATCGAACACCGTCTGGCCGAACCGGGACGGTTGGAACGGCTGTTCTACCAGGGACCGATGTTCAGGCACGAACGGCCCCAGGCAGGACGGCTCCGACAGTTTCATCAAGCCGGAGCCGAGATTCTCGGGTCGTCGGACCCGGACGATGACGTGGACCTGATTGCCACGGTCAGCCGCCACGCACTGGAATCAAAAATCCCGGCTTCCCGCCTTCTCATCAACAGCATGGGGTGCCCCGAATGCCGCCCCGCCTACCGGGAAATTCTGGTCGGATACCTTGAGAAGAACCTCGACACCCTGTGCGAGACATGCCGGCGCCGCACTCACGCCAATCCCCTGAGGGTCCTCGACTGCAAAATTCCATCATGCCAGCCGGTCCTTGAGTCTGCGCCACACCTGGCGGACTTTCTCTGCCCTGCTTCCAGAAACCACTTCGAACGCGTCTGCCGTGGGCTTGAAGGGGAAGGGATCGCCTTCACCGTGTCCCACAGACTCGTACGGGGTCTGGACTACTACACCGAAACGGCCTTCGAATGGGTTTCAGATGCGCTGGGGGCCCAGTCCACATGGGCTGCCGGCGGCCGCTACAACGGACTGGTCCGTCACCTCGGTGGAGGCGACGTCCCGGGGGTCGGACTGGCCATCGGAATCGAAAGACTCTTCCTTCTGAGGGAACTCGCAGGAACGCTTCCAAAAGCCTCAAGGCCCGCTGTCCATCTGGCGGTTCATCCCCTCGAGGAGGCTGCGAAACCCTATGCCCACAGAATCCTCGCCTCTCTAAGGGAACAGGGAATATCGGCGGTCGGCATTTTCGGCCAGGCTCGCCTCAAAAAAGCCTTTCTTCAGGCGGAGAGGGAGGGCGCAAGCTTTATCGGTCTCCTGGGAGGAGACGAGCTGTCGACCGGAACGATCACGATCAAACATCTCGCCTCGGGCATCCAGAAATCCCTGCCGATCTTTCCCCCCGACCGCATGGCCGACGCCATTCGTGAACCCTGGGTTTCCTGATCTGGCTAGGACTTCCCTCCCTGGATATAGACAGTCGCCACCTGGCTGAATTGTCCCGGCTTGGGAGTTCTGGCATTCACGGTGACCATGAAGTTGTGCAGGCCAGGGGGAAGATCGCTACCGGATTTCACGGTGAAATAGATCTTCCGGTGCTCTCCTGGGGGAAGAGCTACCTTTGTGGTTTCAAATGAAACCCGATCGGAGGGCAAACCGGATTCGGCGATTGTGAAGCGCTCAGGCCGCGGAGTCTTGTTGTAAAGCCCGACCTCGAACTGGTCGAGTCGCCCGGGAACCTGGCTGACCGTCACATGATATGGGGAGTAGGTCGCGATTCCATAGATAAAGAGCGACAAAGGAATGAGGCTGCCAACCCCGGCCACAACGAATCGCACCGTCCCCGGGGAAAGCCTTCTCCCCTTCATGGCCCCCTCTGAATCGACATAGACGCCGTTCTTATGGAAGGTCAAAAGGGAGGGAAGTCCTCTCTTCGCCGAATAGTCTTCGCAGGCAACCACGCACTCCCCACAGTTGATGCACCGCGAATAATTTTTCGTATCCCTGGGATCAATATCAATAAAGCACGATTTGACACAGAGGTTGCATCCGGTGCATTCATTTCGCCGCTTGTGGTCGAAGGCAACCTTCAGAGTGTCGTCGGTCTTGAACATATGCTGCCAGAGGGGATAGGGACAGACCCACTTGCACCAGTAATGGCGGACAAGGAGAAGATTCAGGAACATCACTCCTCCGATTCCGAACAGCAACCAGTAGGCGGTAGGGTTTCTCCCCGTGGCGAGATCATGAAACAGGGTTCTCGGTGGAATCACATAGGCCGTGATGATCACGGAAACTGCAAGGGAAAACAGGGTCACGCCTCCCAGGAAGATTGTCCACTGAATTCCCTTCCTGAAAAGAGAGACCTTTTTGGGCCGGGGATGGGACAGGGAAATCTCTCCGATTCCTGGTCCAAGCGTGGCTGATCCGAAGGCCAGCCGTGCGAGTCCGTTTGTCCACTCGGAAAAAGTGTTCTGAATGCAGGCCCAGCCACAATACACCATCCCGAGGAGGGCATATACGGCCGTCATGGCTGTGATCACAAAAAGCCAGAAAGGAAGAATCAAAAAGAAATCGCTCCACCACACCTGGTATCCGAACAAAACGAATCGTCCTGTTGAAAGGTCGATATGAAAGATGCCGGTGAAGGGGAGGAGGATGAGAAGAATAATAACAAGGGCCTGAACGACATAACGTATGTGTGTGATCCGGATCTTCTGGGTCTTGATGGGCTCGGTGCCGATTTTCGGCATCGGTATGAGCGGTTGCGTCTGTTCCATGGAATGGGGCTCCCGATTCTTTAGTGGATGAGCCAGCCCCCGGAGTTCCTACTCCTCGGAGTCTTCGTCCCGTGAATTCTTGCCGTGCCCCGGCCTCTCCAGTTCTCGTTTGAAATACCAGGAAATTCCGAGATAGAGAAAAACGGGAACAAGAACTCCCAGCAAAAAGAAAAGATAGGCAAACCAAGGGAGTCCAAGCGTTACATGAACATATCGGGGAAGATAGGCCCAGGAATTTCCTGGAATTCCAACAATCCCCAATCCCCATATTGCCCCCAGAAGAAGGGGTTTGTAAAGTCGGGTCATAAGATGGCGTGCTCTCAATGATTTTGTGACTGGCGAAAGGTTCCGGTCGATGGCGACATGGCTGGCAGGATAGGGGCTGAGGCCTCTTCACGCTCGCTCACCGGAAGTTCCCGCCGTCCCTTGGCTACCTGGACCGTCATATAGATATTGTAGGCAAAGATGATGTTGGCCAGAAGCACAAAAAGGCCGAAAATGCCGACCATTTCCATGTAGGGGGCCTCGACGGGCTTGATATCGGCCACATTTCCGTGAAGGAGAATCATCCCGCCCTTGTACCCGGCGATGCAGAAGGCAAGGACCATCCCGACAAGGCTGATGTTGTGCATCCAGAAATGGATTTTGAGAAGACGATAGCTGTAGAGGGGGCCGCTGAAAATTTTGGGGACAATATAATACATCGATCCAAAGATAGCCATCTCGACCCATCCCAGAAGATTGATGTGGGTGTGACCGAGCACAATCAGGTCAGAAGGTCCGCCCGCCCCGGCCTGGACAAAATTGCGGAAAGTCTCCACACCGCCCATCACCGCTCCCCAGGAAAAGCCGATAATCGCGTAAAGGAGACAGGCATAGTAGAACTTCATGATGTAGTCCTTGATTTTTTCATCCCTCGTCATGACAGACCCCTTCCCCTTCATTCATCGTTTCGCATCCATGCAAAGCCGGAATCCAAAAAAGTCCGAGGCATAAAAAGGCCAGGTCGGATTTCTGGCGCTGACCCGGGCGCTGTACTGGTCGCTTTTCCAGGACCCCCCCCTCAAAACATAGTAGGACTTTCCCTTCACAGGATGAAGGGCTCCCGTCGCATCGACCCGGTATGAATAGAACCGGGCCTTGTTGGCCGTGTTTCCCGGATAGGGACGGTACTTCGAGCTGGTCCATTCGAAGACATTTCCGGCCATGTCGAGAACGCCATAGGGACTGGCCCCCATGGGATAACGGTTCACGGGGGAGGTATCTCCCACCGTGTAGTTCGCATTGGCTCTTCTTGGGTCCCAGGTGTCTCCCCACGGCCACATCCGCTTGTCCACACCGCGGGCGGCTTTTTCCCACTCTTCCTCCGTACACAGCCTTGCTCTTCGGAAGCGCGCATAGTCACGGGCGTTCTCCATGGAAACAAATGTCACAGGATAATTGCCTCTCCCAGGGGGATACGTGCCGTTCTTCCAATTGGCGGGAGGAATGTAGTGGGCTTTGTCGACAAACTCCTTGTACTCCCTGTTTGTCACCAGAGTCTTTTCGATCAGATACGGGGGAAGGAACACCTTATGAACCGGTTTTTCGTCAAAATTCGCGAAATTGTCATCGGATCCCATCCAGAAGGGACCTGCGGGAATCAGGACGAATCCCTTCGGAATTTTGTATCCGGAAGCATCGACCTGGATCTGGGGTGTGGGAGCGAGATTTTTTCCTTCCTGAAGGTTTTTCGAGGCCGCGCTGAGTTTGGAAGAGTTCGTTCCTGGAAGGGCCTCCGTCAGGACTCCCCCCATCGGGCGAAATTCTCCGGGAGCCGCCCCATGCTTTCGGACACCTGCCGTTGAAAGGCGTACAATTCTGTTTGACGCCAGTCCCACGACGTGAACCGCCCCCGCTATGAGTATGAGCAGAACGAAGGTGATCGTAATCGCCTTCCAGGGAAGTTGCCACGGCGACATTTCCGCCGGAGCCAGATCATCGTCGTCCGGGCTGATGTGAAGAGGTGTTTCCTTTTGAAGAGTTTCAGGGTGAATGTTTTTTTCCTCGAATTCATTTTTCTTTTTCTCTTCCATTCGGCTCAAACCCTTTCTTTCGCCTGCCGTGTTACCGGATTCAAAACTTTTTTCGGGGCCCGGAACCAGACTGTAGCAAAAACATTGAAGACAAAGGTCCAGTGGCCGATTCCCATCAGAAGAGCCGCCAGAACGAATCCGATCCTGTGATAGGGTTGATAAACGGCGCGCGCCAGAGGATAGACGATTCCCTGGTCGAGCATCCTGTTCCCCTCGAGGATGCCGAATGTCAAAAGAACACTATAGAACGCCAGAACCCCAGATACCATGAAAACGAAGCTAAGTTCCCCCAGCATTTGACTCCAGATCTGTCTTCCGGATAGTCGCGGGAGAAGATAGTAAACCATGGCCATGACAACCGAAACGACTCCACCGATCAGGTTGATATGGGCATGGGCCAGTGGATCCACCAAATGCCCGGCCTGTCCGGTCATATGGATCCAGTGGCGGATTCTGGGAGTCGACTGAAGAAAACCCTGGAGCGTTCCGACAAAAAGGCAAAAAACACCGAAGAGAATAAAGCGAAGTCCCAGTCGATCTGCCGGGCTGTCTATTTTTTCTGGCTCTCTGGCCTGGTTCATGATGTCCCTCTTTTCAAATTCAGGAAACCCTTTCAGGGCCCCTCGATTTGGGCCGGCCTTCTCCGGTCTTTCCAGACGAACGTTTTCTTTTGATGGTCTCTCCGACATATCCTCCCAGGAAGGAAACCTCCGGAACAGTTATGAAGAAAATCATCATGAATGGGGCAACGGGAATTCCGACTGTCTGCCCTGTGGGATGATAGACCTCATAAAGGTAGGAGAAGAGAAGATATCCCATCGGCGGCACAGGAGCAAGCAATTTACCAAATGGGCCGATGATATAACCGGTTACCAGGGAGACTGCGAGGGGAGCCAGCAGATAAGAGAAGAGAATTCCGGTTCCGAAGATATGGTGGAACGCGCCATTCGTCAATCCAAATGCCTTGTCAGCCAACCAGAAAAGCAGGAAACCTATCGCTATTCCGGCGAGGGCATTGACGCGGTTCAATTTCTTTTTCAAACGGGACCCCTTTGAAAAAGCTTCTATTGAAAACTATTTTCCCTTTGGCGCCTGGGGATGAACTTCCGGCTGCTCGTGGGGGGGCTTCTGAGCGTCTCCGTCTTCGTCGTTAAATACGATATACTTGATGTTTTCATCGAACTGCCCGTTCTTGTAAGCCCAATAAATCCCGAACACGATGATGACGAGTGAGACGAGTCCGGTCGCAGTCCATAGATAGGCGACAATACCTTCTGGCAGTTTCATTTTGGCTCCTTGACCTTGGCTTTCTCCCTAAAGCAGCTATTTGGGAGGTTTTGGATAATTAGGGGATCCGGGTAACGACTTCAGACTCATCAGCAAATCAACAAGTTCATCCTTCTCTTTCGGGGACAACTTGTTAAAAGTGGGGGCAAATTTCCCCGCATGGGCCGTTCCCGGAACAAGAGCCGCCGGATTGGCGAAGTAGCGGTGAAGCCAATCTGCGGTACGCCTCGTTCCTTCCCCATCCATATCGGGACCGTCATAGTCTCCTTCTCCATAAACGACATGACAATCCCGACATCCATACTTCTGGAAAACCTGATACCCGGCATCCGACTTTTTTGAAAAAAGGTAGATGTCGTTCGTCGTCCAGAAGGTCACCACATTCATCCGAGCCAAAATGTATAGCACAACCGCCGACAATACCATTAACCCGGAAAGGAGAAATACGACTTTTTCACCTGTTTTCATTCGATTATTACACCAGAATTCTCAATAAAAGCTGGATAATCGCAAAGGAAATGACGCTGATAATTCCGACGAAACTCATGGCGATGATAACTTGCTCTCCTCGCTTGAGCTTTTTGAAGGGGCCGATAATATAGCGGGACATGATGGCAAAGGTAATTACAGAAGCGGTAAGAAAAGTAAAAATTACAACAGAGACAGACATCTTAATCGACATACAACACCTCGTAACCCCGATTGTACACCTGCCGGGCAAGGAACCGCAACCTTCAAGCAATAAAAAAGGCGGCCTCCGCAGGAAACCGCCTTTTTTATGTATACGAGGGGAGCTGCTCCCCCCGCCGGCCCTCTTCATAAAGCCTTATATTTACTCAGGCTTCACATCGTCGATGAAGAAGGAATAGATGAGTGCAGAAAAAAGCATTATCAGTGTAATACTCCAGAAAACGATAGGACTATTTACATTCCACAAAGGACTCACCTCCCCTTGGATTGTGAGTGGAACACAGAGAAGTTGCCGGGATTGGCATCAAATTAGCGTTAGAAATCCCGGGCAACTTCTGTTCTTTTCATCAGCAAACCGACCCACGTAAAGAAAATAGAAACATAGATTGAATTGATCACGTACCCTTGATCCCACCACGGACGAGCCAGATTGGGAGAAGTGTGTGCTTTCAAAACCGGAACACCCTGTACGAGCCAGTAATGAAGATGACCCGGAAGCTGCGGACGGGCCCCGAAAAGCGGGAAAGTCAAGAGCTCGGCGGTCACAACAGTCATCACCAGCAGAAGAATAATAATTCCAGGGATATTGTTCGTTCCTTCGAGCATCCCGTCAAATCTTTCATTCAGAAGCTCTTCAACATCAGCCATAACACCACTCCTTTTAGAGGTATTTACAGAACCGGAAGTTCAGTTCGACCTTGAGTGTCTACCATACCGAGGAAGCCAGGCCCTACGATCACTCAATACTTCATAGAGCCTAGCTTCCCCCAAAAGCTATTTGAGGCTCATCATATAATCAGCCAAAGCATTCAGATCCCGCTTGGAAAGATAGTTAAATGCGGGCATCTGTGACATGGGCTGAACCGCCCGGGGATTGGCATGGTGAACAAGATGCCATCCCTTGATGGGCAAACGGCTTCCGACATGAAGCAGATCTGGAGCTTTGCGATCCGATCCGAAAACGGTCGGGGATTCGCCGACAAAGTCGGAAACCCTTGGAGGAGCACCAAAATACTGCCAGTCCTGAGTCTGCTCGGGAAGAAGGGTGTGGCACCACCAGCAACCTTCCCGGACAAAGATCACCTTTCCTTTTCCGATCATGGTTGGACGGTTTTCACCCGTCATGAAGGGATCCTCAATCGTGAATCCACTCTCCGGGCCGTAATCCTTGGCTTTCTGGATCGCCGTTGCAGAGGGAGGAACTTTGCTCATCTCCATGGCAGGAAACAACACCGTAATGGACAGCGTCACAGCGAAGACTGTGCCGGTCATCATCACCCCAAATTTGTACTCGCGAAATGCCATCTCGCACTCCTTAAACGCTCTTGAGGTTTAATCTGTCTTTCCGACACACAACGGAAGACAATCCAGGCACAGAAGTTATTCTGCACCCCAAGAAAAGGAGACCGGGAAACCCGGCATTCCTTTTCTATTCCAGCACCCTACTTTTTGCGAGAAGGATCGAATTTCGCCCGTCCAGCAATCCCCGACATGCAGACAAGCAACAGAACCATGCTGCCGATTGCCGTTGCCGTCCCCATAAAGGCCGCAAAGGAAGCCACACCCTGGCTCGCCCCTCCGGGGGTCATTCCGCAACAGTGACTTGGATCGGAAAGCTCTTTAAGTTGTGCGCTTGACAGCGATGTAATTGCACTTAACATCCACATACTGGCACCTCCCAAGTTTTAGGATTCTGACCTTTTAGCCTCACAGAAAACCACGATCACCAACCCTCGCGCTTCCTGTGGTAGGAATAGGAGTACAGCCCGATCAGAGCACCAGCAACCGTGGAAAGCACCATGATCCAGTAAATCCAGATGTAGGATTCACGCCATGTTTCAAACCGGTGGGCACCGAACCACTCCTGCAGGCAGAATCCGACAACCGAACCACTTCCTACCGCCGAGAATGCCGCACCGAGCCAATAGGCCACGATTCCCTTCTGATGACTTTGAGCCACGACAACCCCCTTACAAAAAGAAGATAAGGAATAAGTGCCTTGATCCGCACAGATCCTCGCGGACCCGTATTTTGAGGGCATTACACACGGAAGAATACGCCTTGAAGAATTGCTTGTCAAGACGACCTGAGGAGGTTTGCATCTTTTTTCATGGGCCATGATTTAACCAGATAACGGCTATTGGCCGAAAATCGCAATTTCGGGGATCAGTGGAGATTTGCGGTAAGGGAACTCCTACCGGATACCTCGGTCCATTCTCCTTCCTCAAGACAATTCTTTCCTCTTTCACGGTTCCATGTGTCAACTTCCTAATTCTGGCACATGACGACATACTATGGGTAACGGCTCCAGGGTTGAAATTCGTTCATCCAAGGAGTGCACGCCTGAATGATTTTGAGCTTCTTGAAGTCCTTGTCCCTATATCCGTAGGCTCTCCGTATGACGTTCTTAGCCTTTTGGTTTGTTGACTCAATGTATCCCAAGGGAACTTTCCTGTCACAGTAAGACAGGATCCCGTCGAGGTGTTCTTCCACCATGGAGGCAAACTTCTTGAGAGGCGTCAGACGGCTCCATTTCAAGGCTCCGACCCATTTTCTGAAAAACTTCACCGCCCACGTGCGGGACGTAAAATCCCAGAGGTGGTCGAAGCTCTCCTTGAGAACATAGGCCTTAAGGAGCCGAGGGCTGACGAGAAGAAGCTCCGAGAGGGCTTTTCTCGCCTCTGGCTTGAGGTTCGACCTCCGTGCCAGGAGCACGAATTTCTTTCCCGAGAGAAGGCCCTTGAACGCTCCTCCCAGGCGTTTGAGCTCCTGTTTTCGAACCTCATTGACGGCGTCAAGGAGATGGCGGATCACGTGAAACTTGTCGAAGATAACTTTTCCCTCCGGACAATGAGCCAGGAAGCTCTTTCTGAAGGCCGGCCACATGTCCATCACGGCATGCGTGACCTTCTGGGCCCGCGCCTTGCCGAACCAGCTCCAAAAGGGCGTCAGGTCCTTCTCTTTGCGTCCTTCCACGATATGAAGAAGTTCCGGCCCTCTCGGACCTTCCGGAGCGCAGATCAAAGTCCAATAGCTTTGCCCCTTGCCGGCCGCGATCTCGTCGAACCCCAGGACATCGATCCCGTCGAGAGGGCGCTCCGACTGGACCTTCTCCATCATCCTCTGGTCGATCGCCTTCACCGTTCCCCGGTGAAGACCCAGAAGAAGGCCCACCGCCTTGTGCGTCGTAATCTTGCACAGCTCGTAGACCAGATGGGCCAACGGGCGGGTCACGCGAGGACCCCGGACCGGCAAGAAATCCAACGCTTCCGTGACCACCTTGCACGTCGGACAGACGACACGAGAGTGGGGGAAGCGAATCACTGTCGGATGCTGCCACCACAGAAGGTGACGGACCTCTTGGATCTTGTGGTCGTATCCGGGAAGGCCCTCTTTTCCACAAGAACCACACCGGAAGGTCATCTCTTCTCTCTCGAGCGTCAGAACGACAGATCGTTCCTCTGTTTCGATGCCAACGAGGCGAAAATCTGGAAAACCAAGAAGTCTCGTGATAAGCTCATAAGGCATCTGGTGGGTCCTCCGTGTTGTCATTTGGCGATGAGCACACGGAAAAATTATACCTCACCAGATGCTTTTTTTTGCCCACACTTTCTCGTCAAGAGCCAAAAATTATATTGATTACTGAGGGCCTTG
>JAKBXW010000085.1 GCA_021840555.1 Nitrospirota bacterium
TCCCTGCGAGCGACCAGGGATGCCGGAAATCCCGATGCCTTCACTCGCCTGGGATATTTTGCCGAGAAGGGTTTGGGCGGTATGAAACAGAGTCTCGTCGAGGCCTGGTTCTGGTATTCGCTGGCAAAAGATAAAAACCTCTCCGCCAATAAGGCCATCGATCGCCTCGGAAGTCTCCTCACCGATGCCGAAAAGACCCGCGCATGGAAAAAAAAGACGGAGTTTCTGGCCCGGTACCGCAGCCGCTGGAACCGGTGGGTTCTGCGGCCCTGACCGTTCAGGGAGCGGGAGCTGGGTGAAGGGCAATTCCCTGTCGCTCAAGGCGTCCCCGCGATCTTCCGGCGGATCGGCGGAACCGCCGGAAGACCTCCTTTGGGTGCACCCTTTCCGCTTTCAGGCCATCTCTCCAAGCCTCTCCAAAGTTGCAGTCATGTTTCATCGTTCGGACGATGAAAGAACCTTCGGACCGCTGGCCTGACCTCTTTCTCCCGTCTTCCCGAACGTTCTGGCGCTCTCGAACCAGTCATCTATCTTCGCCTCTGCCAAAGGAGGCGGTCTTCTCCCTCCTTCAGATCCGGCTTTCTTGATCCATTATGATCACGATCATAAATCCAATCAATCGAATTTCATATCCTTGGACATGGTGGCCTCCGAATATTTGGGAGGACTTTCATCCATCATTCAAAAGATAGGAGCCCGGAGATGCTCGGTCCGACCACCAATCCGTTCATGATCGCGTTCGTGAACGCACTGTTCTTCACTCTTGTCGGGTATTTGTCCTATTTTTTCGGAAAGGCGGGCCGCCGTCCCTGAGTCCGCGATCCGGACCGCTCCGGTCATTTCTCCGGTGCGGTCCGCTCCTTGATGCACGGTTAGAGTCAAGGGGACGGAATCGGAAGCGGTTCGATGCCGGTTGACGGCCATGCGCGGAGGCCGTTCCGGCGTCGGGAGAGGGAGTTCCATGGAAGAGACGAAGCGGGAGGAACCCCCGCCGGAGATCCGGATTCGGACGATCGGCCACGGAACGAGGGAGATCGGGGAATTTCTGGAAATTCTGAGGGAGGAAAAGATCCGGATCGTGATCGATGTCCGAAGCATCCCCCGATCCCGGCACAATCCCCAGTACGACCGAGAGACGCTGGCGGCGGCCCTGGCCGCCTCGGGGATCGGATATACCCCCATGGCCTCCCTGGGGGGATTCAGAAAGCCGTCGAAGGATTCTCCCAACGGAGGCTGGCGAAACCAGAGCTTCCGGGGGTTCGCCGACTACATGCTGACCGAGGCTTACGCCATGGCGGTGAAAGAGGTGGAGGAGCGGAGCCGCCGGGAGATCCTCGTTCTCCTCTGCGCGGAAACGGTCCCCTGGAGGTGCCATCGCTCCCTGATCGCCGACACCCTGACGGTGGACGGATATCCCGTGGAAGAGATTCTGGGGCGGACCCATGGGACGATCGTCAAAAAAATCCACCGTCTGACTCCCTGGGCCCGAGTTAAAGATGGACGCCTCCTCTATCCGGAAATCCTTTACGGACCCGTTCCCCCTACCTGAATGCGTTCCTCCCCCCGCGTCCGGGGATCTTCTTCGCGGACATTTTTATCCCCGACCCCTTCGTATGAGCCATGTCATATGGAATTAGTTCATTTTATGTGATTATGGCGGTAGCGGGGAGGGTTTCTTGGGGCAAAATCTGATGAAATCGGAGGGGGAGGAACCTATGTTCTTATCTTGGCTCTACAAGACGAAAGAGGGGGAAGCGAGTCCGGAAGCTCCGGTCAAGAAGGAGGTCTCTGAAGAGACCCTGATCAGGGAAGCCTACCGTGTCGGACGCTATTCTCCGACCAACTGCGAATGTCCCCCGGCTCCGGAGATCATTCCGATCTGGATCCGGAACAATGTCCAGGCCCTGGAAATCTATTCCGACCGGCTCTTCGGGGAATACGTCGTCCCGCCGGAGCTCGAAATCCGCCTGTTCCAGAGCATGTACCGGGGATTCCGGGATCTCGTGCTGTCCCATCCGGACGAAGGATGCTCCCCCTTCTGTCTCTCCAGCCGGGAAACCCTGGCCGTCGCGCGTCAGGTCTTCATCGAACTGGCCGCAAAACGGGGACACAAGATCGCGATCGACTCCTGAACCGGAACTCCGTCATCCCTGCAAGGCGGGACCGAGATATCTTCCTAGATATTGCCGATGTCTTGAATGTGACCCGCTGGACCTTGGATCGGCGGGGACTTTCAGCAAATCCCGGGGGATTCACTCAGCCGGACCCGTTCCCGTTTTCCTGCTCCGATGCGATCGGTTCGGTCCCGAGACAGGGTTCGGCATGGATCCGTTCCGATCGAACCCCGGCGCACAGCAGGGCCCCCCGGAAGGACTCCACAACCCCCAATGACCCCGAGAGGTAGAATTCGGCCCGTCTGATCTCCCGTTCTCCGACGACCTCGAAAAACCGGGGGAGGATCCGATCCCAGGGGTCTTCCATAGATCCCGGGCCTCTCCTTCACCTGTTTTCAGGAAGATCTCCTCGAAGCGAAATCGCGGATGTTTCCGGGCGATCTCCATCCATTGGGAGCGGAACGGCAGAACCTCCTGCCGCCGCGCAAGGTGAAAAAGGAAGAAGGGCGTGGCGGGTGAGCGGGGAATGCCGTCGAGGACCAGGCTTCGCGCCGCCGAGATCCCGACCCCTTCCGGGAGCAGGACGGTGGGGGAAAGCCAGGCCGGTCCCCGAGCTCATCGGGAAGGGTGAACGACCCGAATGGACCTGTGACCCTCACGGGAGCGCCTTCCTTGAGCATTTCGAGAGACCGTTTGAAGGGTGAGTCTCCCGTCCGGGTGACGAAGGAGAGAAAGGGGAGCTCGCCGGGAGGGGAGGCGACAAAAAGAGTCCGTCCCTCCCCGGCCGCCTCCGGGACGGGGGGGATCGATCCATTCGAGATGCACATACTGGCCGGCTTTGAAGGCCGGCAACGATCTCGGTGAAACCTCCACCCCGAACAGGACCATGTTTCCGCCCATGTGTCGACGGGTGCATATCCGTCCGATCGTCTCCATTCGCCTCCCCACTTTGTCGGGACCCTTCTTTCCCTCTCTTTTTTCTCGGGCGATCTTTTCAGGCCGATATGGGGGAAGAATAGTCGATGCCGTCGTCTCCCGGTATGACGTCGATCATAAATGTCGGTATAGAGTTGGTCCAGGATAAAAAGAGGGAAGCGCGCTCGAAATCGTCGAACCCTCTCTCGAAAGGAGAATGCCATGGAGACGACCAGGATCCTGTGCCTGAAAAACGGACCCTATGAGATGACCGGTGATCTGTCGATCGTGGACGCCAACGGGAAGACCGTCAGTTCCGAGGGGATCAGGACATACCATCTGTGCCGGTGCGGAGGCTCCCAGAAGAAGCCCTTCTGCGACGGAACCCATTCGCGGATCCATTTCCAGTCCGAATGAGGAGAGGTCCCGTGCGCGGGGCTCCCTTTTTTTATCGGAGGGAGCCCGCGCAATCGGGGTTGACGGGAGCGTCCAGATCGCCTGAAAAGGAGGGAACGATGATCGATGAGGCGAACGGGGGAGAGTCTGCCAGGGCGAAGGTCGATGAGCTTCTGGCCCGGGGGCAGAGCCTCTGGCTCGATACCCTGAGCCGGCATCTGATGGATTCGGGAGAGCTGTCCCGTCTCATGAAGATTTTCGGGATCCGGGGGATCACGACCAACCCCACCATTTTTGAAAAGGCGATTTCCGGATCGGCGGACTACGACGGGGAAATCGCGGAGCTTCTGGAACGGGATCTCCCGCCGGAAGATATCCTGAGGTCCCTCATGGTGACGGACGTTCAACGCGCCTGCGATCTGTTCCTTCCGGTCTTCAGATCCTCCGGAGGCCAGGATGGGTTCGTCTCCATCGAGGTCCATCCGGGGCTCGCCCATCGAACCGGAGACTCGGTCGAGGAGGCGCTCCGATTGCGGGCGATGATCGATCGGCCAAATCTTCTGGTGAAGATCCCCGGCACCCCGGAGGGAATTTCCGCGATCCGTCCTCTCGTGGGGGCAGGACTGTCGGTCAACGTCACCCTTCTTTTTTCCCCCGAACTCTACCGGCGTTCGGCTCTGGCCTATATCGAGGGACTGGAGATCTGGGTGGCGAAGGGAAGGGATGCCTCCGGGATCAACGGGGTGGCCAGCATTTTTGTGAGCCGGGTCGATACGGCCGTCGACGCCCGCCTCGAAAGAATAAGAGCCGACGCCTCCGATC
This sequence comes from Nitrospirota bacterium, assembly GCA_021840555.1. Lineage (GTDB taxonomy): Bacteria > Nitrospirota > Leptospirillia > Leptospirillales > Leptospirillaceae > UBA4572. The sequence continues at coordinate 4,248 of JAKBXW010000085.1, forward strand.
CCGCCCTGTCCCGGAAGGCGGCGGAGCTTCGGGGAAAGGCGGGGATCGCCAATGCCCAGGCCGTGTACCAGATTTTCGAGGACCTCTTCGGGGACCGTTCCTTCGCGTCCCTGGCGAAAAGGGGCGCACGTGTCCAGCGCCCCCTCTGGGCCTCGACCGGGACCAAGAATCCCGACTACCCGGACGTCCTCTATGTCGAACGGCTGATCGGGGCCGACACCGTCAACACCCTTCCCCTTGCCACCTTTCGCGCCTTCCTCGACCACGGAAGGATCGAGCGGTCCATAGACCGCTACAAGTACGACCTTCGCGCCGACAACCCCCAATCGGTCTTTGGACAGCTCGCCTTTCTCGGAATCGACCTCGAAGAGATTTACGGTGAGCTTCTCCGTGACGGGATCGCAGGCTTCGACAGATCCTGGGGACAGCTTGTGTCGAGTCTCGGACGAAAGGCGGAAGAGATGAAGGGGGCCGCCATAAAGAGCCCTTCCGAGGAGGGCAGGGTTTCGGAGAAGGATCCTGCGGGAAGGGGGTTCGTCCCCGAAAATGGAAAGGATTCCGCCACGGCCGGCTCGACGGCTTTCCCCAGATTCTGAATCCGGACCGGGGATGATCCGCGGGGAGAAGAGTCGGAGCCATCGGATAGAGGGAAGGGAAACGCCCTTCCCTTTGGGGGTCAGAGCCCCTCACGGATGGCTCCGGGTGGACGCCGAGGTTCAGGATTTGACCTCCTGGAACAAGGGAGAGACTTCTTACTTTTTTTCCTTTTGCACGGTAGCCCGGATCGCTTCCAGCCTGACTTTTCCCCAGTCGACCGTTCTGTCGAAATCCAGTTCCAACGGGGTTTCAAGAAGATCCCATGTTTTTCTTGCCGCAGGATTCGATCCCATGCGTTCGAGGGAGTGTCGGATTCCCTCCGCCCGGGATTCGATCGTCCGGGCAATTCTCGGCACATCGAGTCGTTCCGGACGCATCGTCTCGAGGCAGAACCAGTCGAAGAGGTCCCGCGGCGTCAGGAAGGCTCCCCGGTAAAACAGCTTTTTGGCCAGGACTTCCTCCACCGGTTCGAGCGGGAAAAGACTTTTTTCGGAGAATTCGGGGGGAAGACCCATCAGGGACATCCGGACAATGAAATCGATTTCTCCTTCTGAGAACGTCAGTTTCAAAAACGTCGCGTCCTCTTCGTACCCCTGAACAAGCCCCCCGACTTTCTCGTTCAATCTCGGGGAGAGAAATCCGATCCATTGGGGGTCGCGGAGAAAGAGATCGATGTCGCGGCTGACTCTGTGGCCCAGTTCGAGCATCAATCGGGTCCCGCCGCCGAGAAGGACAAGCAGACGACCGTTTTGTGCGGCCGCCTCCGCATCGGAGATGATCCTGGAGGCTTTTTTTTCGAGACTTTTCCAGCTGCCAGACGCAATCCAGCTGTCCATTTCGGCGCGACTGATTTTCGGCACGGGCCCTCCGCGATCAACCTGTGGCCCTCTCCCATTCGGGAGCGGGCAGAGCGTTCATTTTTAGGATTTCCGTGTAGAGTTTTTGGGCGTTTTCGAGCGACGAGCCGCATTCGTAAACCGCCTTGAGGATGGAAGCCGGGGAATTTTCGGTGAAGAGGGACAGGAGAACCTCCTTCGCCGGAGAGGGGATCCCGGCGAGAGTCCCCTGTCCCAGGGCCTCGTAGACATCCCGTTCCGAAACGATTCCCGGTCCGTAGGGGACGCTCAGGTGAAAGGCGATCAGGAAGCCCGCACGATCTTTGGATGCAGGGTTTGTCGAAGGGATTTTTCTCATCCGGGACTCCTCGGATTTTTACAGGATTCTGGAATCCTATCATATTTTCAGGACTCCTTCGCCCATGAAAACGCCTCGAGGGGGGGATCGCGTTCTCCCAGGGCCCTTGACGGACCTCCCTCCGGAGGGGCTCCGACGGCGGAGAAGCTCCCAGCGCGCCGAAGGTGCCGGATTCTGCACCTGCGGAAAAAGGTTTGATGGGCGTAGAGAGTCGAACATGGGGCCGAAGGCGAGAGAGGCCTTCGGGGTGCTCAATGCGGAGGAAGAGGAAGGGGCGGGAATGTTTCGGGGTGCCCGATATGGTATCCCTGGCCGTAGCGGATCCCGAGATTCCGGGCCCGTTCGAGGATCGTGGCGTCCTCGATGTACTCCCCGATGGTCGGGATTCCGAGGGATCCGGCAAGTGTGACAATGGAGCGGAGGATGGCCTGGTTGACCGGCGACTCCTCGGCGAGGCCCCGGACGAAGTCTCCTTCGATCTTGAGAAAGTCCACGGGAAAGAAGCGGAGGTAGTTGAGGGAGGCGTATCCCGCGCCGAAGTCGTCGACGGCGAACCGGAATCCATGGATCTTCAGGTTCTGGATGAACTTTTCCAGGACCCGGAGATTCCGGACCGTCTCCCGTTCCGTGATCTCGAAGACGATCTGATGGGGGAAGATCCCGGCGTTCCGGACAATCAAAGTCACTGTGGGCAGAAAGTCCGCGATGATGAGGGAGCGGGGGGAGAGGTTGACGAAGACCGGACCCCGGAAGCCGATCCGTACGATTTCCGCGAAGGCCTTCTCCATGGATAGGTAGTCCATGCGGGCGATCAGCCCGGCCTCCTCGACGGTTTCGATGAATTCGGAGGCCGGGATCAGGGTGGGGTCGTCGTCGGCCAGGGTGATGCGACTCAGGACTTCGTATCCGAAGAGGGTTTCCGAGGAAAGCTCCATGATCGGCTGAAACACGGGCACGATTCTCTTTTCCTTGACGGCGTTGATGATCAGGACCTGGTTCTCGCCTGCCGCCCGGAAGGCATCGGCCACGTCGTTTTCGGTCGCTTCGACCACAAGGTCCCTTCCGAGCTTCTTGGCACGGTACATCATGTGGTCGGCCACGACGAATAGATCCCGCGGTTTTTTCGCGTGGGTCGGATAGGTCGCGATCCCGATAGAGACCGTCAGTGCGACCGGAGTGGGAAAATCCGGAGGGAAAAGCCGGAATTTCCGGACCTCCTCCTGGATCCTCTCCGCCACCTGCCGGGCCTGGACCATGTCGGACTCGCTGGCGATGACGGCGAATTCGTCGCCTCCGTAACGGCAGACGAGATCCCCCGTCCGGCAGGCCTTTTCCAGAAGCCGGGCCAAGGCCTGGAGAACGAGGTCTCCGACGGAGTGGCCGTAGGTGTCGTTGATCCGCTTGAAATTGTCGCAGTCGATCAGGAGAAGCGACGAGGGGACGAAATGGCGTTCCGCGCGTTCGGCCTCGTACGTCATGAGATCCCAGAAGATCCGCTGGTTGTAAAGGCCGGTCAGCGGATCCCGGCTCGCGTAATATTCGATTTCCCGGGTGTAGAGATACATGGCCTTGACCGAGCCCAGGACGTTGACCACGGTGGTCAAAAGGCTCTCCACCACGAGCTGGCCGGTCATGTCCCGCATCTTCCCGGAATGGATCCCGACCCCCGCGATCCCTCCGACCTTGGGGGATTCGAGGATCAGCGTCTTGGTCGACAGCCTCAGGACCGCGAGGTCGATCTCGGGGAGCGGGCTGTCGGGATCGAGGATGTTGTGGGTGATGGCGAGGGTGGGAAGGCTTCTGAACTCGGGATGCTTCCGGATCGTCTCGTCCAGGATCTGATGCATGAGCGTTCTCGTTTTCTCGGACGGGCGGGCGCGCCAGAAGATGTCGAGCTCGTACACCTCTTCGCGCGTGACGAAGAGGGAGAACAGGAAGTAGCTTCCGATCACTTCGTTGAAATCGGCCAGCATCTTGCGGACATGCTCCTTCCAGTCCGTGATGACGTTCGAGGTGATGATGAAGCGCTCGATCAGCCGGAGTTCGAAATGGAGAACCCGGATGGTGCGGTCCTCCATCTTCCAGAAGATCAGGAAGAGGAAGAAGAAGAGAGCCATGAGGAGAAGGAATCCCCCCGTGGTGCTCGTCTGGAGGTGGACGATCTTCTGGCGGAGAACGAGCGTCTTCTGCTCCCTGGACTTCAAAAGGCGCCAGAGGGAAAGGGTCATCCCGACCATCCGGTTCTGAGAT
>JAKBXW010000010.1 GCA_021840555.1 Nitrospirota bacterium
TCGTCCGCTGCGAGAGAATCGCGGGTGGGATCATCGCCGCCGCAAAGGATGTCAAGCTCCATGTTCCCCTTGTGGTTCGTCTCCAGGGGACCAATGCGAAAGAAGGAAGAGAAATGCTTCGCGACTCCGGATTGAATTTGCAGGTGGCAGAGGAGCTCTTCGAAGGAGCGGAAAAAATCGTTCTGGCCGTGAAAGGAGCAAAATGAGCATTCTTGTCGACCGGTCCACCCGGGTGATCGTTCAGGGGATTACCGGAAAGGAAGGAAGTTACCATGCCATGGCCTGTCGGGACTATGGGACGCTCGTTCTGGGCGGTGTCACCCCGGGCAAGGGAGGTACGGTCCATGAAGGCTTTCCCGTCTGGGATTCCGTAAGGGATGCCGTCGACGCGGTTCATCCGGATGTCTCCCTGATCTTTGTCCCGCCGGCTTTTGCCGCAGATGCCATTCTGGAGGCGGCGGACGCGGGAATCGGCCTGATCGTCTGCATCACGGAGGGGATTCCTGTTCAGGACATGATGCGGGTTCGCCGCATTCTCGACATCAAAAACGAAGAGGGGGAGGAGATTCGCCTCATCGGTCCCAACTGCCCGGGAATCATCACTCCTGACGGGGCAAAAATCGGAATCATGCCCGGCTATATCCACAAGCGGGGGCGGGTCGGGGTCGTCTCCCGCAGCGGAACGCTGACCTACGAGGCGGTCTGGCAACTGACCCAGCTGGGTCTCGGAGAATCGACCTGCGTGGGCATCGGAGGAGATCCGATCCGGGGCCTCAACTTTCGTGAGGTTCTCTCCCTTTTCGAAAAGGACCCTGAGACGGAAGCCATCGTCATGATCGGAGAAATTGGAGGAGATGACGAGGAGAAGGCGGCTGCCTATGCCCGGGCTCATATGACAAAGCCGATCATCGGCTTCATCGCCGGACTGACGGCCCCCCCCGGGCGACGGATGGGTCACGCCGGCGCCATCGTTTCAGGAGGGAAGGGCTCGGCCAGGGACAAGATGAAGGCCCTGGAGTCCTATGGCGTCATTGTCGTGGATAATCCGTCCGTGATTGGTCGGACCGTGGCCGAAACCCTCAAGTCGGGATCCTATCGGAGGGTCCCGGCCTGTCACGGGTAACCGGGATTACCAAAAAAGTTAAAGGATAGAATATCGCCTCTAAAAGCAGGGGAAGGGGATATGGCTCCTTCCCCCCTCTTCTTGGTAAGGATGTTTGCGAAAAAGGCCTCCCACGGGAGGCCTTTTTCGATTTGGAAGGGATGACTCCTACTCTCCCGAGGAGGTGTAGTGATTGGTGGGGGAAACGCCTCCGGGAAGCGGGACGATGAGCCGAACTTCGTCGTATGTGGCCGTCTGGGGATAGGAGTACGACAGATGAAGGATCAGTTTTCGGGGTGTCGGCGGAGGCCCCGGAAGGACAAAAAGCAGTGGAACCGTCTTCTTTGAAATGGCTGGAACCACCCAGTCCTTGTGCGACATGTAATGGTCTGTCCATTCCGTCTTCCAGGAAGCGGGATAGAGGTCTTTGAAGGGTTTGCTGGCGTTTTCGAGAATGAAGCGAAAACTTTTCTTCCCTCTCAGGCGGAAATGCTGGTCGTTGGCCGTCAGGTCGAGGATGTTTTCCCGGAGATGGATTCGTAGGGTTCGGGATCCCTTGTCCTCGATCTCGATCGGGAGAAGGATGTAGGTCATCCCGTTTTTCTCTTCCATCATCGGTGCCGATGGATGAAACGCAAGAGGAGAATGGGTTCGGATGGTACAGGAAGACAAAAGAATCAGGGACAGGACCAGACAACCTGCTTTTCCGGCCAGCCCTTGGAGCAGACGCTTCATCAGATTTCTTTCGGGGAAAAGGTCGATTGTCAACCGCAGCCGCATCCGCCGCCGCAACATCCACCGCCGCCGGACGGCTGGGTTGCAGGGGGGGCAAATTCTGATCCGGGCGATCCGGCCACTGCGCTGGCGAACGAAGATGGGATCTTCCGAAGGTCAAGGCTCTTGCATTTCTGGCACTCCGTCTCCCCGGGCCCGGTACGGATCGATTGCAGAATTGAAAAGACATTGCCGCAGGTATTGCAGGCATATTCATAGATAGGCATCTGATCCCTCCTCACATTGTGTTCCAGTCACTGCTCATTTTCTCACACCAACCCCCCTTCTTCAAGCAGGGCTTCCCGGGCTCGAGCAGTCATCTCCCTTTCCGGAGCCTGAAGATATATTGTGGGAAAAGATTGACAGATCAATTCCTCTCTCTATAATGATTGGTGAATGGTGGGGAAAGGTGGGGGAGAGTGGATGGGGTTTTTTCGAGGACGATTTCTCCATAGTCTGGACTCCAAGGGAAGGGTCGCAATCCCCCAGCGCTTCCGCGAGGCATTGGATGGAGCAGGGGAGGAGCTTCGCCTTGTCATGACCGTCGATCCCGAGGGATGTCTGGTGGTCTATCCGGAAGCGGCCTGGATGGAGCTCGAGCGCAAGTGGGAAGATCTTCCTCAAATGAACGACGATCTCAAAACCTACCTTCGCTTCATGGTCGGATGGGCTTCCGAAGGGCTTCTGGACCGACAGGGAAGGATCCTTGTGCCGCCCCCCCTGAGGGAGTATGCGGGTCTGGATCACGAGGTCTGGTTTGTGGGACTTCTCCACAAGTTCGAAATCTGGAACGGAGAGCGATTGGGGGCGGCGACCGGTCCTGACAAGGTCCGCTCCGTCACACAGAAACTTTCCGGACTCTTTTGATGGAATCTTCCGATGCTCAGGACCGCGTGACACATCGGCCCGTCATGCTGCCAGAAGCGCTTGCGTGGCTCGAAATCCGGCAGGATCACTGGTATGTCGATGCCAATCTTGGCGGAGGCGGTCACACACGGGCCATTCTGGAGCGGGGAGGGCGCGTACTGGCCATAGACCGGGACGCGAAGGCCGTGGAGCGGTTCCTGGAGGAATCTGCGAACCGGTATGCCGGACGCATTCGGGTGATCCGGGGGAACAACGCCGAGATCGCCAGACATGTTCATGAGTCGGGAATTACCGTTTCAGGGATCCTGTTCGATCTTGGATGGTCGACGCTTCAGGGAGAAGAGTCAGAGAGAGGCTTGTCTTTCTCGGAGGAAGGTCCTCTGGACATGCGCCTGGACGACACAACCCCGGAAACGGCGGGAGATCTTCTCGAGCGATTGCCGGAGGGCGATCTTGCCGACCTGTTTTCGGAGGGTGACGAACCCCTGGCGGTTCCCATTGCCCGGGCGCTCGTTCAGGCAAGAAAGGCCGGTCGACTTCCCAGAACGACGGTAGATCTGGCCGCCTTTGTATCCGGTGTTTACTACCGCAAGGGGTTTCGCAGGAGTAAAAGGCACCCGGCGACGCGCGTCTTCATGGCTCTCCGGATCCGGGTCAACCGCGAGTACGAGAATCTCGAAGAATCGCTTTCCGGATCCCGGCAGATTCTCGCGGAAAATGGGGGAAGGCTTTTGGTTCTGACCTTTCACTCGGGGGAAGACCGGATTGTGAAACGGACTTTCCGGCAATGGGTCATGGAAGGAACTGCGGCCTTTCTTTTTCGGAAGTCTCTCTCTCCCGGAGAGGAGGAGGTCCGGGAGAATCCTCGGTCGAGGAGCGCCAGACTGCGGGGGGTAAGCTTTGGTGGCCCCTAGTCAGACGCCATTCTGGAAAAGACGCTCACTGGCGTTCTTTTTTTTCGTTTTCGGGATTTTTGGCCTCCTGGGTGCGATGTCTGTCAGTATCGAATCGGTTCGGGTCAAGCGTCATGTCACCCTTCTGAACTCGGAAGCGGCGAGGGCCGAATCCCGGGAAAAAGAACTCGAAGAGGATATGATCGGGCTCACGAGGGAATCCCGTCTGCGGGGATACGCCCGTGCGAATCATCTTGAAAGGGCCTTGCCGGCAGAGGTGCTTTATCTTCCGTAGTTTCGATTAACCCTCCATTCCGGACGATTTCTTTCACATCGTCCTAAGGTCCTTCCCATGAAGAGACGGACAACGTTTGCAGTCATCATCGTCATGGCAGGCTTTGCCGTCATCCTGGGGCGTCTCTTCATTCTGCAGATTCTGGATTCTCCCCTTTATCTTTCCCTGTCACGAAGCGAACGGGAACGTCTTGGAACGGTGGAGGGGGCCCGGGGAATGATTCTGTCGGCCGACGGCCATCCACTGGCGGACAACCGGACCGTCCTGAGCCTTGCGGCGGATCCCCTCCAGATTCGACGTTATCAGAACCCTACGCTTCTTGCCGCACAGCTGGGTCCTGTTCTTGGAATCCCGGCGTCGGAGATCCGCAAAGAAATCTCCGGGCGCAGGCGTTTCGTCTGGATCAAGCACGGGATCGGCGAGGCGGAGCGAAAACGGATCGGAAAGCGGATCCGTGGGCTTTACATCCTTCCGGAAAAACGGCGCACCTATCCGTATGGATCCATTTTCCGATCGGTCATCGGCCGGATTCGCTCCGACGGGACGGCCGTATCCGGCCTTGAAAAGGGGTATGATAACTTCCTGCGAGGGAAGGAGGGGCGGATTGTCCGGGAGGTTTCGGCGCGGGGACGCTCTTACTTCCAGACGGAATCGGACAATGCGGAGGCCCTTTCAGGCGATTCGCTCGAAACGACTCTGGTCGCAAGTCTCCAGGAATACTCCCAGGACGTTCTCGATGAAGAGGTGCGTTCCGTGGATGCCGAGGGCGGCATCGTGGTGGTCATGGATCCCAGGACAGGGGCCCTTCTCGCCCTGGCGTCCAGGGTTTCAGGGCGATGGGCAGGGCCGACTCCCGGAGTCTCGCTTGTCTACGAACCCGGCTCCATCTTCAAGCTGGTGACGGCCAGTGCGGCGTTGAACGAGAACCGTGTCTCCCCGGAGGACACCTTTTTTTGCTACAACGGGACGATGCCCATTCCCGGAGGGTTTCTGCATGACGCGGAGCCCTATGGGACGCTGTCCCTCGGCGGCATTCTCGCCCATTCGAGCAACATCGGGATCTCGCAGGTGGCTCTTCGCCTCGGCCCGACGACGTTCGAGCGGTATATCCGAGCCTTCGGATTCGGCAAAAAGACCGGGATCGATTTTCCCGGAGAATCGAGCGGTCTGTTCCGCGGAAGCCGACGCTGGTCAAAGCGTTCCCTCTATACCATCGCCATGGGCCAGGAAATTGGCGTAACCCCCATCCAGCTTGCAACGGCCGTCAGCGCGATCGCTAACGGAGGACGTCTGATGCGCCCCTATCTGGTGTCACGGGTGCTCGCTCCTGGCGGGAAGGTGCTGTATGAGCACCGACCCCAATTCGTGCGTCGCGTCATTTCGGAGAAAACCTCCCGGATTCTTCTGGCCCTTCTGACGGGAGTCGTCTCCCCCGACGGGACTGGGGCGAATGCGGCCATTACCGGGTTCAATATCGCGGGAAAAACGGGAACGGCCGAGGTCTATGATCCCGAGAAGCGCGTCTACTCGAGGACCAGGACGGTCGACTCCTTTGTCGGGATTCTCCCGGTGGACAATCCCAGACTCGTGGTCCTGGTGGTTGTGATCCAGCCGAAGGGAATTTCCTGGGGCGGGACGGTGGCGGCCCCTCTTTTCCGGAAAGTGGCGGAGATGGCCCTCGTCCATTTCAGGATTCCCTCCAGCTCTCCGGGTTTGTCCGGAGGCACGGTGGCCAGGGTCGACCTGCCGCAGAGCCGGTGAGGGAAAATTAAGGAAACTGTGCCCTGCGTCATGGGACAAGCGGAGAACTTTTATTACAATCCCTCCTGATTCGGAGAATCGCCAAAGAGGAGCGTCGAGTATGGGCAAGAATAAGGAAGCGACAAAAGGACGGGATTGGATGGGGCGCTTCCTTCCCCCACCGGCGACGGGGATCCTTCCGGAGTCCCTGTCCGGTCTTGGGGACGACTCACGGACGCTGACTCAGGGAGCTCTATTTATATTGAGGTGCGGATCCACCTATGAGGAGAGCCATCTTCGGGAGGCCGTTCAAAAAGGGGCCGCGCTTCTCCTCGTTCCGGAGATCCATCTTCCCTCTGTCTCCCGTAAGCTTGGTGAATGGGGGGCGCCCATCCCCGTCTGTTCTGTTCCGGACATTCAGGAGGCGACCGGAATCATCGCCTCCGCATGGTGGGACTTCCCCAGCCGGAATCTTCTGATTGTCGGAGTCACGGGAACCAACGGAAAAACGACCTCGAGTTTTCTGACCCGGGAGATTCTCGAGACGGCGGGCAAGCGGACCGGTCTGATCGGCACCGTCTGGTTCGATCTGGGGGAGGGTCTGGTCGAAGCTCCCCAGACAACTCCCGGCGCCCTGTTTCTCCAGGAATCGTTCGCGCGCGCCCGGGACAACGGACTTGCGGCGATCTCCATGGAAGTCTCATCCCACGCGCTCGATCAGGAACGTGTGGCCGGCACCTTCTTTTCGGCCGTCCACTTTACGAATCTGACCCGGGATCATCTCGACTATCACAAGACCTTCGAAGACTATTTCCTTGCGAAATCCCGACTGGTTCTCTGGACCAACCCGGACGGAAGCCGCCCGCCGGCCGTGGTAAACGGCGATGATCCCTATGGAAAAAGGCTTTTGGTGACACTCCGGGAAAGCGGGCGAAAATGCCTGTCCTACGGACACGACCCCGCCTTCGACATCCACCCCGGAAAGGTCCGGATCTCCCTCGACGGCATCGAGGGGGAGGTTATGGTTCCCGGGGGTCGGATGCAAATCGCCTCCCCTCTCCCGGGCGACTTCAATCTCCAGAACATCATGGGATCCATCGGGTGCGCTCTTCTGTCGGGGATTCCTTCCGGAGAGATCGAGAGGGGAATCCGCTCCCTCTCCGGTGTCCCCGGACGCTTTGAAAGGGTCAATCCCGGAGGACCATTCGCAGTGATCGTGGATTACGCCCATACCGACGACGCGCTCAGGAATATCCTCACGGCTCTCCGGCCTCTGACCCCTGGACGGATCATCACCGTTTTCGGGTGTGGAGGAGACCGGGACAGGGGCAAGCGTCCCCGGATGGGACGCGTGGCCGGGGAGCTGTCGGACCTCGTGATCCTGACCTCGGACAATCCCCGGACAGAGGCCCCCGGAGCGATCATGGACGAAGTGGTCACGGGAATCCGGGAATCGGGAAAGGAGTTCCTCCGGGAAGAGGACCGGAAGACCGCCATCGAGAAGGCCATCGCCCTGGCCCGTTCCGGGGATGCCGTCCTGATCGCGGGGAAGGGACACGAACCCTACCAGATCCTGGGAAAGACCAAGACCTCTTTCGACGATCGTCTTGTCGCACGGGAGATTTTGGGCAGCCAGAGCGGGGGGCATCGATCCTGATGGAGCCTTCTGTCTCCGCCGAAAAGACGCAGAGGGAGTTGGGGGGAGTCTGGAAGGCGTCCCCGGGATCGGTGTCGGAGCGTCTCTGGATCAACGCGAAAAGCGATTCGCGCCTGATCGGGAGGGGGGATATCTTCGTTGCGATTCCCGGAGGCCGGACGGACGGCCATGAGCATCTCGAGGAGGCCCGCCAGAAAGGGGCCCTTTTCGCCGTCGTCTCCCGCCCCGTCCAATCCTCCCCACTTCCCCAGCTCCTTGTCCAGAACACCGTTCTGGCTCTCAGGACATTGGCTGTCCTGGCCCTTCGTGCCCACAGGGAAGCGGGCCATCGTCTGGTGACCCTCACGGGGTCCGTGGGAAAGACCACGACCCGGGAGCTCGTCCGCCGGGGGCTCGCGGCGGAAGGGGGATGCCACGCCAGCCACGCTAACGAGAACAACGAGATCGGTGTTCCCCTCACACTCCTCTCCTGGCCCCAGGGCCAGCGGAATTGCGTCCTCGAGGCGGGCGTGCGCAAATCTGGGGACATCGATTACCTCTCGCCGTTGCTCAGTGCCGAGGTCGGGATTATCACCGCCATCGCTCCCGGCCACCTCGAGATTCTCGGGTCGGTCGATTCCGTCTGGGCCGAAAAGTCGAAGCTTCTCCGGGAGGTCGTGCCCGGTGGGGTGCGGGTGGTCCCCGAACCGGTCCGCCGGCTCTTCGGGGCAGATTCCCTCTTCGGGGACACGACGCGGATCCTCCGGACCGGATCCATCGGGGAGGGCGCCTCTCTTCCGGGAACTGTGGTCGCCGTTCTCCGGGGAGATCCCGGGATGGTTCTTCATGTCGACGAATGGGGAATCGACCTTCCTCTTTCCCGTCCATCGCTGGCCCTGGCCTGGTGCAGCCTTCTGGCCCTCATCGCCCTCGAAGCCCTCGGTGTTCCCCCGGGAGATGGGGCGGCCCGCCTGGCCGGTTACGAGGGGTTGCCGGGGCGGCTGGAGCGGAAAATTCTTCCGTCGGGCCTTCTGATTCTTCTCGATCACTACAACGCCAACCCCGCTTCGATGCGGGAGGCTCTCGACTGGCTTGCACGGGAGGCTCAAGCGCGTCCCCGTGCCCGCTCCTATGCCATTCTGGGAGACATGCTGGAGCTGGGAGAGGAGAGCGCGGCCTTTCATGAGGAGATGGGACGGCAGGCGGCCAGGACCGGTATCGACCGGGTCTGGTATCGGGGCGAGGAAAGGCCGGCCTTCGATCGGGGGTTCCGGTCGGAGGGCGGCGACCTGGCGCGGATCCGGGGAGCCGAGGACTTCGCCCAGGACCTGCGGAAGGGTCGGGGACCGGAGGGAGGAGACATCCTCCTGGTCAAGGGCTCTCGAGGGATGAAACTCGAAGAGGTTGTGGCACCTCTTCTTGAAGGGATATAGGCCGTGTTCTATCAGCTGTTCTATCTCCATCATGTGGTGCCGGCCCTCAATGTATTCCGGTATATCACCTTCCGCTCGATTTACGCCACCCTGACGGCTCTTGCCTTCGCCCTTCTGATGGGACCCGTCCTGATCCGCGCCCTCCGGCGCCTCCAGATCGGTCAGGAGGTCCGTGACGACGGCCCCCAAAGCCATCTTTCCAAAAAGGGAACCCCGACGATGGGGGGAGTTCTCATTATCGGCTCCCTCCTGTTTTCCGTCCTTCTCTGGGCCGACCTCACCAACAGGTACGTCTGGATGGTCGTGACGAGCTTTCTGGCGAACGGGGCGATCGGATTCGCGGACGACTATCTGAAGGTCGTCAGAAAGAGATCGAAGGGACTCTCCGCCCGCCAGAAGTTCTCCCTCCAGCTGGGGGTGGCCCTTCTTCTGTCCTTCTGGTTCATGGCCAGTCTTCCGGGAGATACCCGGATCGTGGTTCCCTTCTTCAAGACACTGAATCCCGCACTGGGGGCCTTCTTTGTGCCCTTTCTGGTCCTGGTGCTGGTCGGAACGGCCAACGCCGTGAACCTGACCGATGGTCTCGACGGGCTGGCCATCGGACCCACCATCGTCGTGAGCCTTTCCTTCGTGGTGATCAGCTACCTTGTGGGCCATCATCTCTTCGCCGCCTATCTGAAGGTTCTCGAGGTTCCGGGGGCCGGAGAGCTCGCCGTGGTCATGGGGGCAATGGTGGGGGCCGCCCTGGGTTTTCTGTGGTTCAACACCTATCCGGCCCAGGTGTTCATGGGGGACACGGGCTCTCTCGCCATCGGTGGAGCGATCGGCATGGCCGCGATCGCCACACGCCAGGAGCTTCTGCTTCTGATCGTCGGAGGCGTGTTCGTGGCGGAAGCCTTGTCGGTCATCCTCCAGGTCGGATCCTACAAGCTCCGGAAAAAACGGATCTTCCGGATGGCGCCGATTCATCACCACTTCGAGCTGGGCGGCGTCTCCGAACCGAAGGTCATCGTCCGATTCTGGATCGTCTCTGTGGTTCTGGCGCTGATCGCGCTCTCGACATTCAAGCTCCGATAGGGGGGGGCCATGGAAGGATTTATCGGCAGGGGTTCGGAAGTTCTGGTCGTCGGCGGGGGACGCTCCGGACTCGCCGCGGCGAATCTGGCGCTCGATCTGGGTGCGTCCGTCTCGGTGGTCGACGACGATCCCGGATCGCTTGCGACACCGTCCTGGGAGGCCCTCAAAAGACACGGAGGACGAATTCTCTCCGACAGGAAGATCGGACCCTGGATCAGGAAATGGTCCACCCCCGTGCTGGTGAGTCCGGGCGTTCCCCCCGTCCGGTGGTCCGGAGAGGTGGTGGCGCCGCCGCTCCCCCATGTGCGGGGGGAACTCGAGTGGGCGGCTTCCCTCTGGCCGCATCCCATGATCGCGATCGCGGGCACGAACGGAAAATCGACCACGACGGCCCTCGTGGCCCATCTTCTCGCGGAGGTCGGTTTTAAGCCTTTTGTCGGCGGCAACTTCGGGACCCCCCTGTCGGAAGGGGTCCGCAAGGTCCGGGAGGCGACCGAAAAGGGCCGTTCCTCTCCGTACGATGTCGGGGTCATCGAAGTCTCGAGCTTCCAGACGGAATCGATGCAGGCCTTTTCTCCCGCCCTGTACCTCCTTCTCAACATCACGCCCGATCATCTGGACCGATACGGAGACTATTCCCTTTACAGGGAGGCCAAGATGAGGGCCGTCTCCCTCTTTGGGGCGAATACGACGGTGATCTGGAACGGGGATCAGGAGGATTGGCGGAGCGGCCGCTCGGGGAGCCCCGCCCAGGCGGCCTTCGTGATCGGGGAGGCCTCGGACGTGAAGGCTTTTCGCGATTTCCCGGTTTTGCGAATCCACCCGGACCGGATGGAGATCTCGGGGGTGCCGGGGATCGGAAGCGGAAGCTCCATCTCCACGGGAAATTTCACGCTGTCGGGAGGGGGAAACCGTCAGAACCTCGGCTTTTCCCTTTTGGCAACGCTCCTTTTTCTGAAGGGACAGGGTCGGCCCCTTCCGCTTCCGGTTCTTGAAAGGGGGATCGCCACTTTCACGGGCCTTCCCCATCGCATGGAACGGATCGCCACCGTCCGGGGGGTGACATTCGTGAACGATTCGAAGGCCACCAATGTGGGGGCGGTCGAATCGGCTCTGGCCGGCCTTGCGGATTCGGAGCGGCCGAACACGGTCCTGATCATGGGGGGCCGCGACAAGGGAGGGTCCTACCTCCCACTCGTTCCGGGGATCCGGCGTCATGTCAAGGAGGTGGTGGTGCTCGGGGAGGCTCGCGAAAAGATCCGTCAGGAACTTTCCCCTCATGTGGCCGTGGAGGAAGCCTCGGACTTCTACGAGGCGGTGGCCCGAGCTTTTTCCGTTGCCGATCCGGGGGAGACCGTAATTTTGTCCCCCGCCTGTTCGAGCTACGACATGTTCCACGGGTACGAGGAACGCGGGGACCGCTTTCGTGAGGCGGTGAAACGTCTGGAGGAACAGTTCGAAGGAGAAAGGGGGCGGCGTGCTTCCAATCACCCGCACGAAGGCTGACCTGGAAAGGGAACGGAGCGCTCCGGAGGGGATTCCCGCTCCATCGGGGGCAATGGACGGCGCCCTGGCCATTCTCGTCTTCCTCCTGATGATGCTGGGAGCGGCACTGGTCATGTCCGCCCGCCTCGCCCTCAAGTCTCCCTACCAGCTCTTCACAAGGCAGATCGTCTCGACGACCCTCGCGCTCGCGGTCATGTTCGCCGTTTCCCGGATCGACTACCATGTGTGGACCCGCCGCCGGCTTCCCCTCTGGGGGGCGGGCCTGTTCGCCCTTCTCCTCCTGATGGTTCCCCACGTGGGAATCGTCCTGAATGGGGCGCGTCGCTGGATCCACCTCGGTTTTCTGACCCTTCAGCCCTCGGAGCTCGCGCGGGTCATCCTGGTGATCCTGATGGCCGCCCTCCTTTTCCGGGAAAGAGAGGAGCAGAAGGTCCCGGAAAATCGGCCCCTCGTCCTGCGGCTTCCAAAGGCCCTGGGCTTCGCCCTCCTGATGGTTCCCTATCTGGCCATCATTCTCCACGAACCCGACTTCGGATCGGACCTTTTCATCGTCATCGTCATCGGGGCGATGCTGTTTTTGGCGGGAGTCTGCCTCCGTCAGCTGGGCGTTCTTCTTCTGGGCCTTTCGGTGGCGGCGGGGCTTTTCCTGTTCCACCACGCCTATGCCCTCGCGCGTTTCCACAATTTTTCCCAGACACATCGTCCGGCCTCCCTTCTCGGGACCCAGTTGGGGCAGAGCCTTGTCGCGATCGGTTCCGGGGGGCTCTGGGGTCAGGGCCTGGGCCACGACTGGATCGGGGGAGGCGTGCTGCCGGAGCCGGGAACGGACTTCATCTTCGCCCTGGTGGGAGAAGAACTCGGATTTTTCTGGTCCGTCGCCGTCGTCGCCGTTTTCGGGGGAATCTTCTATCTGGGGATGCGCGTCGCGGCCCGCTCCCCCGACTTTCTGGGGCGCATCCTGGTCCAGGGCCTGACCCTTTCTGTCGTTCTCGAAGCCCTGATGAATCTGGGAGTCGTGACCGGAGTCTTCCCGACCAAGGGAATTCCGCTTCCCTTTATGAGTTTCGGTGGATCCTCCCTTCTCGCGAACGCCTGGGCGATCGGGATCATCCTCTCCGTCTCCCGCTACCGGTCTCCTTCCGGAGAGCCTGCTCCGAAAAGCGAAGGAAAGGAGTAGTCCGTGGGGGCGTTCTATGGGGCAGGATCCCGCCTCCTGGTGACGGGAGGGGGGACGGGGGGGCATGTCATTCCGGCGATCGAGCTTGCCCGGGCTCATCGGGAGCGGGCCGGCGCCCCCGTCTTCTACGCGGGGGGGGCCGGGAGCCTCGAAGCCCGCCTGGCGGACAGCGCCCATATTCCATTCTTCCCGGTCAGCGCGGGCGGCTTTGTCGGAAAAAGGCTGCTCGAAAAGCTTGACGGACTCCGCAAGATGGCGGCCGGACTCCCCGAGGCCCTGATGATTCTTCGGAAAACCCGTCCCGATCTCGTGATCGGAACGGGAGGCTATGTCCAGGTTCCGGTCGTGCTGGCCGCCCGCCTTGTCGGGGTTCCCGTTGTGCTCCTTGAGCCGAACAGGGTTCCGGGGCTGGCCAACCGCATTCTCAGGCCTCTGGCCCTCCGGACCGTCGTCGCAGGGAAGAGCGGGAGAGAAGGGGGAGGGATCCCCGTCGCGCCGGGTGTCCGAGGAGCGGCCCCGTTGCCGGAACGCTTTTTGGTGAACCCTCCCCGGATTTTGGTCATGGGTGGGAGCCAGGGCGCCCGGACGATCAACAGGAAAATTCCGGAAATCTTCGGAGAATTGAGAAACTTCCCCGTCGGACCGATAGAGATCTTGCACCAGAGCGGGGAGCGCTGGGTTGATGAGACGCGGGAGGCCTATCGGAGATCGGGAATCCCGGCCAGAGTCGAGGGGTTCCTTCCCGGGCTATCGGGGCGTTTCTCAGGCCAGACCCTTGTCATCGCGCGGGCGGGCGCCATGACCATAGCGGAGCTCACGGGGTCGGGGACCCCTGCGATCTACATACCGTTTCCCCATTCGGCGGGGAGACACCAGGAGATGAATGCTCTCTCCCTTGAAAAGGAGGGGGGAGGGTGGACCTGGGAGGAAGACCGCCTTGAGGATCCAGGGGTCTGCGCGGAAGATCTTGCCCGGATTCTCGGAGACAGGGAGGGCCTGTATGCGGTCGCAAAAAACGCCTGGGGCCAGTCGCCGGCAGTCCCTGCGGATGAATGGCTTCAGGCAATGGAAAAACAATAAGCATATTTTTAATTGATTGTTTTTTTGTGTGACTTGGATCATCTTGGAAGATGAGGGGCAATCCGTTACAATAGTGGGAGAAACCTCGGAGGGCGCGATGCGCAAAAAAATGGGAAAGAAGGTTCATTTTATCGGAATCGGCGGAGCTGGAATGGCTCCCATTGCCGAAATCCTTCTGGAAAGGGGTGTGGCCGTCTCCGGTTCGGATATCGGAGCGAACGACTGCACCAGGCGGCTGGCGGAAAAAGGGGCGATGATAATGGAGGGCCACGCCGCTTCCCACATGAGCGATGTCTCGCGCGTCGTCGTTTCCTCTGCAATCAAGCCGGGGAATCCGGAATGGACGGCGGCCATTACCCGGGGAATCCCCGTCGTTCATCGCGGAGATATCCTGGCGGAGCTTCTGAATTCCGCCTTTGGGATCGCTGTGACCGGTTCCCACGGAAAGACGACGACCACCTCGATGATCGCCACCGTTCTCCTCGCTGCCGGACTGGATCCTACCTGCGTCGTGGGAGGGAAGGTCAGCACCTTTCCAGGGTGCGCCCTGGTCGGAAAATCCCCCTATTTTGTCACCGAAGCGGATGAAAGCGACGGTTCTTTCCTGAAGCTTGAGCCCCGGATCCGGGTCGTTACGAACATCGACCGGGAGCATATGGATTTTTACGGGACCTTCGAGACCCTGGTGGAGGCCTTCGCCACATACCTCGACGCGGGAGAAAACGGAGGAATCGGGGTTCTCTGCATCGATGATCCGGGAATCGTTTCCGTTATGGCGCGGCTTTCCACCGTTCCCCTGACCTACGGTCTCTCCCAGGAGGCGCGCATCAGGGCAGTGAATATCGCCTATGAGGGGGTGGGATCCTCTTTCGACCTTCTGGTCGATGGAGTCCTCTGGGGACGTTTTTCCCTTAAGGTCCCGGGAATCCACAACGTTCTGAACGCCCTGGCGGCCATCAGTGTCGGGATCTGCCTGGAAATCGCGCCGGAAATCATGCAAAGGGCTCTCGCCGGATTCGTCAGCGTCGGAAGGCGTTTCACGATTCTCGGAGAAAGAGACGGCGTCCTTGTGGTTGATGACTATGGCCACCATCCGACGGAGATTCGGGCGACATTGTCCGCAGCCCGGCAGGCCTATCCGGAGCGCCGCATCGTAGCCGTTTTCCAGCCCCATCGATTTACCCGGGTCCGGGATCTCCAGAATGCTTTTGTCGAGGCCTTCGGGGATGCCGACAGGATTCTTGTGACGGAAATCTACGCGGCCGGAGAGGATCCCATTCCGGGTGTGGCCGGAGAGGCCCTTTACCACAAGATGCGGGATCGCTGGGGAGAAAAGGTCGACTACGAGCCACGCCGCGAATGCTGGATGACCCGACTCCTCTCCCTGCTCGCGCCCGGAGATCTGCTGCTGACCCTGGGTGCTGGAGACATCACCCGACTTGGAAAGGAATTCCTTCTGTGGGAGCCGGTCTCACTCGTCGCCCGCGAATCCGATCCCGTGAACGTCTGAGCCGATATTCCTCGATCCGGATCGGAGGCCCCGTCTCCGCGGTCGTTTCCGTTTCCACACCTACTGAGATGGAGGAGGTTTTTTTCCTTCGGAGCCGGGGAGAAATTCCCGGACCACTTTTTTTCTCCGGCCGGGGAAGTAACATCCTGTTTCCTGACCGGGGATTCGAAGGAACTCTGGTTCGCTTCGAGCCCTGCGACCTCCCGTCGGCATGTCGATGGGAGGTCCATGGGGAGGTCTATGCCGATGCGGGATATCCACTGCCGGCCCTGGCCCGCGAGGCAGCACGGAGAGGGGTCGGAGGATTCGAGTTTCTCTCCGGCATTCCCGGAACTGTAGGAGGCGCCGCAGTCATGAATGCCGGGGCGGGGGGGCGGGAGTGGTCGGATCTCTGCAAGAGCGTGACCGTCATGCATCCTTCCGGCACGATTGAGACCCTTCCCGCCGAGAGGATGGGTTACGGTTACCGGACATCGCTCTTTGCCGACATTCGCAATCATGGCGTGCGGGAGTCCGCTGCGGGGGGCATTCCGGAGGGAGCCGTCCTTCTAGGGGCGCTTCTCTCGGGCTCCTCAAGCTCTCCAGAGGATTGTCTGGCACTTTTGACCCGTCATCTCGACTACAGGAAGCGGACACAGCCTCTGGAAGAGCCAAGTCTGGGCTCCGTTTTCAGGAACCCTTCGGATGGGCCTTCGGGGTATACGGCCGGGCGGCTTATCGAGGAGGCGGGTCTTAAGGGCGAACGCCGCGGAGGCATAATGGTTTCGAGGCGGCATGCCAATTTCTTTGTCAATACGGGTGGGGGATCCGAGCAGGAATTCCGTGAGCTCATGGACTATGTGGCCGGGCGTGTCAGGGAGCATTGGGGCATCTTTCTGGAACCTGAGGTGAGAGTGTGGCAAGCATAACGCAGGCGATGGTCAGGGAAAAGGGAATCAGAAAAGTGGCGGTTCTCTGCGGGGGTGAATCGGAAGAGGCCGAGGTTTCCCGCGTCTCTTCAAGAGCGGTGTCCGGAGCCCTGGTCCAGGCGGGATTCGAGGTCCGGGAGCTCGAAGCTGACAGGACGCTGGCCGTCACGCTTTTGGAATTTGCTCCGGACGTGGCCTTTCTCGCCACCCACGGCGGTGTGGGGGAAAACGGAACGCTCCAGGGCTTTCTCGAAACCATGAAAATTCCCTACACCGGCTCCGGGGTCCTCGGTTCGGCGATCGGAATGTCCAAGATGCGTTCGCGCGCGCTCTTCCGGGAGCGTGGTCTTGCCGTTCCCCTGACCTATGCCCACCGGATTGGTTCGACCTTCAGCGCCGGGAATGTCTCCTTCGACCCGCCCTATATGGTCAAGCCGGAGTCGGGAGGATCCTCCATCGGGGTTCGCCGGATCGAACGCCGGGATGAGCTCGCGCAGGCGGTCGAACTGGCGGGCCAGTATTCACCATGGGTTCTCATCGAACAATGCATCCGGGGAAGGGAAATTCAGTCTGCAATCCTGTCCGACCGGTTTCTCGGGGCCATCGAGATTATTCCGGGAAATGCCGAGCCCTTTTATACCTACGCGTCCAAATACTCTCCCGGGGGATCCCGACATATTTGTCCTGCGCCCCTCTCGGGACCTCTCCTCGAGGATCTCTCCGAGGCGACACTGGAAGCCCACCGCATCCTTGAGCTGCGTGGATGCAGCCGGCTCGATACCATCCTGAGCGAGGAAGGGGTCTTCTTCGTGCTCGAGGTGAATACCCTTCCGGGGCTGACGCCGACCTCCCTCCTGCCGGAGATTGCCGCACATGCGGGGCTCTCCTTTACCGATCTCCTTCTGGAGCTTCTGTGGACAGCCCGTCTTGACGGGACGCGCTCCACCGTTCCTGCCGGCCTCTGATGGAGGGAGGGGCTTCCGGCCCGGGAAAGTCATCCATTCTGAGGCCCGGATCCGGTCGTTACATACTTCTCCTATTCTTCTGGCTCCTCTGGGGAGGACTTTTTCTCAGGGGAATCCTGCATGCTCCCGCCCGTCCTCTCAAGGTCACTATCCTCGGCCCGGAAGTCCTTGACCCGGACCTCGTCGCCGGGTGGCTGTCGAGGGTCCGGTTTCGGACCTTTCCCTATCTGGACCGAAGACCGCTCGAAGCGCTGAAGGAGGCTCATCCCTGGATCAAATCCGCGAGCGAAAAAAATATTCCGGGAGCCGGACGCGTCGTCCGCGTCACAGTGTGGACACCCGTGGCCCTTCTGCGACCGGCCTACGGTCTCATGGCCTTTCAGGCGTCCCCGGAGAGGGCGGCTCCCACCCGGTTGTCGTATCTGAATGCCCAGGGGATTTCTCTCATGGGCCGTTCCTATCCAGGCACGGGGAGCCTTCCCCAGGTCATCGTCCGCTCTCCCCTGACGCGCTCCATCGGTCTCCGTCTGGTCCGGACCATCGAGACCGTCCGGAACTGCCGCCCGGAAGGGGCTCCCGAAGGTTTCTGGTTCAGTCTTAACGGTCCTCATGAAGTCCGATTCTATCCCGCCCACAACCTTCCGGTGCTTTTTCTGGGAACCGACCTCGGATGTGCGCCATTCCGACTCTTCCGCGCCTACATGAAAAAAGCCGGCGCCCTTCCCTCCGGCAAGCTTCCCGAAGGGATCGACCTTCGCTTCAAGGGGATGCTCATTCTTCGTCCTTCCCTGGAAAATCCTCCGCCTTCCCCCGATCGCTCGGGAAAAAAGGAATTCCGTTCCTGACCGGATCCAATCAGGGGGCCGTCTGTTGAGACCCTTAACCCGTTGTGAGAAAATGGGCAGGCTTCGGGAAGACCCGGGCGGGCATCTTCAATTTTCAGGGGAGACAGAGGCATTCGATGACGGATCAACCAGTGTTTGCGGGAATCGATTTAGGTTCGACAAAGGTGTGCGCCGTTTTGGGCCAGGCGATCGATGATGACCGTTTTGAAATTGTCGGCATCGGGACAGCTTCGACGCAGAATGGCATCAGGAACGGGACGATTGTGGATGTGCAGCAGACGGTGGCGGCCATCCGGAAAGCGGTGGATATCGCGGCGCGAAAGGCGAGCTGTTCCGTTTCCCGTGTTGTTGTCGGCTTCGCGGGGGGCGAGATCGACGGCCAGGATCAGAGGGTCATGATCGCTCTCAAGGACCGGGAGGTCCTGGCGACGGATATCGACAGGATCCTTCAGGAAGCACGAACGATGATGGGATGCCAGTCGTCCGAACTTCTTCACACCATTCCAAAATCCTACCGGATCGACGAGCAGGGGGGCATCGTGAATCCTGTCGGGATGGTAGGCGCGCGCCTTGAGGCGCTCGTCCATGTCATACGAGGCTCCGACATGGTGTTGGCAAATCTCAAAAGAAGTGTCGAAAGGGCGGGACTGACGGTTCGTGACGGAGACCTTGTTCTGCAGCCTCTCGCGAGCGCACGGGCCGTTCTGACCGAGGACGACAAGGAGCTCGGTGTGTGTGTCGTCGACATCGGGGGCGGTACAACCGGCATGGTCCTCTATCAGAACGGAGCCTTGTCCGGCGTCCGGATCATTCCTCTTGGAGGGGCAGCCATGACGAAGGACCTGGCCGCCGTCATGCGAATCTCCCAGTCCGAGGCAGAACGGGTCAAGAAAGAGGTTTTCAGCGCTCCGGGGCAATCCACCCCCCAGGAGACTCCGGAAGAGGAAGGAGGGCCTTCCACGCCGGTTCCTGATGAAGGTCCCCAGGGTTCGCTTCGCCGGACCCAGGTTCGGGAGGTCGTCGAAGCAAGGCTCGAGGAAATTCTGACGCGCGTCAAGGGAGATCTCGATCGGATGCGCCAGAACGCATTCCTCGCCCGGGGAGTCGTTCTCGTCGGAGGCGTGGCAAGAATGCCGAACATAGTGCCATTTGCGGAGAAGATATTCGAGATGCCCGTTTCCGTCGGTCAAACCGGCCAGCGGGTCCAGGGTCTGGTCGACCAGTCCTCCGCTCCGGAGTTTGCGTCGGCAATTGGTCTTCTTTATTTTGCGAGGGACCAGTGGGGACCCCAGGAACTTCCCTACCGGGGAGAGATTCCCGTGGCGGAAACGAAAGAGCCGAGAAAAGACCCGTCGGCCTCGTCCGGCATCAGAATCTGGAACTGGCTTCGGGAAATCATCTGACAGACTCTTAAAATGAACAATATCAGTTCGGAGCCGGGAACGGCTCCCTGGAGAGCGGGAATGGATTCAGAATGGGGCGAAGAGCCCTTGATCGACTACAAGCAGTCCGGAATTCTCGGGGCCCGCATCCTTGTCATCGGGGTGGGGGGCGGCGGCTGCAACGCGATCCACACCATGATCATGTCCGACCTGAAAGGTGTCGAATTTGTGGCGGTCAACACCGACCTCCAGGCGCTGAACCGGATCGACGCCCACAGGATCCAGATCGGAAGCGCCGTCAGCCGCGGTCTTGGAGCCGGGGCCAATCCCGAGGTTGGCCGGCGCTCCGCTCTTGAGGACATCGACAAGATTCGGGGGGCGGTCACCGGGTCGGACATGGTTTTCGTGACGGCTGGGATGGGTGGCGGTACAGGGACTGGGGCTGCTCCGGTGATCGCTCAGGTGGCCCGGGAAAGCGGCATCCTCACGGTCGCTGTCGTGACGACGCCCTTTAGCTTCGAGGGGCCGAAGCGGTGCCGGAATGCCGAAGAGGGACTTCGGGAGCTCCGTCGTTTCACCGATACCCTGATCGTGATTCCCAACGACCGCCTCGAATCGGTGGTCGACAGGGGAACCCCTCTCATCGATGCCTTCAAGAAAGCGGA
This sequence comes from Nitrospirota bacterium, assembly GCA_021840555.1. Classification (GTDB taxonomy): domain Bacteria; phylum Nitrospirota; class Leptospirillia; order Leptospirillales; family Leptospirillaceae; genus UBA4572. The sequence continues at coordinate 19,856 of JAKBXW010000010.1, forward strand.
CGATGTTCTGCGCCAGGGCGTTCAGGGGATCTCGGACATTATCACCCGGCCGGGACTCATCAATCTGGACTTTGCCGATGTGAAGACGACGATGGCCAACATGGGACGGGCCGTCATGGGGATCGGAACCGCATCGGGCCCGGAAAGGGCTCTGAGCGCGGCCCGTGCGGCGATCAACAGTCCCCTTCTCGAGGACAGTTCGATTCGCGGGGCAAAGGGCATTCTCGTGAACTTCCGGGGTGGATCCGACATGACGTTAAACGAAATCACCGAGGCCTCCCGCCTGATCGAGGAGGAGGCGGAGAAGGGGTCGGCCAACCTTATTTTCGGAACGGTGGTCGAGGACCATCCGATGGAGGAGATCCATATCACGGTGATCGCGACGGGATTCGACCAGCCGGCCGACCGGGTCCCCGGAAAGGCCGAATCCCCTTCAGCAGAGCCCCTTCCTGCGGATGGACAGGAGGAGATCCCCGCCTTTTTGAGGAGACAGGGGGGACAGGCGGCGTCCCGTCCTATTCCGCGGGAGACGCATCCCATCGAGAATGCGGCAGAGGGGGATCTCAACGAACGGCCCGCGATCTGGAGAAAGCGCGGAGAGTGAAGGGCTTTCTCCAGCACTCCCTCCTCACTTCGATCGGTGTGGATCATGGGTTCGGAACGGTCGCCAGCTCTCCGCGTCCCCATTGTCTCGTTCTCAGACAGGTCCATGGTACGCAGGTCCTTTCTTCCGGGGAGTGTCGGGATCGGGGTCTTTCTTTCGAGGGAGACGGGCTTGTCTCTGTCGCAACGAGCGACGAGGTAGGGGTCTTCACCGCTGACTGCCTGCCGGTGCTTGCCGCGACGGAATCGGGTCGAGTGGTGGGGGCCTTCCATGCGGGATGGAGAGGGGCGGCGGCCCGGATCGTCCCGGAGGGAATCTACCGGATGGCCCATGAGGGGCAGACGCTGCCTACAGCATTTCGGGTTGTTCTCGGTCCGGCCATCGGACCCTGCTGTCTCACTGTCGGAGCCGAGGTGTGGGAAGCCGTTGCCTCGAAAAATCCGACCTATAGCCAGCGGCAGCGACGGACACTTGACCTTTGGGAACTCGTGACGCACCAGCTCCTCGAGGCGGGGGTTCCGGCAGAAAACATAGGACGGATTTCTCTCTGTACGCGCTGTCATGCGGACCTTTTCTTTTCCCATCGGGGATGGGGGGCCCGCCGGAATGGACGGTCGATGCTGAACTATATCAGGCCATGGCGTGATGATCGCGGCGAACCTCGCTAAAATCAGAGCAAGGATGGCGGCAGCCTCCCGGGAGGCTGGGCGGGCGGATCTTCCGCGACTGGTCGGCGTGACGAAAATGCGGACTATCGAGGAGATCCGGAGTCTGGTCGAGGCCGGGGTCCATCATCTCGCCGAGAATCGATGGGAGGAGTGGGAAGGCAAGCGGAACGCCCTCCGTGACAGCCTTGGGGAAAAAATATCCTGGCATTTTATCGGAGCCATTCAGGGACGAGCCATCCGGAAGCATTATAGACCGCTCTACCGGGTCGACTCCCTGGACAACCTCTCCCATGCCCGCATTCTTTCGGAACAGGCTTCGGGCAATGGGGTGAAGCAGGAGGTGCTGCTGGAGTCGAATCTCCTGCGCGAGCCTGGGCGCTCCGGGTTCCTTCCCGAGGAGCTGGAAAAAGGAGTGGAGTCTGTCGCATCCCTTCCGGGTCTCGTGATCCGCGGTCTCATGATCATGGGACCCATCCCCGATCCCTCCGGATCCCGGGAGAAAACACGGAAGGTTTTTGAGGAAGCGGGGGAATTGTGGATCCGCCTCAAGGGGCATTGGCCCTTTCTCGGGGAGCTTTCGATGGGCATGTCCGAGGATTTCGAGGAGGGGATCCGTTGCGGAGCCACAGAGGTGCGGATCGGCCGCCTTCTTTTCGAGGAAGGAATCGTGTGAGCGAAACGCGGAAGTCGGGCAGGAAAAATCAAAAAAAAGGACACCTTTCAAGGACATATTCCGAGGGGGAACCACCGGAGACCATCTGGGTTGTCGGAGGAGGTCAGATGGGTGGCGTCATTGCCCGCCATCTGGCGGGAAGCCGCCCTGCAGTCCGGCCCTCCCTTGCGGTCGTGGACCCCAGCCCCGACATTCTCAAACTCCTGAAAGCGGAGGGAATCGAAGGAGAGCCCTCTCTTCAAGTCCTGATGAAGAAGGGAAAGAGTCCCGAACTGGTCATTCTCTGCGTCAAGCCTGCCGTGTTCCAGAAGGCCGAGTCCGGGATCTCGGAGACATTGTCGCGACTACCTGAGGGAGTTCTCGCAGTCTCCGTCATGGCGGGCGTCCCGCTTTCACACCTTCGGAGCAGGGTCCCGAATCTTCGCTGGGTGCGATCCATGACCAATCTGGCCCTCTCCGCCGGCAAGGGCATGACCCTCCTCGCCGCATCGCCGGAGGTGACCCATTACGAGCAAACGATGATCTATAGCCTGTTTTCCGGAATGGGGCGGGCACTCTGGCTTCCGGAAGACTCCTTTGACGCGGCCACCGCCATCGCCGGTTCCGGACCGGGTCTTCTGGCAATTGTTGCCGAGGCCATGGCCGATGGGGGGGTCCGGGAGGGGCTGTCCCGGGAGACGGCAACCCTGCTGGCCTCCTGGGCTCTTCTTGGTACGGGAGCGCTGCTGACGGAAAGGGGACATCTTCCGGAACTCCTGAAGGCGAAGGTCGCATCTCCGTCCGGAACAACGATCGAAGGGCTGGCCGCCCTGGAGCGCCACGGCATTCGGGGAGCCTTGATCGAAGCGGTTCGGGCCATGGCGGTCCGATCCCGGGAGATATCACGAAACGCATAGACTGCATCATGGGAGGCTCCCATCAGACTCTTTACGACAATTCTCAATCTGTTCACATGGATCGTCATCATACGCGCCCTTCTGTCCTGGGTGCGCCCCGATCCCCACAATCCCATCATCCGCTTCATGGATTATGTTACCGAGCCGTTTCTGGTTCCGATCCGAAAGCTTGTTCCCCCTGAAAAAATGGGTGGCCTCGATCTGTCGCCCTTCATCCTGATTCTGATCATTCAGGGGATCGAGCGCTTCTTCTATTGAACCAGGATCTGAAGAATTCCCATCGAAGGGAGAAAAGGAGAATCCATGCTCGACCATACAACGCTCAATGACCTCAGAAGCCGAGAATTCGGAAGAAGTCTGCGCGGGTACACCACGGCCGAGGTGGACGATTTCATCGAGAAGCTCCTCTACGAGGCGGGGGAGCTTGTCGATGCTGTCGGAACCCTCACCCAGCAAACCCGGGAACTGCAGGCGGATCGGGAGGAAATCAAAAAACGTGAGGAGCAGCTCGCTGCGACACTTGTGGCGGCCCAGGCGACAGCCGAAGAATGGAAGGGACTTGCCAAAAAGGAGGGAGAGCAGATCGTCAGGGAGGCGCATTTGAAAGCGGAAGAGATCCTCCAACGGGCTCAACGGGAGTCCGACGAGCTTCTCCGGCAGTCCCGGGAAAGATTCCGGGCTGAGGAAGAAAACCGAGCCCGCCTCCGGCTTGAGACAGAAATGACCGTGTCCCGCCTGAAGGGAGAACTGGCTTCATTTGGCGAAGCCGTGTCCCGATGGGAACAGACTGCTTCGGAAATGGGCGGAAGAACAGATGAAGCATCCAAGGAAATCCGGTACTAATCGATCCGCAAACCAGAAAATACCCCTTCAAGTTTTCCGACTCGAAATCAATGTCAAGCCTGGCCATGCAAGAACGTGTCTCAGGCGGGAAGAGAGGGGGTGGATTCTCGGGATTCGCGAACCGGCCAGGGATGGGCTTGCAAACAGGGGGGTCGTCCGGGCCCTTTCGGACTTTCTTGGGGTTTCCGTCTCTTCGGTGTCGATCGTTCGGGGAGAGGGAAGTCGGGTCAAGATGATCGAGATATCCGGACTCGATCGGGAGGAGGGTCTTAAAAGACTGGAACGGGCTCTCTCGGGTCCAGATCCCTGATGGCTTGTCGTCCCCTGGAAATCGCAATCAATCCGTCAGGATCTTTCAGTCGAAGGTGACGGTTTCGTTGCGGATTTCATGGCCGTCGTCGATGCGCATCTCGATAGTGATGGAGTAGACGGGAGAGCCACCGAGCCAGAAGGCCCGCGACGTTTCCTCATTTGGAGCCAGGGGTTCGAACATCATGTAGGCTGGCGGGAGTTTGAGTGGGACCTCTGATCCGTTTCCGATCTTGTAATGGGCTCCCAGCATCTGGAGTTTGACCGGGTTCCCCTCGAGAGTGTATTTCATGTAGGCGACGGAGGGGGAGAGGAGCATGGACATGTTGAGCCGCCAACCCTCGCCCTGAATGCTCTTGAAGGTGGTTCGGGTGCTGATGCTGCGCTGAGAGACGATTTTGTGCGGTTTTCCCAGAGGTCCTGTCTTGAAGCCGATGATCGATCCTCCGATTCCTGCCACAAGCAGAAGCCCGATGACGATATAGATGGCGATGGTGACGGGGCTGAACCCCTGCTCCTCTTTCGGTCGGGAGGGACTATAGAGTTCTTCGTATTCAGTGGGGGGGGTGTTTGTGGAAGAGGGTTCCTGGAGGGACGGTTTTTCTTTTGTCGTTTTCTTGGGTTCGTTCTCCGGCCCAGTGCCTTGTCGCGATGCGGTCATGAACAAAAACTCCTCGGGTCTTCCTGGCTTTGCCGAATCCTTAAGCGGAACCGGTAAAAACATCTTTTAATTTTACTTCATGAGACCAGCTTGGGGCAAGGATCTCCGCGGACCCTCAAGAGAGAAGAAATTCCCTTCCTACAGGTTTCTGACATCGGCCCAAAGGGCGATTCCATCTGGACAGGCCTCCCGGTCGAGCCAGAACTCGGAGGGATGCATCCTCATTCCCGCTTCCCGCAGGACCCATTGGGTCGGCAGATCGCCTGAAGGATCGATTACCCTGGCCAGAATGTCGTGTTTTTCCTTGCCTGTCACAAGAAAGATCCGCGTTCCGGCTTCGGCCAGAGTCCGGTATGACATGGTGATGCGGGCGACTCTGCCGGGAGTCTCTGGCACTGCAATGACCAAACGGTGGCGGTCATCTTCCGGAGAGCTTCCCGGAAAAAGGCTGGCCGTATGTCCGTCGGGTCCGACGCCGAGAAGGGCGATGTCGAGCGCCGGAGGATGGGGAAGGGGATTTCCCAGATTCTCCGAAAGAAGTTTTTCATACCGCAGGGCTTCCCGGTCGTGGTGTGGGGATTCTCCATGGATCCTGAAGATGGTTTTTTCAGGAATCAAGCCGGGAAGGAAAAGATTTTCACGGGCCATTCTGTAGTTGCTTTGATCGCTTTCCGGCGGGACGCATCGTTCGTCGGAGAAAAACCAGTGGATCCTGGACCTTGCTTCCCCGGTCCAGGAGGCGATTTTTCTTCCAAGCGCCCTGAATAAAGGAATCGGAGTGCTGCCGCCCGACAGACCGACCGACACGATGCGCTTCTTTTCGAGAAGTCCGGAGATCCTTTGCAGAAAGGTCTCCGAGCCCTTCTCGGCCCACTCGGAAAGGGAGGGATAGACGAAAACGACAGGCGGCGTGGGGCCTTCTTCAAGATCCGTGAGTCGGGTCATCGTGTCTCTCCTTGGCTTGTTTTGTCCAGAAATCTTTGCACGGCCAGTTGCCAGGCTCCCATGAGACCGATTTCTGGGTTGTCGACGATATGGACGGGTATCTCTGAAAGGATCTTCCGGTATCTCCCCTTGTTCACGAAATTCTCCATGAAGGAAGAGCGTATAAGGTATGACTGGATCTTTCCGGGAATTCCCCCGGCCAGGTAGACGCCCCCGGTGGCAAGCGACTTGAGGGCAAAGTTTCCGGCCTCCTGTCCCAGGAACCGGCAAAAATTTTCAAGAATCATGGTGCAGAGAGGATCATGTCGCGAGATTGCGGCGTGGGTGACGGCCGCTGGAATTTCTTCCTCATGCAGGGAGGGGTCCAGGGGGAGGGCCTCCGCCGGCTGACCCTGGGTATGAAAATGATAGAGGTTGGCGATTCCCTGTCCGGAAACCACGCGTTCGACACTGGCGTGGCCGAAACGGGACCAAAGATAGGTGAGTAATGGAATGTCGGATGGTGATACTGGGGCCCAGTCCGAATGTCCTCCTTCCGTCGGAATGACGACAGGGCCTTTTTCTCCGGGAACAAGGATCGACTCTCCGAGCCCGGTTCCGGGAGCAACGACGACCCGGGTCCCCCGGTGGTCCGGCTGACCGGCGTTGAGGGCAAATGTTTCTTTTGGATCGAGACAGGTTGTTCCCCATGCCGTTGCGACAAGATCGTTGACCAGCACGACATCCTTGTCGGATAGCCTGAGAAGGCGCCCCAGCGCGTCCGTTTCGACGACCCACGGGAGGTTTGTCGTCTGGCATCGGCCCTTCACGACGGGTCCGGCGATACCAAAGGCCGCCCCTGCGATCAGGAAGCTTTTGGAATAGCCGGATCGGGCCTCCTGGAGAAAGGTCTCCAGGACCTTTTCCAGGGATTCGAAGTTGCGGGAAGGGTATTCCTTCTTGAAAGCGGCCGGAGTCTCATGAGCATTTTTGATGTCGGCGGGTGCGTAAAAGAGAGCGAGAAGCGTTTTGGTCCCGCCAATATCGCCGGCAAGGATCAAAGGACGATGAACGGCGATGTTCTGGGGATCGATGGGGGAAGGGTTTGCCACGGCGCTTCCTTTCTCCCGTCTCCGGGGATCCTGGGTCAGTTCGATGAAGCAGATGTGACTTGAGGCCGATTTTCTTGACAGAAACTGAATCGGGTCTTTATGATCATAAAATGTTGCGGCAATATTGTCATCTCTCTCCGCCCCGTTCGCAACCATATGGAACTATGCCGTGCTCCCATCTGAATGAAAGGCACCACTCCCATGGCGATCCCTCTTCAGCAAGCCCTGAAAGTCGGGGCATATGTGATGCAGAAAAAATGGAAAAAGGAAGACAAATTCCCCCTTGTTCTGATGCTCGAGCCCCTCTTCAGATGCAATCTTGAGTGTGCCGGATGCGGAAAGATCCAGTATCCTGAGGAAATCCTCCGCAAAAGGCTTTCGCCCGCAGAGTGTTTCCAGGCCGTCGAGGAGTGTGGCGCCCCGGTGGTCACGATCGCCGGAGGAGAGCCGCTCATTCATCCCGAGATTGCCGAAATTGTCGAGGGAATGATCAGGCGCAAGAAGTTCGTCTACTTGTGCTCGAACGGAATTCTTCTCGAAAAATACATGGACCGCTTTTCTCCCTCACCTTACCTGACCTTCAGCATTCATCTCGACGGTCTTCGGGAAATGCACGATCGCCTCGTATGCCGGGATGGGGTTTTCGATACCGCCGTGCGGGCAATTCGCGCTGCGACGGTTCGGGGTTTCCGCGTGACCACGAACACGACGGTATTCGAAGGAGAAGACCCGGCAGAGATCCGAAAGTTTTTTGACTTCGTGAAAGAGCTGGGAGTTAACGGGATGATGATTTCCCCCGGTTACTCCTATGACTGGGCTCCCGACCAGGAGCATTTTCTCAAGAAAGACCGGACCCGGAATCTTTTCAGAATGATACTTGCCGATCGAGCAGGCAAAGGGTGGAACTTCAACCACAGTCCCTTTTATCTGGATTTTCTTGAGGGACAGAGGGACTATGACTGTACTCCATGGGGGAGTCCTAATTTTTCAGTTCTCGGATGGCAGCGTCCCTGCTATCTGTTGAATGAAGGGTACGCATCCTCCTACAAAGAACTCATTGAGGGGACGGACTGGAGCAAGTACGGTCCCTCTTCGGGCCATGAAAAATGCCGGGATTGCATGGTCCATTGTGGTTTCGAACCTTCTGCGGTGGGGGACGCCACTTCTTCGATCAGGAACACCATTCGTTCCATTTCGAGCCTTCTTCCCGCCGGCTGACCGCGGAAGAGAAATCCGGATGTCGACCTATGTCGTAGGTGATCTGCATGGACAGATTTCCCTGCTGATTGCACTTCTGGACAAGGTTTCATTCGATAAGAAACGGGATCGCCTGATTGCGGTGGGGGATGTTCTCGACCGGGGTTCCCGGGTGGGCGACCTTCTTAATTTTCTGTATGAGGCGGCAGGAGCTGGCTGGTTTCAGTCCGTGAAAGGCAACCATGAGGAGTCCTTTCTCCGTTTCCGCTCCGGTGAATGTCTCTCCTGGTACACATCTCCCGCTTTCGGTGGAGAGACCACTCTCGCCTTCTTTGCCAAAATGGGGGAAAATTACGCCAGAACGATGGAGGAGTGGATTTCCTCCTGGCCCCTGGCATGGTCGGACGAAAATGCCATTGTCGTCCATGGAAGCCTTCCGCCTGTATCCGGAACAAGTCTCGGAGATCTCGATCTTTGCGAAACGAGGATGGCCGGAGACGCGGGTGGCCATGAATGTCTGGAACTCCGGCCACCAAATCTTTACCCGTCCTGGGATGGTCGACTTGTTGTTTCCGGTCATACCATCGTCCGAAAGGCCGGTTTTAGGAAGGACGGGATCGCCATGGTCGATACGGGAGCTTACCGGACCGGGATTTTGTCGGCTTTTTGCCTTGAGTCCGGCCAGTTTCACAGGGTCTCCGGTATCCCGGAGTAATATCGGGTTCAGTCCCGTGGCGCAAAGGAGAGAATTTTTTTTGCGGCATCGATTCCCGATGTGAAGCTTTGGGAGACTGAGACTCCCGATAAATAGGATCCTGCCAGATGGATACCTTCCGGGAGCGCATCCATGATCCTTTCAATCCGACTCCGATGTCCGAGGGTGTACTGCGGAATCGCTCCCTCCCACCGCTGAATGCGGAGAAAGTCCGGTTTTCCCTTGGTCCCCAAAATCGACTCCACTTCTCTTCCGACGATGTCGATCAGCTCTTCATCGAAGGTGAAGGCCAGTTTCGGATTCGGCATTCCACCAGCGAATACCGTCAGGAGAACCTGGTTCTCCGGGGCCCTTCCGGGAAAGAGTGAGGAAGAAAAGAGTATACCCAGGATTTTTCTTCGCTCCTTTGTCGGGACAAGCAATCCGAACCCATCCAGAGGATGGGAGACGTTTTTTCGGGCGAATCCCATGGAGACGACCGCTATCGGGGCATAGGGAATTTCCGACAACGGTCCGCCGGCCTCGGGGCTGATCTCCTGCAGAAGCTCCGAAGCCTGGGTTGCGCTTCCTGCAAGAACGACATGGCGCGAATGGAGATAGTAGGTTTCGTCTTCAAAAAGAAGGGCTGTTCGGAATCCGTTTGGAGTTCGCGTACACCCGATGACGTCGGCATTTGTTCCCGCATCGGTGCCCAGAAAATCTCCGAAGGCTTTCGGAAGGCGGCCCATCCCCTCCGAAAAGGAAAAGATCGATCGGGTCAAGGGTGCGGGCGAAGGCTTGGGAGCCCACTGCATCGCCAGTGCTCCCCTGATAATCGATCCATACCGGTCTTCCATGTCAGTCAGCTTTGGAAAGGTGTCTCCCATGGAAAGAATCTCGGGGCTGGACGCATAGACGCCCTTCACGAAAGGATCGATGATCCAGTCGAGAAACTCCGGTCCGAATCGCCGTTCCACGAACTGAGCGACTGTCTCTTCGGGGGGATCTGCGGGATCATCCGGTTCATAGGAGGGGACGAATGGCTCTTTGAGAACCCTGAGTTTTCCCCGGAGGGAGAGGACCGGTGTCGTGATACCCTCCAGGATCGATGCAGGAAGAGGGACAGGCTTTCCGCCCTTGAGAATGAACCTCCGCTTTCCTGTCAGACCGGCTTGAACGCTCTCTTTTTCAAGGCCGAGCTTTTTGATGTAGTCGAGCAATGGGTCTTCGGAGCGCAAAAATAGGCTGTTGGGACCCGTTTCGATCCGGTAGCCGTCTTCACAGAGTGTTCTTATGACGCCACCAAGGTGGTCGTTTCTTTCCACCAGGCGGATGGACCGGCCGTTTTCCTTGAGGTGGACCGCGCAGGCGAGTCCCGCGATTCCTCCCCCTACGATAAGTGTTTCTATATCGTTATCCGACACTCTGATCTCCACCCGGATCTTGCGTTGATCGACGAGAACATTTTTTCGAGCGGGATAACTTTATCCACTTGGAGCCACGAGGTCAATATTGTTCAGGCCATGAAATCGGGAAAAGAAGTCAATCTTGGGGTTCTTTTTGCGTTGAAGGAAGCACAAAGGCTCTTCCCGGTCTTTCTCGACCGGAACGAAGTGGCAGGTGGTCTGCCGCTCTTTTTTTGGGAACGACAATCCATTACAATAAATAGAATGTGGATCGGGCAGGCCGTGGTCTGCCGCGTCGGGACTGGTGTGTGACTTTCTCCTAAATCTTTTTTGTCAGGAAGGAAAAACTGCTGATGGATGTCCAGATAGAGCCCCTTGAGGGAGCGCAACGGAAATTTCGGGTTGTCTTCTCCGACGCGGATGTGAAGTCGAAGGTCGAAAACGAAATTCGCTCTACGGTCAAGACGTTGAAGGTTCCCGGCTACAGGGTGGGGCATGTCCCTGCGTCCTATGTGCGATCCCGGCCGCCCTTTCTGGCGTCGATTCATGAATCGGTCACGGATTCTCTGCGTCAGGCCGCGATAGATGCCCTGGTCAATTATGAATCGGGAACTGTCGTCTTCCTTGATCCGGAACCATTCTCCGTTTCCGGAGAGCATGAAAAGTCCGGAATTACTGTTTCGGGCACTCTTGAATGCTTCGCACTTCCGGAGGAGTTCATATGTGAGGGAATTTCCCTGTCCCCTGAATCGGTGCCCACAGTGACCAGAGAGGAGATCCAGGAGGAGATCGCGTCCCTGTCAAGGCGGGCCGGAACCCAGTTTCGGAAGGACGTTCCGGAGGATTCCCCGATCGAAGAAGGAGATCTGGTGTCGTTTTCCTTCTCTTTTACCCATCCGGATACGGGACTCCCATATGAGAACAGGCAGACAATCAATGTGGGGGATCCCTCCCATCCCGAAGCGCTGACCCGTTCGCTGATCGGCCGCAAGGTTGGAGAAGCCTTTTCCGAGCGGCTTCCTTTCAATATCCCCGGTGCGAAAAAAGGGGAGAAGGCCCGGGTCGAAATACTTGATGCCCAGATCAAAATCGAGAGCCTCAAGCGAATCGAACCGGCCACCCCGGAGGAGCTTCTCAAGGCCTTGACAGCGGGGAAGGAAAATCATGCCTCAAAGGAATCGATCGAGGAAGTGGTCGAGAAGAGGATCCTCGAGAGAAAGGTTTCGCAAGTGCTGACAAGAAAACTTGAGGAGCTGGTGCTTGAGGTGCTTTCACGCAACACGATCGCCGTTCCGGAGCGCAGGATCGACCTTGAGGTGGAGCGCATGGTTTCGGCTGGCATGGCCGCGAGCGATATCGACAAGGAGCAGGTTCGCCGGGATACCCTCTGGTGGTTCATTCTCGACGCCCTTTCAAAGAAGCTGGATGTTCAGCCGGACATGGGTCGTGTCGAACAGGAATACCTGGCGCTTGTTCGCCAGAGCGGAAATCCAGGGAATGACGAAGTCAAGCGAAGGGAGTTTGTCGAACAGGCCTTCCTTTCCGCCCGCAGAAGACTGACGGAGGAGATCGTTCTTAAACAGTCGACATTTTCCGGATGGGACGAATTCTTTGGCTCCGAAGGAGTTCTTGCGAAGCTTGGATGGAATGCGTTCGGAGTTCGCCCAGAACCCCATGACCATTCAGCCCATTCACATCACGATCACGAAGGTCATGACCATCATCACGATCACCAACATTGAAATGATCGATATAAAAATGTCCATGGATGTATTTGACCCCGGATTCCGATCATAAAGAAAAGAGGGAAGATAACTCATGCTGATACCGATGGTTGTAGAACAGACGAACAGAGGGGAGAGGGCTTACGATATCTATTCCCGCCTTCTCAAGGACAGGATCATCATTCTTGGAACGGCCATCGATGATAATGTGGCGAATCTGGTAATTGCTCAGATGCTTTTTCTTGAATCTGAAGATTCTTCAAAGGATATAAATCTTTACATCAATTCTCCCGGGGGGATAGTAACAGCGGGTCTTGCAATCTATGATACGATTAAATTTATCAAGCCGGATGTCTCAACCATCTGCATCGGGCAGGCGGCCAGCATGGGAGCTTTTCTTCTTTCGGCAGGGACGAAGGGAAAGAGGTTCGCTCTCCCCAATGCCCGTATCATGATTCATCAACCGATGGGAGGATTCCAGGGGCAAGCCACAGATATCGAGATTCATGCAAGGGAGATACTGAAGCTCAAGGCGGATCTCAACAGAATGCTTGCCGACCACTGTGGGCAGCCTATCGAGAAAATTGCCATCGATACGGACCGTGACTATTTCATGTCGTCCCAGGAGGCTAAGGATTATGGTCTGATCGATTCCGTCATCTCCACCCATCGTCCGGATCAGAAGGCAGGGGCAGTTTAATCAGGAATCTTAAGTTAGTGAGGATGCTATGGCAGCAAAGGATCGCAAGGATAAAAACAATGGTGGAGACGGCGGGGTCGCATGCTCCTTCTGTGGAAAGAGCCGCGAGGATGTGAGGCGTCTGATTTCCGGGCCGGGTGTCTATATCTGCGATGAATGCATCGAGCAGTGCTCTGCGATTATTTCGGAGTCGTGGGAGGAGGAGCAGGAAAAATCATCCGCGCCCAATCTCATGAAGCCGGCCGAAATAAAGAAGGCTCTCGATCAGTATATTATCGGTCAAAACAGGGCCAAGAAAATCCTTTCTGTCGCTGTTTACAATCATTACAAGCGGGCCCGAGCCAACAAGATAGCGGAAGATGTCGAGCTTCAGAAGGGAAACATCATCATGCTGGGGCCGACGGGAACCGGAAAGACCCTTCTCGCCCAGACCCTGGCCCGCATTCTCGATGTCCCGTTCGCGATTGCCGATGCCACGACTCTTACTGAGGCGGGATATGTGGGAGAGGATGTCGAAAATATTATCCTGAAGCTGCTTCAAGCGGCCGACTACGATGTCGAGAAGGCCGAGTGGGGGATCATCTATATCGATGAGATCGACAAGATTAGCCGCAAATCCGAGAATCCTTCCATTACAAGAGATGTCTCGGGTGAAGGAGTGCAGCAGGCCCTTCTCAAGCTTGTGGAGGGAACAGTGGCGAATGTTCCTCCCCAGGGTGGGCGCAAGCATCCTCACCAGGAATTCATCCAGGTCGACACGACGAATATCCTGTTTATCTGCGGTGGAGCCTTTGTCGGTCTCGACTCAATCATTTCGCAGCGGCTTGCCAGAAAGACGATGGGTTTTGGTGCCGAAACATCACCCGCCCAGGACCGGACCCTGTCAGGAAAGCTTTTGATGGAAGCCCGTCCGGACGATCTTCTGAAGTATGGAATTATTCCCGAGTTCATCGGCCGCTTCCCGGTGATGGCGATTCTGGAGGATCTCGACGAATCGGCCTTCCTTCAGATTCTGACGGAGCCGAAAAACGCCCTTGTAAAACAGTTTGAAAAACTTTTTGCCATTGAAAAAGTCAAATTGCGATTTACCGAGGGGGCTCTCAAGGCCGTCGCTCATAAGGCATTTACCCAAAAAACGGGTGCACGTGGCCTTCGCGCGATCCTTGAGGAGGTCATGCTTGATCTGATGTACGAGATTCCGTCTCTCCAGAATTTATCGGAAGTCATCATCTCGGAGGCTACGATCAATGAGCGTGAGGCACCGACCCTCATCTGGGGAGACAAGAAAAAGGATTTGGGGGAATCCGACAACAATCGCGGATCACTCTCTGCCTAACCCAATTCGGGAGAGGTGTCATGGTTTTGACGATTTTCCCTTGGATGGAGAAGAGGGGCGCTGAAGGGTAAATCGGATGTCCGCAAAAGGCTGGGTGTTCAGATTCATGTGGGCAAATTTAACTACAAAGGATTGAGGGCTTTCCACGAACCTTGGAAAAAGCAAGATTCCCTTGCGTTCATATCCTGGAAAAAGCCTTGCTGACGGTAAATAGGTCATTCGGATCAGTTTGCGGGCTATCCGGATCGGCTTGGCAGCTCCCAGGAATCCGTTTGAGACGGCATCCTGGGCCTCATCCACGCTGAGAGCCCGTTCAATTTGTTTTGGCCCCCTTTCGAGGAAAAAGTTCATCGGATCGAAATCGAGATATCCGGTTCCGCTATTTTTGATCGTTACAAGAAAGGCGTTGAACTCCGCATTCAAAAGAGAATTATAGTACGGGGATCCCTTTGGAATGTAGGCAAGGGTGAATGTGATTCCGTTTATTGTTTGCGCCGGAGGAAGAACCTCATAGTTTGTATCGACGAGGTGGAATCCCTTGAGATAAAAAAGGCTCGTGGCAATCCTGTTTCCGATGGATACGAAAATAATAACGAGGATCGCTATGATCAGGACGAGGGTATAATTGATCTTTGGTTTCAACAGTACAATCCTTCCTGTTAGATTAACGTGAAAACTTTCATCAATCGGCCCATTTCAGGGGCCCTGGTTCCGATCGTCCTCGTTTTTCTTTCCATCTTCTCCGGATGCGCCCATTCCGGTGGACCACAGAACTTCCGCTCCCAGAAGGGACTGCTGGCGCCATTGGAAAATCCCGATTCTCTTGTTTCCGATCCCTCATCCCTCATGCTCTATCTCGGGGACGTCTTCAATTCTCGGGGAGAAGGAGGAACAGTCCTTTATGGACAACGCCTGGAGGCCAGACTCCGCAAATTGGAAGGGGAGCAGGTCTCGGCGGTTTGCCGATCCCTTCCTTGCTATGCAGACGCGGCCCGCAAGCTTCATTATGAGTTTATTCTTTCCGCCACAATCCGAATGGAGAACTCAAAGGACCACTCGAAAGGTATCCTGACCATAACCCGATGGTCGGTGAATCCATTTTTCCCAGAGATGGCGGTTCCCATCACATTTTCCATGGAAGGGAAAGGATCTTCCTATGAAAAGCTCGTCGATCGGGATATCTCGCGCATGATGGACCGTATCAAGGCCCGATCCAGTCGAGCGGGCATTTCTGGTCCCGAAGGAGCCCAGCAAGAATTAAAAAAACTTGTGGCCGAAGGAAAAATTGATTTGGCCCTCCGTCGCGGGGAGGCCATTTTCAGAAACGGAACAGGAATTCCGCAATCCACAGGATTCTATGCAACATTGTACCGCCTCGAAATGAGCGCTGGCAAACCTGAAATGGCTTATAGGATTGGGATATCGGCAATCCGGTTTCGGCGGGCTTCGTCAGGGTTGTTTTTGGAAATGGCAAGGAACGCGAAAGAGGAGGGGAACTTAAACCGGGAAAGGAATATCCTGTACGAAGGCCTCTTGAGATATCCCGAAAATCATTTGTTCTGGCGAGAGCTCGTCAGGGAATATATTTCCAGGGAAGAATTCTCTGAAGCTCTCAAAATAATTGATTCTTTCCGCAAAAAATATCCACCGTCCCCGCTCCATCCAAGGTTTCGCGGGGAAGTCTATGCCTGCCTTGTAGGTCTGGGACGAGGTGATGAAGCCGATATATGGTATCGGCACTATATTGAGAAACACAAACTCGGAGAAGGGAGACCGAGTCCCTACCTCGCC
>JAKBXW010000086.1 GCA_021840555.1 Nitrospirota bacterium
GTCCACCAGGGGAGCCCTCAATGTGACCAAAGTGCGGCTCGCCTATTATTACAACGGGTTTGACCCGATTCACGAAAAAAACCCAAACCTAGAGGGGTTAGCTCAGCTCTCCACTTGACAACGCGACCAAAGAATTGACGAGACTTGGCCAAACAATTTTCAAGCGCCAAGGCTGGAACCATCTCAGCTTGTTTTATTCCTTTTGGCCTTAACAACCCTTCCTCCCAAACAAGAATAAATATTGAGCAGGGTTTCGCTCATGCGATAGGGCCTCCCTTTGGTGCGGCAGGGTTTTGGGGATGCCCTTCCCTCTCGAGTGCCAGATTCAAGGTCACCCGGCTCACACCAAAATGCCTGGCGACCTCGGTCTTGGTCATGAAAGGATCGTGCAGCATGGCCGCCGCCTTCCGCACGTCGGACGCGCTCAGTTTGGGCTTCCGGCCTCCCTTGCGACCTCGGGCACGGGCCGCCGCAAGACCCGCGAGAGTCCGTTCCCTGATCAGGTTTCGCTCGAATTCGGCGAGCGCCGCAAACACATGAAAGACGAGTTTTCCCCCGGCATGGGTGGTGTCGATTTTCTCGGTCAGGGACTGGAATCCGATGCCTCGTTCTTCCAGGGCATGGACGATTTCCACCAGATCCTTGAGAGAGCGTCCAAGGCGATCCAGGCGCCAGACAACCAGCGTATCCCCCTTCCGCAGGACTTTGAGACACGTCTCGAGTTCAGGACGGTCCCTGTCCTTGCCGGAAATCTTCTCCTGAAAGACCTGCTCACAGCCGGCCTTGGCCAGCGCATCGAGCTGAAGCTCCGGGTTCTGGTCCTGGGTGGACACTCTGGCATAACCAATGTGCATGAAACGGTCCTCTCCTATACGTTGATAACTATACGATATTTCCTTACGAAAAACAGGCTGTTTGTGCGGGGTTGGAAGATCGGCCAGGCTGCGTACAGAAAACCTTCGTTTTTATATTTCAAAAAACGGACGCCGGACAATTTTCGAGAGGCGCGAAACCCGAAAATAAGGGATGTTCCTTCCCTCTTGTATGACGCGTTTCCTGCGTTATCCGGGTAATACACTCGACAGACGATTGTCCTCATGGTTTTTCGGCGGGAGGTCGAAAAGACGGGTCGGAGAGGCGGGTGCTCGAGCCGGTCCAAAAGATCGACGCCCTTAGCGCCAGGGTCATGAAAGACGACTCGACCATCCGGGCTCGGGCGATGCGCCCGTCCAGGCGGGCGGGGTCGAGGGCGCGTCGCGTAAGGACGCCTGTCCCCAGCTCCCGGGTCGCCTTTCTTGAAAGCCTTCGACAGGGGTTTCGGAATGCGGGATTCCTCACCCTCTGGGCCGGATTCCCCCCCGAGTTGACGACAGCGCCTCGCAGACCCGTCTCGCCTCCCGGATATCGGGAAGCTCGGGGTCGGCCTCCGGGTCGTCCAGGAGGCGTATCAGGGCGGACAGTTCCTCCGTCCGGTCCCCTCCCGTCCCGCCGGTCTCAAGGCACAGTCCCAGAAGGCTCGTGAGGGCGCGAAGCTCGAGGGCCCGGGCCCCCTGGCTCCGGGCGACCGAGAGAGCCCTCCCGAAGCATTCCTCCCCCGCCCCCGAGTCGCCTTCGAGCCGGCGGGCCTCCCCCAGAAGACGCCAGAGTTCGGCGTCGTAGAAGTGCGTCCCCGACTTTTCGGAAAATCGAAGCCCCGAGAAAGCAACTCCCGCCGCCTTTTTAGGCTCTCCCATAAGAAGCCAGGACTCCGCAAGAGTCGGGAGGAAATTGTTCTCGGCGATGCGGTGGAACTTCCGGGAGAGGGCCAGCCCCTCAAGGACAAGCGAGATGCCCTTCGCATTTCCCTTGCGGACCTCGGCCCATCCCCGGAACCCCCTCTCCGGTGCGGCCCACCTCAGAAAGTGCATCTTCTCGATAAGCTGCGCGAGAGCATCGGCGATCCGGAGGACCTCGTCGTCAAGTCTGAGATGACGGTACAGGGCCATGGCGAAGGCTAGAAAAAATCCCTGTTTTCTGTCTTTCGACATCTTGCCTTCTTCTTCGAGACGTTCTGCGAGATGTCGGGCGGAGCGGGGGTGCCCCAGGAACCAGAGATTCCAGAGCCGGTAGCTCTGGAGCTCCACGAGCGACAGGGGGCTGTCCGGTCCGAGGGCGACCGAGGAGGAGAGGACGATCGCCCGGTCGAGGGAGGAGAGGGCCTCTTGAAAGCGCCCCTCCCAGAAGGAGGTTCTTCCGTCGGAGTAGAGGGCGGCCAGACGGAAGTCCGTCCGGGCGCTTGCCTCGGCGATGGCGAGAAGGGAATCGACCTTTTTCCGCAACGCCCGGATATCCGTCTTCCCGAAGTCGGGGGCCAACATGTTGTAGAAGGCATAGAAGGTCTCTTCGCCGATCGACTCTTCCCGTTCGGCGAGGTCGCAGGCCCTCCGAATCGCTTTTTCCGCCGCGGGGCTTCTGTGCCCCTCCAGGTCGACGAGAAGGGATCCCAGGGTGACGAGAAGCCGGATCTCCCGGGACCGCCTCTCCGGAGAGTCGGGGGAGAGAGGGAGGAGGTCCAGCGCCTTTTGTGCCAGCTTGGCCGCCTCCGGAAGGAAGCCGTTCGCCAAAGCGGTCTCGACCGACGTCTCGTACCACTGAAGGGCCGGGAGAATTTCGCCCGCCGACTCGAAGTGGCGGGCGACGATCTCGGGCGAAGCGTGCGCCCGTTCGGGGAAGCGCTCGGGAAGGATCTCCGCGATCTGCCGGTGGAGCGCCTTCCGGTCCGTTTTAGGGAGGCTCTCGTAGGCGGCGGAGGCGATCAGGGCGTGGCGGAAGGCGAGGTTTTCCCCCAGGTCGTCGAAGGTGCGCGCCGCCAGACCCGAGGCTTTGGCCCGCCCGAGAAGGGCCTCGAAGAGGGCGGGAGGTTCGGGGGAGAGGGCCCGCAGCAATTCCAGGGGGACGGTCCGCCCCCAGACCGAGGCTCGCTGGAGAAGGGGTCGTGCCTCTCCAAGCCGGTCGAGGCGGGAGGCGAGGATCTCGGAGAGGGTCGAGGGAAACGGAGTGCAGGCGGAGGCGGCGGGGAGCGTGGCGGACTCGATCCTCTCCCGGGTCAGCTCCTCAAGGAAAAGGGGAACCCCGTCTGCGGTCTCGAGAATGAGGGCGACCTCATCCTCGGAAAGGGGGGAGCAGGCCCCGAGGGTCCGGACGAGGGCGCGGCTCTCCTCCCGTCCCAGAGGGGAAAGACGGAGGGTATGTCGCTCGGGGAGCGCGGAGAGCCAGGAAGGGTCCTCTCCGGTGCGGGTCGTGAGGAGAAAGAAAACCCGCCGGGTGAAGGTCGGGTCGGAGAGGATGCGGCGAAGGAGTTCCCCCGTGGAGGCATCGCTCCAGTGCAAATCCTCGATGACGAAAAAGAGAGACCCTTCTCCGGAGCGGGTCCGGAGAATGCTCAGGAGAAGATTCGTCGTCTCCTCCAGAAAAGAGGCGGCCGGAAGGGCCGGAAGGGGAAAGTCCGGGTGGGGAGGAAGGGACAAGAGTCGTCCGAGGAGGGCGACGGAGGCGGCCTCCTCCGGGAGGGAGATTGACAGGACATAGTTCTCGAGACGGGAATAGGCCGCTCCGGAGTCCATCTCTTCTGGGATGCCCGCCGCCCCCCTGACAATGCCCACGACGGGGGCGAACGGGCTGTTTGTGAGCTGGGGGAAGCATTCGATCGTTCTTTGGAGCGCCCTGCGGGGACCGGGAGATCCGGCGAAGGCCCGGACGAGGGCGCTTTTTCCGATGCCGGCCTCCCCCTCCAGAACGACCACTCCTCCCTGGCTCGAAGCCCAGAGCCGCTCGAGGGCCGCCATCTCCTCCTCCCGGCCGACAAGCAGGGGCGGGCTCTCATCCAAAGCTTCTCTCCGGCATTCAGAAACGAGAGGGTAGGCCAGTGTGTTCTGTCCCAGGATGCGGACCTCCAGGGGCTCTCCCAGGACGAACAGGTTTTTGATGAGACGCGAGGCGGGAGAGGAGAGGAGGATCTCCCCGGGCATGGCCGCGAGGGAGAGTGCCCGGGAAAAGCGGGAAACGGCTCCGGAGGGGTCGGGGCCTTCCTGGGAGGCATCTTTCAAAATTCTCCCGGAATGGATCCCTGCCACGCAGGAGATCCGGATCCCGCGCTCGGCCCCGAACTCCTGCGCCAGGTGGCAGAGGGCGAGCGCCGTCCGGGCGGCCTGAATCGCCGCCCCCTCGGCTGGGCCGGAAAGCCCGAACCAGAAGAGAAGGGAGCGGCTGTCCTTGCGTCCGAGGACCGCTCCCTTCTCCAAGGCCTTCGTGACGGCCCGGGAGAGAAAAGCGAGCTCCTCCTTGAGGAGGTCCTCATCCCGGTCCGGGTCTTTGTCCGCGAGTTCGACATCGAGCGATGCGGCGAGCCGGAACTCGGCCGGCAGATGAGACCCGGGAAAGAGCGGGGCTCTTTTTCGGGAGTCCGGGGTCCCAGTCTCCAAGGATTGGCTCCGGATCTTCTCTGCGATAGCCCGGGTTTCGGGATCTGGCTCGATCCCCAGACGTTCCTTGAGAACCTTCCGGCAAAACTCGAACTGGCTTAGGGCGGCCAAGCCGTCCCCGCCTTCGGCGAGGAGAAGCATCTTGCGTCCGTGGCAGGACTCGTCGAGGGGGTCCAGACGGAGAGCCCCATCGAGGACCTCGATGGCCTCGCCGGTCTTTTCGTTTTTTTCGTAGAGACGGAGAAGACGGCTGATCATGTTGCGGACCCTGGCCAGGACCATTTCTCCCGTCCCGATTTTCCAGTTCTCGAAGTCCTCGCAGTCGGGGAGGGAAAAGCCATCGAGAAAGGGCCCCCGGATGCCCTGGAGGAGCGTTCGCATCCGGGATTCGCAGGAGGGGCACTCTCCGGGGTCGTGAAAGAAGGGACAGGAGGCGGGAGGATCAAGGAGTCCGGAGAGATCGAGCTCGAGGGGAAAGTCCGGATCGAGCCCGACATGGGTCCGGTTTGCGGAGAAAAGGGGAGCGCCGGGCAGGTCCAGGGTCTTTCGAAGGGAGTGAATCGTCTTCCGAAGTCTTCCGTCGGCCCGGGGCTTGGGGAGAGTTGGCCACAGAAGGCTGGAGAGATGGGCGCGTTCGTGAATGCTCCCTCTCTCCGTGGCGAGATAGGAGATAAGGGCGAGAGACTTCTTGAGGGTGAGAACCACCTCATCGTCCCGGGAAAGAACGGGTGGACCGAGGATCCTGAGGAAGACCACCGGATTGCACCTCAAGTAAGGAAGAGGTCTTGGACACTTCCACGGTGGAGGCGCCGGAGAAATGCCGATGTATGAGCACTCTTCGCAGTATAGCCCTTAAGTCATCGACAATCAATCGTTCCACTGATGAGGAAACGGAGAGGAAACGGACGTCGTGTAACATGTTTTTTCAGTACGATCGAAGGAACCGACAATCAAACAAAGGAGATTGTTTTGAAAAATCTCAAAGCGGGCATGGCAATCTCGATCCTCTGTCTCGGGCTTCTTGGTGGATGCGTGTCGCTCAATTCAAGCTCTATTTCGGAGGTCTCCAATGCGTCTTCAGGGCAGACTGTCAAGGTCACGGTTTCCGGAGATCCAGGCATTTTGCACCTCGTAGCGCCAAAAGATCTCACACAGAAGGCCAATCAGGAACTCCTCTCAAAATGTTCAAGCGGGAAACTGACGGATGTTCAGACACAGCTCAGCACGAGGGACTTTTTGGGACTCATACAAATCTATAAGGTCAGGGCCTCCGCAGTTTGCCAATAAATCAGGACAATTTCAGAAAAACGGATTTGGTCCAATGGGCAACGAACATTGTCCGATGGACCAATTTCTTCCCTGGGAAAACACGAGGAGTAGAGATCTCTATGACATCCCGACGGCAAAAACTGATGTTTTTCTTTCTTGTGAGAAGGGGATCCGTCCGAACCAGGACGGCGATTGCCGTGTGCACCCTGGTTCTTGGGGTAGCGGACCCCCTCTGGGCGAATTCTCCCGGGACGCCCTGCAACTCGACGGGAGCCTTGGGCTCGGGGGTCGGTGGGTGCTCGAAGCCCCCGTCCGCTCCCCCTTCGGGAACGGGGTCGGGGCTCTCAAGAACCGACTTCTTCTCCGCGCCCATGCGGTTCAAGGTCCGGGTGACCAAGGCCAATGGAAAGCCGGAGGTGCGGAAGGAGATCGCCGCCTGGGTCGCGAAGAAGGTTTTTCCACACCCGACGCCTCCGGAAGCCGCACTTCTGGGCTCGTCCGTCCGCAACCTCGCCCTGACACCTGACCCCCGATTTTATAGGGGCAATTCTCAAGAACCGCGTTTTTCTGTGTGAACTAAGTAAAAATCCAAAGATGAGGATCTCCCAGATGAAAAGATGGAATCTGAAAAGCACACTGTTGAGCGCGTTACTCCCGATGGTCATGCTTCTGGCTGTCAACGGCGAAGCGCAAGCCACGATGATGGATTTCAATTACTCGGGATCCATTGTGACCTATGATGTGCCAACCACGGGAATCTACGACATCACCGCCTACGGGGCCTCGGGGGGCGTCAGCATTGGCAGCGTCCCCGGCCTCGGAGCTGAAATCGGCGGAGATTTTTCTTTGGTCAGTGGCGACGTTCTCCAGATTTTGATTGGCGGGGTCGGCAGCAGCAGTTCTATCGGCACCGGCATAAGCGGCGGGGGAGGCAGCTTCGTGGCTCTGGGAACCTCCTATGAAAAAGCAACACCTTTGCTGGTGGCCGGAGGCGGCGGCGGGGCCGGGGGTGACGGATATATCAATCCACCTGGCACTGGCGGCGGGGGTAGCGGCAGCACCACTGGCGGCGGGGGCGGCGGCGGGTTCTTCAGCAATGGAGGCGGGGGGGGCGGGTCCTTCAGCAAAGGAGACGGGGGCCAAAGCTTCGTTTCCGGGGGGGGCGGCGACTTCGAGGGTGGCGGGTTCGGCGGAGGCGGCGGCTTCAGCTTCTACGGTAACGGGTTCGGCGGAGGCGGCGGCTTCAGCGGCGGCGGGGCCGGAGAAGGTGGCAGTTCTTACCTTGATACAGTGATTGGCACGGAAACAGTCGCCATATCCGGGGAGAATTTTTACAATGGACTCGTCACCCTCTCATTGGTTTCATCTTCCCCTCCTATTTCTGGAACTCCGGAACCATCCACAAGGCTTCTGTTCGGAACCGGTGTCGTCCTGATGGGACTCATGGTCGTGAGGAAAAAGAAGGAAATTCGGAACACGGCGTAAGCTCAGCCGCCTTTGATGCTCTCCAAAGCGGGGCACCTGTGCATGGGGGTTCCGTTTTTCGTGTCGGGAAGGGGTGGCCTTCGGGCCAGGGCCGAATCTTGTTGAGTCCTCACCTTCTTCTTCCGGAAACGAATCGAGATCCGATTCCGTTTCTCCCGATTTTCATGAAGCCCGCAAATAGGGGATCTTCTACGGACGGCACCGGGCCAAGGAAACAGGCATAAATGTCCGACGCTAAAAGCAGTCATAAGGTGACCAGTCGGCCAAGTTTTGTTTGCATTCACATATTGTGACGCGTTTCGGCCCCCTGAGCAGATGTTAGCACTACAGCGGCTTTTTAGTTGCGCCCCCCTATTCTGGGGGGGGAGGCGGGCACGGCAGGGGGATCGGGAGGACGGTTTCGGAGGCAAAAAAGAGGGTTCCCGGAAAAAATATCGGGGGATGGGAAGGGGGACGTCCCGTTTTTGAGAGGGTTCTCAAGAAAAAATCTGTCGAAAAACAGGCCGGAAGGAGTCAAAAAGACGCAACTCTCCCGTCATCCCGCTTCGAACGAGACAATAGGAGACAGGGGGGAGCCGTCGATCGAAGGGATCCGGTCGGGTCAGCCGGTGTTCAAGAGGAATCCCTGAGCCTCCAGGATGGCGCAGGTTCGTTTTCTATGGGATCTGGCCGCACTCTCGTTTCGCCGGAGGTAATAGACGACGAGGGAGATCGCGTGTTCCGGTCGGGACAGGGGACCCGGTTTCCGGCAAGGGAGCGACCTTCCCGGATCGAACTCCGGGGTCGGCGCCGGGAACGCGGACGGAGCCCCGTCGCGGCCCGTTCTTCGGAGGGGGAGGGCGGCCGGGAAAGACTCTTCCTTATCGGCGCGGCAGGGGAACAGGCGGAGGTTCTTCGACGGAATGGCGGGAAGGGGTTTGAAGCGGGGAGGAAATCTCCCAGGCCAGCCTTGCGAATTGGCCGCGTGAAGGGTCGTTCAT
>JAKBXW010000087.1 GCA_021840555.1 Nitrospirota bacterium
CGTTGCTTCTGCAATAGTGGCGAGAGCCGGAAAGACCCCTGAACTCAGCATCGGAACCCCCCGGCTTTAGCCGTGGGGAGATTCAGGAAGCCCCGTTTTCCGATCGAAGTCCCCTTTCGTCTCTTCGTCGCCATCACCTTTGCCGGATCAATCACCTTCCATGTCCTGGGACTGGGAGTCCACACCTATATTGGTCACCGGAAAAATGCCTTGGTTGCAAGGATCGAACGCCTGGCGGAGATTCGGAGCCAGCTCCTGGGTGTTGAGGCTGGCCTTGCCGTTTTCCGGGACCGTCTTACCTCCGTTACGCTGGGTTCCGCGCCACCTTCGCCGGATTTTGCCCGACGTCTTTTTCCCCAGATCCGGGTCATGACTCTCCTCCTCCGGGATCTTGCCCAGACCGGAGGACGGGAGACCGGGGCCTTGTCCCGGAACTGGCGGGAGGCCGCGGATTTCTTCTCACGGTGCGCTCAAGGACATGGTTCCATGGCCGACTGTTTGAGGGATTCTTCGGGCAGGTTCCAATCTTTCGGACGCGCTCTTGCTGTCACAAGCCAGGATGTGTCCCGGCATCTTTTCCGTGTGGAGCGCTGGCAGTCCCGGCTTGATCATTGGGATACGGTGCTTTACTGGTTGACCACTGTGCTGGGTCTTTTGTTCATGGCCCTGGGGTGGCGCAATGTCGTCCTGCAGGTGGGGAACCCGATCGAGGATGTCGCCCGATATCTTGAGACGCTCCAGGAGAAGGCTCTCCACCCCGCCTCTTTCACTCTCCCGGCCCTGTTTTCGATCCGCGAACTCCGGATCCTGAAGGAGGGGATGCGGGGTGTCCACAAGGATTCCCTGACAGGGGTCCTGACGCGCCAGGCCATCGTGACGCTTCTCAGGCGAGAATGGGAAGGGGAGAAGAGGGGGGATCGAGGTCTGTCGGTCGTCCTTTTCGATATCGATCACCTTCGCTCCCTGAACGAGGCCGGTGGATATGCGGCCGGTGACCGTCTTCTCCGGCAGGTTGCCGGGATTGTCTCGGACACTGTGACGGAGGGCTCTGTAGTGGGGCGGTGGGGAGAGGACGCCTTCATCGTTCTCGCATACGGCCAGTCTCCGACAGAGGTCACGACGTTTATGGAAAAGATCCGGAAACAGGTGGCGGAATGCCTGTCCCATGCTCCGTGGGGGAGCCCGGTCCATGTGAGTGGAGGCGGTGGGCTTCAGACCGATGAGGACGACTGGACCATGATTGTCAGAAGGGCCGAGGAGGCTCTTCTGGAGGCGAAGTCCTCCGGGGGAGACCGGATCGTTCTGAGGGACCGGACATAACAAAAGTCGCCTTCGGATGGATGACAGGGGTTGGCGCGGAATTGACTTGATTCAATATTATGTGTATTGTTAAATTAATTGAAACGGTTCGCATCCATTTGGCAGGGAGGATCTTCCATGGAAGAAGCAAACCAGATGACGGACATTCGCAGGACGGTTAGGGAGCGCTATGCAGGAATCGCCCAAAAGGGGAGCGGATGTTGTTCCCAGAGCTCCTGCGGGGAGGGGAGGGAATCGGATTCCCTCAGGATCGGGTACACCCTGGAAGATTTGGGAGAGGTTCCGGAAGGGGCCGATCTGGGGCTGGGGTGCGGGACGCCCCTTCTTTGTGCAGATGTACGGGAGGGCATGACGGTCCTCGATCTGGGGTCGGGAGCCGGCTTCGATGCCTTTCTTGCCGCCCGAAAGGTCGGAAAAGGGGGACGCGTCATCGGGGTGGACATGACGCCGGAAATGATTGCGAAGGCCCGGGACAATGCCCGCAAGGCCAAGGCCGACAATGTGGAATTTCGTCTGGGGGAAATCGAGAATCTTCCGGTTGCCGACCGTTCGGTCGATGTCGTCATTTCGAATTGTGTCCTCAATCTGTCTCCGGACAAACCCCGTGTTCTTGCCGAGACATTCCGGGTTTTAAAGCCCGGCGGGCGGATCGCGATCTCCGATGTCGTGGCCCGAACCGGGCTTCCAGAAGAGATTCGCCGGGATCCGGAGCTCTATGCCGGATGCATGGGAGGGGCCGAAACAATCGGGCGTCTGGAAGGGATTCTTAACGAAATCGGCTTCGAAGAGGTCCGCATCACTCCCAGGGACGAGAGTCGCAGCTTCATTTCGTCCTGGGCACCCGGAACGGATATCGCCTTGTGGGTCGTCTCGGCCATGATCGAAGGAAAAAAGCCGGAGCTCTGATCGGTTGGTCCCGATGACCGAAAAGGAACAAAGGCTTCGTTAGGAAAAACGGCGGGACGGATATCCTTGAAAGCCTTGTCTTGGCAATGATCGGATGAACAAAACCGAAAAAACGACGCGGGATCTCAGGGACGGGTTCCCTGGATTCCATGGAGGTGACGGCAGACTTCTTTGGCGAGACCGACCATGTAGCGGGCGTCCGAGAGGGCGGAGAGAGCCGATTCAGCCGAGGGCTCTTCCCGGGAAGGAGCGGAAAACGCAGGCTCGCCGAAGGTCATGAAATCACTGTCCCCAAAAGGGGAAATGATGCTGGCGCCGGAAGGCGCCCCGGCACTCACGATTCTGTCGATCCTCTCCCAGTCCGCCATCATGGCGGGCGGGACACGATGGCGCTCCTTTGAGAAAATCTCTCCCGGATTCTGGAAACGGTTGAACTCGACCTCCAGGGCGTGAAGGAGCGATTTGAAGGTAAAGTCCAGGGCCTCCGTGCATTCCCGCACGACGTCGTTCCATTCGCCGCGGGAATAAAAAAGTTCGGCCGATTTCACGCGCGTTCCCGCGTTCCACAGATTTCTTCTGGCAAGATTCCTCGATTTTTTCACGCCTCTCTCCTAGGCGATCCGCCCCACGACGACGGCTTCGGCCCCTTCGGAAAAAAGATGGATCTCCGGGGTCATTCCGGCTTCGCGAAAGGCTTCGGCAATCTCCTGCGGACGGAGAAGATGGTTGCCCTGAACGTGTTCTCCCAGATTCTGCATGGCCAGAGGGCGCTTCCGGGGTTCGCGGAGGTCGGCGGGATTCTCCGGCCAGGCCGGCTCCCAGATCACGACCGCCCCGTCCTTTGCCAGATGGTCCCGAAGGATCCGGAAGACCGTTTCCTTTTCGTCCCAGACATGGTGCAGGGCCCGGTTCATGACGACCATGTCCACGGGTCCCCCGTGGGCGAAGGTCTTGATGTCTCCGACCCGGAACGTCAGACGATCCGAAAATCCCGCATCCTTTGAGAGCTGGCGGGCTTTTTGGATATTTTCCTCGAAGCCGTCCAGCCCCATTCCGCGAATGCCCGGACATCTCCTGGCAAGGGATCTAAGGTACCAGCCATTGCCGCATCCGAGGTCGACGACCGTCCCGTTCTTTTGGTCGATTTCCCGGAAAACGGACAGGTTTGGACAGATTTCCTGCTCGAAAAGACCGGAAAAATTGGCTTCGAGCATAGCCCCGAACCAGGGCAGAATCGTCTTCCGCTCCCCCAGCACCTTCTCTCCCGGCCGCTCACCGGTTCGCATGAGCTCGGCCGCCCGGTCGGCCATGTGCATCGACAGCACGGAACCCACGGCGACCGGCATCAGGGTCTTGGGATGGGATGGGCACATCAGGTCGCCCTTTTCACTTAAAACGCATCGCTCTCCCTCCCGCTCGAGGAAGCCGAAGGCGTATGCCGCGTCGGCCCATCGTGTCACATAGTCCCGGTCCAGTCCCAGATGTTGGGCGATCTCCCCGGCAGTGGACGGGCCCCGTTGCCGGAGGGCTTCGAAAAGGCCGTTCGCAATACCGATGAAGGCGACGCCCAGACTCATGGTCCCCTGAGCCTGCATGCGTATCTGTTTTCGCGTTTCCTCGATCGTGGACTCTGTCACAGTGGCGCTCCCTCTATTCAGGCGTTTTTCAAAACGATGGCTCTCATCATACCATGCCTTACTCCGTCTCCGCAGGCTCCGATTTTTTCAGGCGCTTTCGAAGGAGAAGGTCGAGGGGTTTGCGGACGGCGGGAGAGGAGGGGGTCGCGGGTTCTCCGAAGAGGCCGAGCATCGGCGCGCAGGCTTCCCGAAGAAGGCGCGCATAGGCGATTCGGTCATAGCCGTAATCCGGAGAGAATGTGTCGTAGGCCCGGGCGCGGGAGGCGGGATCGGGATCCTTCTCCCCGGTGATGACGTAGGAGATCCGCTCCCCGGGTCGGGGCGCCCGTCCACGGGCCGCCAGCTCCTGGGCCACGATCGCCTGGAGGGAGGCCTTCCGATAGTCCTCCGGCTCTTTTGCGACCCGCTTTTGGATCACAAGCTCCGAAATCGGAATGCGGCCCTCCCCGATCTCGCTCAGGCCTTCCTCGAGCAGGCGTCGGGCTTCGGGAAGGCGCGTCCGGTAGTCCCGGATATCCCGGGCCTTTGAGAGGTGGTCGACGATCCGCTGCTGGATGTTGGCGACAAAGGGGGGCGTGTCGCTTCGGCGGAGCTCGATGCCGCGGATTTTTGTCTCGCCCGAGCGGAAGACGCCGAGGTAGCGGTTCGGAACGCCAAGTCCCGGCCGACCCTTCGACGGGAAAAAGAGAATCCAGCGGTACAGTCCCTCGACTCCGATGGAGAGGCCGGTCGCCTGCGAGATGGCCGCGACGAGACGGCGGCATTCGTCCTCGTCGAGGTCGGGACGCGACAACCAGAGCGAGTCGACGATCCCGTGCAGAAAACGGTATCCCCAGGCTTCCGCGATCTCTTTTGCCTGAAGAAGCTTCTCCCGGCTCAGGGCGGTGACGCATTCATGGGCCTCGACCCTTCCGAAACGCGCGTTTTTGTAGCCCAGATAACCGAAGGAGACGACGAGGAGCCATTTGAGGGCACCCTGGCGCCGGTCGTATTCCTGGTTGCGGGAAGGATCGTCCGTCGTTTTTTTGAGTTCCTTGTAGCGGCATCGTTTTTCCAGAAGCGGGGCGAGGACGGAAGGAATCAGGCCCCGCCGCCGGATGCAGAGATGGTGCGGGCTCCCCGGGATCCGGTTTTCAGGACAGCAGGGACAGTTGACGGTCTCCGGAGAGATGTTGTGTGTCACCATCAGGGAGGGGTACATCGAGGCAAAATCGAGTTCCACGACCGACTCGTGGAGGCCGGGCCGGGGAAGGAAGACCATGCCTCCCTTGTCGCCCTCAAGAAGATCAAGTCCGCTCCGGAAGGCTTCCGGGTGCCCCTTTCCCTTCGGGACGAGAATTCCGGAGGCGATGGCCTGCGCCATCTGCATGGAGGTGATGCCGGTTCCCGTCGAGGTCCTGGCGAGTTCCTGGAGGGGGATCCGGGTGACGCGAGCCTGTTCGAAAAGACCCACAAGGCCCGCCTCCTTCAGGATGAAGGAATTGCTCTGATCCAGGTGCCAGCGTCCTAAAAGGGAGAACCCTCCCGCGCGAAACACGGTTTTTCCGTAAGAGACGAAAGAGCGATCCTTTCCCGGGGAAATCGGTTGCCTTCCTCCCCGGGAAAGGGGGAGCGGGATGCCGAATTTTTCTGAAAGCCGCTGAATGCGGGGAAAAATCAGGTCGTCTCCCCTGCGTGAGAGAATGAGGTCCGGATCCTCCCTTTTCAGAATGGCGTTGATCGTGGCAAGGAGTTCCCGGGGATCCTCGCCGTCAAGAAGCCTTCGCTCCCCGTCGACCTCGACGGACAGTCTTCCGGATGCACCGTGTTTTCCGGGAGAGCCCTCCGCCTCGGCCGCGATGCTGATTGTCCGGAGAGGAGGCATGGGGGGATCGGTGTTCCAGGGGGAATCTTGCAGCGCAATCTTGTCCGGAGGCATGCCGATGCGGCAGAAAGCGAGAGGAAAAAGTCCCGACTCATAAAAGTAAAGTTGCGGAAGGGGAATGTCGCAGTTGTAGAGGATCATCTCCGGGATAGACGCAACAGCTCTGACCACCGCGAAAAATTCTGTCGGTGAGGCTGTCGTGAGTTCGAAAACGGGACGGAGGGTTCCGGAGAAAAGCTCTGTGCGCTCCGTTTGCGCCAGGGAAACCGGATAAGGGAGGCGTCCGAGCAGGCGTTTCAGACGTTCCGGCGCGCGCCCCGCCGCATCCACGTAGAAACGGGGACGGAAGGGGAGCGGACGCAGGATCCGTTCTCCCGTCTCGCTCAGGAGCCAGAGCAGCATGCCCTGGGACGCCGGGTAGGCGTCCATCAGCCATCCGCTTCTCTCAGGAGGAGTGGCCGGGGCCATGGTCTTCGAGCGTCCGGACGCGTTGCTCGAGGAGGAGGCGTTCACGACGTTCTTCGAGAAGCATGCAGAGCAGGATGACCGGAAAGGGGTCCACGGGAGAAAGAAAAGAGCCGGCCTGGGAATGAATGCGCGCATCGGCGAACAGATCGTCGAGAATGATCTGGTCCTCTCGTCTGAGGGCTCTGCGGAATCGGGACAGGTCGGACAGCGTCTGGTCGATGCTCATCGTGAATGTCGGGAGCGTGCGCCCCATCAGA
Source organism: Nitrospirota bacterium (assembly GCA_021840555.1). Lineage (GTDB taxonomy): Bacteria > Nitrospirota > Leptospirillia > Leptospirillales > Leptospirillaceae > UBA4572. Next base: position 6,453 of record JAKBXW010000087.1, read on the forward strand.
GCTTCTGGTCCGCAAAGAGCTTTCCGGAACGTCGTCGGAAGGCGGGTTGCCACGTCGGAGGGGGATCCGGAAGCTTGCTGGCTTGGGTCAACGACTCCAGAAGCGAAAAGAGGCGCCTGGAACGGGCATCCCTCAAAGCTTCGCGGCGGTCGGCGGGAAGGATGCAGGGGATGCCGCTCCTGAGTGCGATCCCGCGAATCGCTGTCATCACAGGCGCAAGAAGGGCGAGGGATTCCCGTTCGGAGACCGCCCCGTCCGAAAAAAGGGGAAGGATCCCGGACAGAAGGATCAGCGATGTGCGGAACTTCTCGATCTCATCTTCGAGCCGGGAGACGACAAGGGTATGAAACTGGTGGACTGTGACTGCTCGCGAGATCCGGATGCGTGCAAGGACCTTCTGCGGATCCGTGGCTGCGCTTCGCGTCTCCTGCACGACAATGTCGTGCCGAAAGACATTGTCTCCGCAGACTATGAGGCATGAGCTCCCTGATTCATCGGGGTCGAGAAGACGGGATGCCAGAACGCGGTGAACAAACACCCCAAGCCGGGGCTCCTCCCCCTGCAGGAGAAGCGGGGGTTGCGGCGCGGTTCGCCGCCGGAAGAGATGGGCCAGGAAGTTCGAATCGGAAAGAGGGGAGATCTCCTGTGTCAACGCGACCCTCCAGAAAAGGGGCGGAAGACGCCGCACACCGTTCCGACGATGCGGAATGCGCTGTTTTCGTGCACCGGTATGTCATTGTAGTCGGGGTTCTCCGGCGCCAGAACGAGGCGTCCGTCTTTCCGTCTGAGTCTTTTGACCGTTGTTTCTCCGTCGATCTCGGCGACCACGATCGCTTCCTCTTCCGCCGTCTCCTTCGCGCGGACGAGGACATAATCTCCATCCAGAATAGCCGCCTGCTTCATGCTGTCACCCTTGACCCGGAGAAGAAAAACCGGTCCGGGAGGAATCCAGGATGGGTCGATCGCGATGGTGTCGAGACGGTTTTCCGCTGCGTTGACCGGAATGCCGGCCACGACGCGGCCGAGAACGGGAACCGGGACTGTCGCGGGAAGGAGGGAGTCCGCATCGAGGGCCCGGGCCCCTTTTCGACGGATGAGATGGCCTTTTCGGACGAGCGCGTCAAGATGTTTCCGCACGGCGCTTATCCCCCGGATGTTCATCTTTTGGGCGATTTCCCGGAGGGTGGGGGGATATCCGAGCTGCTCGATGTGCGCATGGATGAAATGAAGAATGTCAGACTGTCTGCTGGTCAGTGTGTTTTTGGATGTCTCCATGGTTGTCCCGATCCCGTTATGCTTCTTGAGGTGATCATTTGTTCACCCTAAAAGCATAACAAAGCCTTCCGTGTCGGTCAACGGAGCCCGAGCCAGGGTGGGCCAGGGTGGGAAAGCTCGTCCTCAAGGTCGATCCTCGGTACAGTTCGCAGGAATGCGCCCGATGCGGGTACATTCATCCGGACAACCGGTCGTCTGAGGCCCCGTTTGTCTTCCAGCCCTGGGGACTTGCTGACCAAATCTGCCGCGCAAGCCCCTGGCTTTAGACATGGGGTGAGC
>JAKBXW010000001.1 GCA_021840555.1 Nitrospirota bacterium
CTCGTTCCCGCCGAAGCGGCGGAAAAAGCCAAGGCCGGGCGTGTCGCCTTTCTGGCCAGCCGGGTGAACGTCATGCTTTCGATCCCCATGCTCTTTTTTATGGGGGCATCAAGCCATGGGGGGGCCCTCTTCATCGGCCACTGATTCGACAGGAAATCGTCAGAAAAATGAAAAAGGCCAGGGTCTTGACCCTGGCCTTTTTTGTCTTCATGTCGGGGAGTGGAGATAGGACCAGACGGTATAGAACAGCATGATGCCGAAACCCGCCTTGACGACAAGAATAAGGATCTTGAGTCTCCGGTGCCGGGCATCGTCCCGGTCGTCAGCACGGGGGTCCATCGAGAATCTTTTTTCCGAGAACGGTGAGACCGGGCAGGCCGGGAATCTGCTCCTTCTCCGGACTCACAAGTCCCAGGGTATAGACGATGGGGGTCGCCGTGGGGATGTTGAGCTCGAGTATCTGTTCCCGGGTCATCCGGTCGAGTTCCATCACAATGGCGCGAAGGGAGTTTCCATGGGCGACCACGAGACAGTTCTCTCCGCGCAAGAGAGCCGGGAGGATGGATGCATGCACATAAGGGAGCACCCGGTCCTTGGTCATCTTGAGGCTTTCTCCGCCGGGGGGAGCCACATCGTAGCTCCGGCGCCAGATGTGAACCTGCTCGGCCCCGTATTTTTTGGCGGTCTCGTCCTTGTTCAGACCTTGAAGATCCCCATAATGGCGCTCGTTTAGTGCCTCGGACTTTTCTACCGGAACACTGCGATGGCCCGATGTCTCAAGGATGAGTGAGAGCGTTTTCTGGGCCCGCATCAGGTTTGAGGTAAAGGCCCGGGAGACGGGGTAGGCCGCCAGTTGTTTCCCGGCCATTCGGGCCTCCTCCTCTCCGCGGGGGGAAAGGTCGACATCGACCCACCCGGTGAACCGGTTTTCCTTGTTCCAGACACTTTCACCGTGTCTCACAAGTATAAGAAGTGCTGTCTTGTCCAAAAACGGCCTCCCAGCTGATGATTGATTGCCTCCGGCATTGTCGATGCCCCTATCCTACCACAAGGACGGTGGTCCCGGCTCAGCGAGTCTTTGGATGACAGCTCGGGCAGGGACAATGATCCCGGAGAAATTCGAAGGAATAGATTCCCGTATCGTGTCCATCGGAGAAGCCGACTGAAAGGGCGTAATTACCGACCAGATGCCAGGAGACGGGACGGATTTCCATGGGGACATCCGACTCCCGGATGGTCCGTTCCCCTGTCCATTCATTGACGCAGGCGGCGCAGGGACAGGACAGCCTGAGATACTGGTTTCCGTAGAGGGATTCGTGGCCGTCCCTCCACACGATCCGGACGGACCGGGAGTCAGGGGCCTCAATATGCTTTGGAGATGGGGTGGCCATGAGAGTTATCCTTTCAAGCGTTGTAATCAGTTATATGTGGTGACAGGGGACAGCATTTTCAGGACAGATCTTCCTCGGAACGGAGCGGCCGGCTCATCAGTTCCGCCAGGGTCTCTTTCAGATCGGCTTTTTCGTAAAGGATCCGGTAGACAGCACGGGTGATGGGAAGCTCCACGCCGTATCGTATCGAGAGCTCAAAGGCCGATTCGGTTGTTGTGACGCCCTCGGCGACCTGTCCAAGCTCTGTCAGAATGGTCTTGAGCTCTCCGCCCTGTCCGAGTCGCAGCCCCACCGTTCTGTTCCGGCTCTTGTCTCCCATGGCGGTCAGAAGAAGATCCCCCACCCCGGCCAGCCCTGAAAAGGTCAAGGGTTCGGCCCCCATTCGAAGGCCGATCCGGGTCATCTCCGCGAGCCCGCGCGTGATGAGGGCCGCCCTGGCGTTGTCGCCGAGCCCCATCCCGTCGGCGATCCCCGTTGCGATCGCAAAGACATTTTTCAGGGCTCCGGCCACCTCGATCCCGTGAACATCCCGCCGGGTATAGACCTTGAACCACCGAGTATTGAAGAGCCGCTGCACTTCGCTGGCCAGGACGTGGTCCGCGGAAGCGGCCACGACGGCGGTCGGCGCCCTCTTGAGGACTTCCCTTGCGAAGGAGGGGCCCGAAAGGATGGCATAGTCTCCGGAGGAAGGCGAGTAGGATTCGGCGACGATCTCCGAGACGAGAGACAGGTTCTCCTGCTCGATTCCCTTGGTGGTTCCGATAACCGGGAGTGGCGCGGAGAGATGCTTGCGGACGGTTGTCAGGACCTCGCGGCAGGACTGGCAGGGAATGGCCAGAACGAGGAGTGTCCCCGCCTCGAGGGCCGCATGGAGATCGTGCGTGACCGAAAGGGATGCCGGAAGAGGGATGCCGGGCATGTAGACGCGGTTCTCCCGGGTGCGGCAGATATCCTGGGCCAGGATGGGATCCCGGACCCACAGGGTCGTTGGCCATCCGGCAGATGCAAGATGGCCGGCCAGGGCGGTGCCCCACGATCCCCCTCCAAGGACGACGGGGGCGGGGTCCGGTCCGATCCGGACAAATGTGTCTCGCGATTCAGAGGTCATCGAAGCCTTCCAGAAAGAGAGGAGGTGTGTTCTGAAAGAAGAATATCAGCTTTGGAATCTCGGGTCGAATGGATCCCGGTGACCGTAGAGCACGCGAACCAGCGCAAGACCTTCCGGGGGTAGGGGGGTGATGGGCCGGAAGGGGGGAGGCGATCCCGGGCGAAGAAGTGACGCAATTTCCGCACTGCTCCGCCGTCCCTCTCCCACCTCCTTCAGAATCCCTCCGATCATCCGGACCATGCGATGGAGAAAGCCCGGTCCGGTGATCCAGAGCGACAGTCCCGCCGGAACAGGTTCCCAGAAAAGTCCGGTGATGGAACGGACTGGATCTTCAGGGCAGGAGGAAGCCACCGAAAAATGCCGGAAATCATGGCGTCCGATAAAGGCCCGGGATGCCTCCGCCGCTCTTTCCAGATCGAAGTCCGCATGAAGAGGGCCGGAAAAAGGGTCGGCCAACGGATGGCGGGTCAGGGTCTCGGGAAGAAGGCGAAAGGAGTATTTGTAGATTTTACCTGTGGCGCTGTGGCGGGCATGAAAGCTTTCAGGGACGGACCGCGATTCGATCACGCGAATTTCCGGAGGGAGGCGGGTGTTCAGGATTCGCGCGAGACGGTCATGCGGAATGGAAAATTCTTCGGGAAGATCGGCATGGGCCACCTGTCCCCAGGCGGAAACCCCGGCATCGGTCCGCCCCGCACCCGTGATCCGGATCCGGACTTTGGCGAGGGAGCCCAGCGCCTCTTCGAGAAGGCCCTGGACCGTCCGGTCCTTCGGCTGGACCTGCCATCCCGACAGGGCGCGACCGTCATAGGCCAGGAGAAGCGCGACCCTGGTCTTACCCATTCCCTTCAGGGTGCGGTCCATGGTTCGTTGCGGCAAAGAGCCTCCCAGGACTCCTTGAGGTCGAGGAAGGCTTCGAGTTCGAGGGAGAGCGCCTCTTCCCACACCTTCCAGTCTTCGGGTGCACCAGCCCCGGAGGGGGACTCTTCCGTGCCGAGGGTTTTTTTGTAGGCGATTTCGGAGCGGCGCCGGGCCAGACGATATTCCTTGTGGCGTTCGTCGAAAACTGCCAGACGTTGCACCTTGAGTGGATCCATGGGTCTCCTTGCCCTAGAAATGGAAATCTGGAGCTTGATTTCGTCGGGTCAATGGAAAGAGGAGGGAGCCCTCCCCTTTCGGTTTTCAGGCCAAAGTTCCGAGGGTGATGGGCGTGAACTCGGAGTTCAGGACGCTGATGCGGGAGGCGATGTTCCCCGCAATTTTCAGGTAGGCTTCCGCCAGCGGGCTCTCTGGCTGGGCGATCCCGATCGGGCGTCCCTCGTCTCCCGCCTGGCGGATGGAAAGGTCGATGGGAATCCTTCCGAGAAAGGGGACCTTGAGTTCTGCGGCGGCCTTCTCTCCTCCCCCCTGGGAAAAAATGGGGGTTTCATGGTGGCAATGGGGGCAATGGAAGGAGCTCATGTTTTCGACGATCCCGAGAATGGGAACATTCACCTTCTGGAACATGGCGAGGCCCCTCCGGGAATCCGACAGGGCGACTTCCTGCGGGGTCGTGACGATGATGGCTCCCGTCACAGGCACGAGCTGGGCCAGGGAGAGCTGGGCGTCGCCCGTTCCGGGAGGCATGTCGACGACGAGATAGTCGAGCTCCCCCCATTCCACATCCCGGACGAACTGGGTGATGATCCCGTGCAGCATGGGTCCGCGCCAGATGAGAGGAGCTCCCGGAGGAGCCATGAAGGCCATGGACATCACCGGGATTCCGTAGGCCTTCGGGGGAAACCAGCGGTTGTTCACCTGTTTCGGAAGGGCGTTGATCCCGAGCATCATGGGAATGTTCGGTCCGTAGACATCCGAGTCAAGGATGCCGACCTTCGCCCCGAGTTCCGTGAGGGCGATGGCCAGATTGACAGCCGTGGTGGACTTGCCGACTCCTCCTTTTCCGCTGGAGACCGCAATGACATTCTTGACACCCTCTATTTCAGCCTTTCCCTCCCGGGCGCCGCCTCCGGTCGTGCGTGAAGTCATGTGGATGTCCACAGAGCGAATTCCCGCGATCGGGGCCAAAGCCTCCATGCAGGCCTTCTTGATCTCCTCCTTGAGTGGGCAGGCCGGTGTCGTAAGAATCACGGTGAAGGTGACGTTGCCGTCCTTGACCGAAAGGTCCTCGATCATTTTCAGTGTGACAAGATCCTTCTTGAAGTCCGGTTCGATCACGCGCCCGAGGGCCTTCATGACCATTTGTCCGATTTCCTGATCTTTTTCCTGACTCATAGGGGCTCTCCGATGGGTTGATGGTTCCATATTTATCCAGATGGTTCGTCTGTACGAAGAAGAGGTTCAAAATGCTCCAGAAATTCCTTCCGGCTCGAATATCCTGTCACGCCGTCCTCCCTTACAAGGTCAATCCGGTCAGGAGAGGTTGCGAGCACTTCGTATTCCCGTCCCTGGGAGTCCCTGACTCCCGGGCGGAACAAGTGATCCCTCCAGCTGAACCCGGGATCCGGAGCGACGGTCCCGAGAAGGCGCCGGAATGTGTCTTGGGTGATGTCGACGCCCCCCTCACGGCTTTCCCGGGCCCTTCGGTAGTCTTCCCACGTCACCGGACGACCCGTTCCCTTCCTCGCCCACAAAAGGCGGGCGACCAGAGCCTCCGGCGACAGGGAGGCCGAAGGAAGGCGGGTGCGGATCCGGAGCAGGCGGGGAGGTGTTACTGGTTGTCCTTCCATTCTTCCAGCCACGCCATCTGGATGGCTTCGAGAATCTTTTCGTTCGATGATTTGGGATCCCCCGAAAATCCCGGAAGGGCAAGGATCCACTGGTGCAAGTCGGTAAATCGGACCGTGAGGGGGTCGATCTCCGGATGGTGTTCATATAGCTGATAACCGATTTCGTAGGGCTCGTTCCAGTTCACGGGTTTTCCCCTGTTAGTGTTCGTGTGATCCCTTGCTGCAGGGAGGAATCCGCACAGAGATGTCCCCCTTGATATGGGCCTGACATCCCAGGCGGGATTTGAGGGTCAGGCCTTCGGCTTCGTCGAGCTGATCCTCTTCGTCCTCCTCCATGAGGGAGAGGCGGTCGAATCCGTCGTCGACGATGACATGGCATGTCGAACAGGCGCAGACCCCTCCGCAGTTGTGTTCCAGTGGGACGTGGGCCTTTTTGGCCGCCTCGAGGATTGTCGTGTCCGGTGCGACCTCCACCGTGACGGGGGCGAAGGTTTCGGCCAGACGTTCGTCGGGGCGAAACGAAACCTTAGGCATGGGAACCTCCTTCCTGGGGAAGGGCCATTCCCGAGAGGGCGTTCGAAAGGGACTGGTTCATCAGGCGTTCGGCCAACGGCTGTGTCAGGCGGTCGAGAGCCTGCGTCTCGTCGCGAACCTTCCGTCCGTCCGTTCCCTCCATGGTCGTTTTAAGGAGCTTCACCTGATTCTGGATGGCGACCCTGTCGGCGTCGGGGAGAATATCGGATCCGACCCTTTCGAGGGCCCGCTCCGTGGCGTTGATGACGGTCTGGGCCTCCGTTTTCGCATCGACGAGAAGACGTGTCGCGAAATCCTCCTGGGCGTGTGAAAAGGCCTCCTTGAGCAAATTCCGCACGTCGTCCTTGTCCAGACCGTACGAGGGTTGGATTACCACGTTCGACATCGTTCCAGTCGTCTGCTCCCGGGCGGTCACTTCGAGAATGCCGTTGGCGTCGATCTGGAAGGTGACCTCTATACGGGGGGTGCCGGCGGGAAGGGGGGGAACTCCGGAGAGGGTGAAGCGCGCCAGGCTCCGGTTGTCCTTGGCCATCTCCCTCTCCCCCTGAAGGACATGAATGTCCACATTCGTCTGTCCGTCGACGTAGGTCGTGAAAAGCTCCTTGGCCTGGGCCGGGATTGTGGTGTTGCGCGGGATGAGGGTGCTGGTGACTCCTCCGATGGTTTCGATTCCCAGAGAAAGCGGCGTCACATCGAGGAGGAGAAGGTCCTTGCGCCGGCCCGACAGGATGTCGGCCTGGACGGCCGCTCCCTCGGCGACCACCAGGTCGGGGTCCACGGAGTCGAAGAGAGGTTTCCCGAAGAAGGCGGCCACCGCCTCCTTGAAGCGGAGAAAACGGGTGGATCCTCCGACGAGGATGACCCCATCCACATCGGATGTAGCCGTTCCTGCGTCCGCGAGTGCCGCCCGCACACAGGAAAGGGCCCGGTCCACGTAGGGCTCGACCAGGGCGTTCATCCGGGCGCGGGTCAGGGTCGTCCGAAATCCGACGGCCGGAAGGACGACTTCCGCCTCGGTCTTGTGGGAGAGGGCGATCTTGACGCGCTCCGCCTCCTTCCTGAGAAGGTCGCGCACTTCGGAGCGTTCCGCGAGAGCGGACAGTTTGGGGTTTTCTTCGAGCCACGCCGCCACGATGGCCCGGTCGAAGTCCTCTCCTCCCAGGTGGGTGTCTCCATTAGTCGCCCTCACTTCGAAGATACCCTTCCGAATATCGAGGAGGGAAAAGTCGAAGGTCCCCCCTCCGAGGTCGAAGATGGCGAACAGGCCGTCCTTTCCGGAGCCGAGTCCATAAGCCAGAGCCGCCGCGGTGGGCTCATTGATGATCCGGAGAACCTTGAGACCGGCGAGTGCCCCGGCATCCTTTGTCGCCTGCCGCTGGGCGTCGTTGAAGTAGGCCGGTACGGTGATGACGGCCTCGGAGACCTCCTGGGAGAGGAATTCCTCCGCGCGGTTTTTCAGATCGCGGAGAACCAGGGCTCCGATTTCCGGCGGAGTCAGGAACCTGTTCCGGAAGGGGTCGGGGACGGCGGGAGAACCCTTGTGGTCGACTAATGGATAGGTCAGGCTCCTGCGTTCGGCTTCTGTCTCCTCAAAAGAGCGGCCCATCAGGCGCTTCGCCGCATAGATGACCGTTGTTTCCGGATCGTTGACTTTTTCTCGCGCGCTCCACCCCACGCGGACCCCGTCCTTTGAAAGGGCAACGACCGAGGGGAGAAGAAGTCGCCCCTGCCGGTCGGGGACAACCTCCACCTGGCCATCCTCCCGGCGATAGGCCACGAGCGAATGGGTGGTGCCTAGATCGATTCCCACGACGATTCGGTTCACGAGGCCTCCCTGATTTCCTTGAGAAGGTTCTGGAGATAGGCGCGCTTTTCGAGCCGTTCCGACAATGTGGCGAGGGCTTTCGAAAGCTTCTCCCGACCGTCTTCGGAACCGTCCACCAGCGCGTCGATTTCCTCAAATGAGTGGTAGATCTCCTGTTCGATGGGGTCGATCACCGCCCGAAGCCTTTGCTCGGCGACAGCGGGGCCCTGGCTCGCAAGAAGAGCGTCTCTTTCTTCCTTCAGATCCATGATTTCCATGAGATCGCTGGAAGAGAGGACGGCCTTTCGGTTTGGGCGGGCCGGTTCGCCCTTGACGTGCCCGATGAAGTAATGCGCTCTGAGAAAGGGGTCCCGAAGGGTCCGGAAGGCGAGGTTGACCAGGGATGCGTTCCCCAGAGCGATCGTCTGCTCCTTTTCCGAGTCTTCCACATGGTGGTCCGGATGAAAGGTGCGGCTTTTCTCGTGATAGGCGGCGACAAGAAGTCTCGGGTCGAGGGTCAGACGCGCGGGAAGTCCCAGAATGCTGTAATAATCCCTTTCAGGCCCGAAGGGCTGGACACGGACGCAGGAGGGACACACATCCTCGTCACCGATCTTTTTCTCGCAATTCCAGCAGACGGAATGGCTGTGTTCCCGGTTGTCCGGATGCAGAAGGTTCGCCTGGGATGGTTTTTTTTCCGCAGTTTTCGTGTCAGACATCAGAGTCTCCTAACGTCAGAAGAGGGAGACAGGTTCTCTCCCTCCGCCGAGGCAGCTTTCATTTGAGGACTTTCGAGCGGCGGTCAGGCCGAGAAGGAAGAGCCGCATCCACAGCTGTGGCTTGCGTTGGGATTTTCGAACTTGAATCCTCCTCCCATCAGGCCTCCTCCGACATAGTCGAGGGTCGATCCGTCGAGATAGACCTTGCTTTTGGGGTCGATCACGATGCGGATATCCCGGGGGCCATCGATCACCTCATCGAATTCCTGGGGGGCCTCCTCGAGCTTGATGAGGTAGGAAAGTCCGGAGCATCCTCCCCCTTCGATTCCCAGGCGAAGAAAGTGGGAATCCTTGTTCTGATTTTTTTTGAGACGCACCACTTCGCTTGCGGCCGCTTCAGTCAGCTGTATCATGGACCCTCCCTTTCAGGCGTGTTGTTCCTTCTTTTTCTGGTAATCCGAAATCGCTCCCTTGATGGCGTCCTCCGCCAGGACCGAACAGTGGAGCTTGACGGGAGGCAGGTTGAGCTCTTTTGCGATTTCGGTGTTCTTGATCTTGAGAGCGTCTTCGACCGTCTTTCCCTTGACCCATTCCGTGGCAAGGGAGCTCGAGGCGATCGCCGATCCGCACCCGAATGTCTTGAACCGGGCCTCTTCGATGACCCCGTCGTCGTTGATCTTGAGCTGGAGCTTCATGACATCTCCGCATTCCGGGGCCCCGACGATCCCTGTTCCGACATTTTCTTCCGTCTTTTCAAATGATCCCATGTTTCTCGGATTGTTGTAGTGATCGATCACCTTGTCGCTGTATGCCATCGTGCTGCTCCCTCATCCTGTGTGTGCAATGTTCTTCTCCGTCAACCCTCAGGCCTCGCGGGGTGACGCTTCCCGTAAAGCCGGCGATCAGTGGGGACTCCACTGGACGCTCTTCAGATCAATTCCTTCCTTGGCCATTTCATAGAGGGGCGACATCTCCCGCAGTTTTTCGACCGCCTTGCGAACGCTGTGGATGACGGCCTCGATCTCCTCCATGGTGTTGAAGCGGCCCACCGAAAATCGGATGGAGGAGTGGGCCAGGTCCGTTCCGACTCCGAGAGACTTCAGAACGTACGAGGGTTCGAGCGTCGCCGATGTGCAGGCCGAGCCGGAGGAAAGCGCGATCTCGCGAAGCCCCATGAGCAGGGCCTCCCCCTCCACGAAGGCGAAGGAAAGATTGCTCACGGCGGGGCTCCTGTGCTCCCGGCTCCCGTTGACCTCCACATACTCGATGGCCTCAAGAATCCCGTTTTCGAGGCGGTCCCGCAAAGCCTTCCTGTGGGCAATTTCAGCGGGAAGATTTTCCCTGAGGATCCGGCAGGCGGCTCCGAATCCGACAATCCCCGGCGTATTGAGCGTCCCCGACCGGAAGCCCCGCTCATGTCCTCCTCCCTCGATCTGGGGAGAGAGCCTGACGCGGGGTTTTCTGCGGACATAAAGGGCGCCCACACCCTTCGGTCCGTGAATCAGATGGGCGTTGAGGGTAAGAAGGTCGATATTCATGGCGTTGACGTCTATGGCCATCACCCCGGCGGCATAGGCGGCGTTGGTATGGAAAAGGACCCCTTTTTCACGGGTGATTGCTCCGATCTCCGCGATCGGCTGAACGGTGCCCACCTCGTGGTTGACCGTCATGATGGAGACCAGAATCGTCTCCGGACGTATCGCCGCCCTTACCGCCTCCGGGTCGACCCTTCCGGTCCGGTCGACAGGGAGGACAGTCACCACAAAGCCCTGGGCCTCGAGAGAGCGGACAGGGTCGAGGACGGAGCGGATTTCCGTTTCGGTGGTGATGATATGATTTCCCTTCTCGCGGTACATGCCGGCCACGCCCTTGATGGCGAGGTTGTCCGACTCGGTCATTCCCGAAGTGAAGACGATCTCCTTCGGGTCGGCCCCGATGAGGGTGGCAACCTCTTCGCGCCCTTTTTCGCACATCTCCTCGGCCCGCCACCCGAAGGCATGGTTCCGGGAGCTGGGATTCCCGTATATGTCGGTAAATGCTGGAAGCATCGCTTCAAGGACGCGCGGATCAACCCTTGTGGTGGAGTGGTTGTCCAAATAGACTTGATCCATCGGTGACTCCTTTCAGAACGGCCGGCTCCTGGCCCAGCTCCCGGATTGAGAGGGCCTCAAGAAACCATAAGATATTGTTTTGGAGTTTCTCCAGCGGGGACCGGATGTCGCACTGGCCTCTCTGCTGGCATGTCTTGTCAGTTCCATCCGAGCAGCTGACGATCCCGACGGGTCCCTCGACCGCCACCAGGACCTTGAGGACGGAGATCTCTTCCGCTGGAATCTTGAGGGAATACCCTCCCTTCGGAGCGCTATGGCTCTGGATCAGGCCAGATTTGGACAGCTTCTGCATCACCTTGGCCAGAATTTCGGGAGGAATGCTGTAAAGGGCTGCGATATCCCGGACATTCGATATCCCGCCCTCTTCTGCCTTGGCCATGAGGTTCAGGGCCAGGAGGGCATAATCGACTTTTTTTGTGAGTTTGAGCATCGAATTCTCCGACCTGATTTATCGCAGACCATTTTAGTCTGTAATCAATATATCAGGGGAGGAGCGGAGCGTCAAGGGGGTGTCTGGGTCCCGCTCTTTCCTGCGGAGATGGATTGGAGCCAGAGGGTGTCGAAGAGCTTCTGGGAGGCGTGAATGCGACCCTGGGAGAGGAGGTTTGCCAGCATATGCATCTGTCCTCCTCCATCCGGGGAGAGGGACCCCCATCCTCCCGAGCCATAGAGAAGAACGCGCCGGTCGAAAAGGGCCATGGGGCGAATGTAGGTGGGGAGATTCTCCGGTAGGATCCGGACGGGGACCCTGGCGGCGGTCAGCGCCAGGACCTCGGGGCGATAGCGGGCGAAGGTCTCCGGGGTGACGAGCACGCGGACCGGAAGTCCCCGCTGTCTGGCCGTCTTCAAGGCCTGGAGCAGACGGTACGAGTTCGGCATGCCGAAAAGGAGAAGGTCGGCCTGGTGCCTGGCCGAAAGAATCTGCTCGGACAGAAAGGTCCGGGCGAAGGGGCCGCGTCCGATGGCGCGGTGTCCCTGCGAGCTCATTCCGACACCGACTCCGAGAATCGAGCCGACGAGAATGACGATCAGAAGGGACTGACGCTCGAAGGGAGAGAAGATGTAGGTCGTTTTTCTTGAACGGGGGGGAGTGTGTTCGAGAAAGAGGATCCCTTTCCCGACGAGGAGGATGAAGGCAAAGCCTCCGGCAAAGCCCATGGCGGGCCAGGAGGTGTCGGCGTAGGAGGCATAAAAATAAAGGAGGCCACCGAGAATTGCCGGGATGAAATAGGCGAGGCTCTCCTGAAATCTTTTGGGATCCGCCCGCCCGAGCCATCGACGGGAGATTCCGTAGTGAAGAAGGGAAAATACGGTGAAGATCCCCATCCCGATGCCGACATCCAGAAGTCCGGTCTGCTGGTCCGACATCGCGCCGCCGACCAGCCCCATCAGAAAGGCCACCAGGCCGAAGATCTGTCCCGCGGCGGCTCCCATCAGGGCCGCCGAGAATTTTTCGTTCTTGTCTTCTACCTCGGGATCGATGATCCGGAGGTTAGGGTCAGTGGCCACCTTTGGTCGTTCCTTTGCTGGGGGGTGGAGGTGTCGAGGGGGAAAGTCCCGTCAGGGAGACGGACATCATGTGGTACTGGCCGGCGAAACGTTCTCCCATGAAAAGGGAGAGTGTGACCGGGTAGGAGGAGGGGGATCCGGGGAAGGTCAGGAGGGTCCGAAAGGTTTCTCCGCCGGAAAAGTGATGGTCTGCAGGAAATTCGGCCGTTCCCAGGAGAAGATTCCCGCTTTTGTCGACAAGGCTCGGGGGTTCGTAGGTGCCGACCTGGTAGTCGTTGAACTGGGGATTGCGGTGAAACCGGATCAGGAGGTCGATATAGGTTTTCCCGTTTTTCTCGAAAAGTCTTTCGGCCGTGAAGCCGATGATCTTGTTGTCGGAAACGGGCGCATAGGAGTCGGAGTAGGCGAGGGGGGCCTGGGAGGCATTGAGCGGTCCCGTGGCCATCTGCGCCGGAGGGGCCTGCCGTTCGGCGATTCCCCGGAAAAGGTCCGCCACGAAGAGACCGCCCACAAGACCGATCACGATCATGAGTCCGATGGGGGAAAGGAGAATCCGGGAGAGGGGGGAGTCAAGGAGCTTTTTCAAGGCCGACCTCCGTTTGTGATCCGGGAGACCGTTTGTCCCGAAGAGGAGTCTTGATCCAGAAATTCGACCTTCACACGGGCGACCCGTTGACGGTCGATTTCGACAACGGTCAGCTTCATGTTCTTGATGAAGAAAAATTCCCCTCCGCGGGGAATCGTCTGGAGCTGGGAGAGCACGAAGCCGGCGAGCGTTTCGTAGTCTTCTCCCTCGGGGATCGGGATGCCGTAATCCTCCGAAAGATCCCGCACCGACAGGGAGGCGTCCACGAGGTAGGATCCGTCCCGGAGGCGTTCGACAGGCTTGACGATCTCGTCCGATTCGTCCTCGATTTCCCCTACGATCTCCTCGAGAAGGTCCTCCATCGTCACAAGGCCGTCGAGGGCTCCGTACTCGTTCAGAACGAGGGCTATTTGCGTCCGCCTCTTCTGCATTTCCTTCAGGATGTGGGGAACCTTCATGGATTCCGGAACAAAGTAGGGGGTATGAAGAATGCGCTCGATCCTGAAGGGAGAATTTTCGGTCAGGATGTCGACCAGGTCTTTGTAATAGAGGATTCCGACCACTTCGTCGGTGTCGCTCCGGAGGACCGGATACCGGGAATAGCGGTGTTCGGAGAAGACGGCCTGGATTTCGGGGAGTCCCATTGTCGTGCGAAGGGTGACCATTCTGACCCGGGGTACCATCACCTCGCGGACCGAGATGTCCGTGAACTTGAAGACGCTCTGGATCAGATCCTGTTCGGTGCGATTGATGATTCCATGCTCGCCCCCCTCCTTAAGGAGGAGTTCGAGTTCTTCCGGACTGATCGGGTAGGAGGATGGACCGGGAGCGACGCGGAGGATCCGGAGGACCATGCGGCTGGTCAATGTGACGATGCGCACCGGGATCACAATGAGTTCGGAGAGGAGAAGAACGGGCCGGGCGAGACGGAGTGCGATGCGTTCGTTGTTCTGGATCGCCAGGGTTTTTGGGACGATTTCCCCCAGGACAAGCATTCCGTAGACCTGAAGGAGGATGACCGCGAAAACGGAAAGTGGAAGGACGACGTGATGCTCCTTGAGATCGACGAACATCGCCAGAACCGGTTTGAGCTTTTCGTAGGAAACGGTTCCGGTGGCCCCGGAGGCGAGGCCGGTGGAAAGGGTCATCATGACCTGCACCGTGGCGACGAACTGTTCCGGTTCCTTGCGAAGCTTCAGGAGGGCCCGGCTTTCGGGAGAACCGCTCCCTGAAAGCTGCTGGACACGGGAGAGTCTGAGGGAGATGATCGACAGTTCCGCCGCTGCGAGGATGGCATTGAAGAGAACGAGGACGGCGATCGCGAGCGCGTCAATCCAGAGGGGAGTCATCGTTCCTGAATCCTGGAGAGGAGCATGGAAAGCTCCGGACCCCTAACGGCGAACGTCCGCGATCCGGGGAGGAGGAGAAGGTTCTGATGCAGCACTCCTGGGTTGGCTCCCCCGAACTCCCGACATATCCTCTTCCATTGGGAAGTGGATCCTTAGTTTCTTCGGAAAGCCTCGCCCCTCGCATCTTTCATGGTTGCGGCGGGGTTTGGGGGGAATGGATCGATCGGTTCTTGACAAGTGGACGCTTACTGCCTATATTGGGTATGCGTTGACGTTCTCATCATAAACTATTTTCCAGGAATTGAGCAAGGGGGCCAAAAATGTACGATGCTCACAAGTTGGTGGGTTCCAACCCTAGCTTCATGGGCTGGATGGGCTTTCTCACGATTGTCGCCGTCATCTTTGCATGGGGATACGCGACCTCGACCAAGACCAAGTAGTTTTTTACCGTTTCTGATCCCTCGAGCCTGAAGGAGAGATTTCCTCTTCTTCAGGCTTTTTCTTTTTCCAGCCTCTCCTGAATTCTCTTCGACTTTTTTTTCGACAGCCTGCCCTACCTGAATTTCCGTCAGAGTGACATCATCGAGAGGCAAGTTGCCTCAATGCCCCTTGACAAGAGTCTCCCTATTGGTATATGTTATTTTATTAGTAATATATTAATAATAATGGAGGCGACATGGAGACCAGGAAGATCGAGACGGATTTGTTGATCATTGGTGGGGGGACGGCCGGATGCTACGCCGCCATCATCGCCCGGCGGGAAAATCCCGACCAGAGGGTCCTTGTCGTGGACAAGGCCCATATCGATCGTTCCGGGTGTCTTGCCGGCGGAATGAATGCGATCAACGCCTACATCAACCCCGGAGAAACGGTCGACTCCTTCGTGGAATATGTCAGGATGGACGCGATGGGCATTCTCCGGGAAGATCTGGTCCGCTCCCAGGCGGCGCTCTTCCGCGAGGTTGTCGAAACGGTCGAGGCGATGGGGCTTCCGATCGTGAAGGATCCCGATGGAAAGTATTCTCCCCGGGGTCGGTGGAACATCAAGATTCATGGAGAATCCCTCAAGCCGATTCTGGCCCGTGAGGTCCGGAAATCGGGAGCCGAAGTCCTGAACCGCGTGGTTGTGACGAATCTCATCGTGAAGGACGGAGGCGTCCACGGAGCGTACGGATTCGGTCTCTCCGACGGAGCCTTTTATGTGATCGCATCCCGGAAGACCCTGGTGGCGACAGGCGGAGCCTCTGGAATCTATCGGCCCAACAACGAAGGAGCGGCCCGCCATAAAATGTGGTACTCCCCTTTCAACACAGGAGCGGGATACGCCATCGGGATCAGGGCGGGGGCGGAGATGACGAGCTTCGAGCACCGCTTCATCGCGCTCAGGACCAAGGACACGATCGCGCCTACCGGAACCCTCGCCCTGGGCTTTGGCGCCCCCCAGGTCAATTCGAAGGGGGAGGAGTTCATGAAGATCCGCTGGGCCGAATCGGGAGGCGAGGGGGCTCCGACGCCGCTGCGCCTCGAAGGACCCCTCCGGGAGATCGCAGCCGGAAACGGCCCCTGTTTCATGGATACCCGGCATCTGTCGAAGGGAGACCTCAAACGGTTGTATGAGGCCTACCTGGACATGTATCCCAACACCGTTCTCTACTGGGCGGCCAACCGGATCGATCTGACCAAAAGCCCGGTCGAGATCTGCGGAACCGAACCCTATCTGGTCGGCGGTCATTGCCAGGCCGGCTACTGGGTCGACGTCGACCGGAGAACGACGCTAGGAAACCTCTTTGCGGCGGGAGATGTGGCGGGAGGGGCCCCCTACAAGTTTGTAAGCGGATGTTTCGCCGAGGGGGCGATCGCGGCCCGGGCCGCGGCCCGGGAGATTCGGTCGGAATCGGCGCCCGTTCAATTTCCAGACCCGGAGAAGATCGCACAGGAAAGGGAGCGGACTTTCCGCTGGAAGGCGGGGGCTCCTAAGGACTCAAGGCGAATCCGTCCAGACGAGGGGGAAGCGAGGCTTCAGAAAATCATGGACGAGTATGCCGGGGGAATCCGGACCTCCTATGCCATGAACGAGGCCGCCCTCCTCATGGCACGCCAAAAACTTTCCGAGTTTGCCGATGACCTTTCACGGATCGGGGCGGAAGATGAGCATGCGCTGATGCTGGCCCACGAGGTGGTGGACCGCGTGGATGTGGCCCGGGTGCTCGTGGAGCATCTTCTGGCCCGGAAGGAGACGCGGTGGCCCGGATTCCAGACCCGACTGGATTATCCGGAAAGCGATCGCCGATACGACCATTTCATCAATTCCGTGACGATGCCATCGGGTGATGTCCGGATCGTCCACCGAACCCTCGAGGGGGAGGAGATCGCCTGGAGCGATCATGGAGTGCCGGATTTCGAGAGGAGCCTTCAGGGTGTCTGATCCGTACTTGGAACCTTAGTGCCAGGGAAAGGGAGTGAAATGGGAATCGCAATCAGCGACAGTCTGTGCCATGGGTGTAAAAAGCTTACGGAGGCCCGATGTGTGGTGGCCTGTCCGGGAAACCTGATCCGGATGGATCAGACCGGATCTCTCGCGGTGATGCGGGAGCAGGCCGACTGCTGGGACTGCTATGCCTGTGTCAAGATGTGCCCGGTGGGGGCCATCGATATCGTTCTCCCGTATGAGCTGGCCGGACGGGAGGCGAGGCTCGTGCCGAAACTTAAGAGAGAGTCCATCCGGTGGACGCTCTCGGTTACCGGTGAATCCGACCAGACATTCGAGCTCGCCACGCGTGTTCCTGAAGAGCTGCTCGAGACGGAGTCCTGAGATCACGTAAAATCTTGCAGAAGGAGAATCGATGTTTCTTTCAGTCCCCCACGGAGGACGGCTCGTCACCTCGACCGTCTCGAGATCGGCCCGTCCGGAAATGGTGCGGGCCTATGCCAGCCGGCCGGCCATTCAGCTGACCGCCCGGGAAATTTCCGACCTGGGTCTGATCGCGGTCGGAGCCGTGAGCCCGCTCGACGGGTTCATGGATGAAAAAACCTACCACTCCGTGGTGGAACGCATGCGGCTTCCCGACGGGCTGGTCTTTCCGCTCCCGATCGTTCTTCCCGTTCCGGATAAAGAGTTCCGCTCCCTCCGGATAGGAGAGGTGGTGCGGCTCGTGGACGGTGCCGACAGGCTTTTGGGAATTCTGACGGTCTCCGACCTCTTCCGCCGCGACCTGTCCTGGGAGGCCCGGGAGGTCTACAAGACCACCGACCCGGCCCATCCGGGGGTCGCCGCGCTCGAAAGGCTTGGCACTCCCTACGCCGTGGCCGGGAAGGTCAGCGTCTTCGATGATTGGTCGGATGGGCCGTTTTCGGAGTTTCATCTGACTCCCACCGCCTCCAGGGGCCTCTTCGAAAAGCTCGGGTGGCAGACCGTGGTCGGATTCCAGACCCGGAATCCCATCCACAGGGCCCATGAATACATCCAGAAGTGTTCTCTCGAAATCGTCGACGGCCTCTTCCTCCATCCTCTGGTCGGCGAGACCAAGGAGGACGACGTTCCCGCGAAGGTGCGCATGGATTGCTACCAGGTTCTGCTCGAGAGGTACTATCCGAAAACACGCGTGGTGCTGGGAGTTTTTCCGGGAGCCATGCGGTACGCCGGTCCGAGGGAGGCCCTGTTTCATGCTCTCGTCCGGAAGAACTATGGATGCACTCATTTTATTGTCGGACGGGATCATGCCGGCGTCGGAAGCTACTATGGCCCCTTCGAGGCCCATGCCCTTCTCCGTCAGTTTTCCTTCGACGAACTTGGGATCATTCCAATATTTTTCGATACGGCCTATTATTGCCGGACGTGCGAGGGAATGGTCTCTCACAAGACCTGCGGCCACGATGAAAAGTCCCACGTTCTCCTGTCCGGAACCCGGGTGCGCCAGATGCTTCGGGAGGGAATGCCGCCTCCCCCTGAAATGACGAGGCCGGAGGTCGCCGCCGTTCTGATCGGCCATTACAGGAGAAAAGAGGAACAGGTTCCGGTGTCTTCCGAAGGAGTGCGGTAAAATGGGGGGAAGAGATCAGGACGCGGAGGATTCGGAAAGTCTTTTTGCCAGCCGTCTCAGAAGGGTCTGGTCCGGTTTTGCAAGGTTTCCCATCCAGAGGATTTCTGTGGACCGCTCGTAGGTCCCGGCCGGGTCGGCGACTGAAGAGCTATCCTTTCCCGTTCCCCGCAGAAGGTAGTCCACCGAGACATTTCCCAAAGCCGACAGCTTCAGAAGAATGTCGACGGGGGGTGTGCGCATCCCCCGTTCATACCGGGACACCTCCACCTGGGTGACCCCGATCTTTCCCGCGAATTCGCGCTGGGAAAGCTTTCCCCGTATGCATCGAATCCGCTGCCCCAATGCCTGAGTGTCCCAGTTGATATTGAGTCCTTTATGGTTTATATTCAATATTGAAATACCTTATTGGTATAAGCAATAATTTATATCTAAAAACCCTTCAGCGGATTATAGAAGTTGGACGAGGAAACGGTCAAGGAAGTAAAGATCGCGCTCATCAGAAAAGGCTGGACCCAGGGCGATCTGTCGGCGTGGATCGGCGTGTCTCAGGCGTATCTGAGTCTCGTCCTGAATGGGCACCGGGAAGTCCCCTGGATTGAGAAAAGAGTATCGGTGGCGTTGGGATTGGAGAAAAAGGCCTCTGGGCCTCAGGCGAGGGATGAAATCGAAAAAAGAAGGCGGAACCGGGGGCGGGTTGCCGCGACATAGAGAGCCCGGACGAAGGCCCTGTCCTCCCTGAATCGATTGAGGTCCGTCCAGTCGACGATCACCGAATCGAATGTGCTTCCCTGGGCCTTGAAGATTGTCGTGGCGTATCCATGTCTCAAGGGTGCGAAGGCCCGTTTGAGGGTCCATGTTTTTTTCGACAGGACGGCGATCTCCTTCCGGTCTGCCGTTCCTGCCTCTTTCAGTCTCCGGATTTCCCGAAAATGAGTGTCGACGGACTTCTGGTGGCCAAGAGCGTCATCGGGGACCAGCACAGAAAAATACCCGCCCGTTTCGTCCTCGAGATAGACCCTGTGAGCCGGGATCTCCGGGTAGTCGGGATGTCTTTCGGGAAATATCTCGAGCACCGTCAGCTCTTCCCCCGCCGGCAGGAGCCTGAGCTCACCTTCCGATGTCTTGACCCCCACCGTTTCTTGCAGGAGGATCCGTTCATGCGGGGCGAAGGGTGTCGAAATCAGGCCATATTCCCGCTGGTAAAGTAGGGCGTTGTAGTGTTCGACCCTCCGATTTGTGTAAGCCAGGATTCGGACGTTCTCCCCTTTTTCGCCCAGCTTGGTCGCCCATTGGACTGCTTCCCTGCTTCCTCCCGGAATCCAAAGAATCTTTCCGGGGTCGGAGAGATCTTCCGGCACCAGATCGGGGAGATTCCTGAATAGGGAAGGGGGCGTCGGGCGACCCGCATCGGGCCTCCAGGCCAGGAGGCGCCGGGTCAATAGGTGTACGGGATGGTCTCCGGTCTGACGATGGACCCGGTCGAGGGAAAGGAGAGGGTAGGGGCGCGAAAAGACGGGAGGAGTCTCGAGATGGATGGAGTCCACCGGAGGAAGCTGGTAGGGATCGCCGACGAACAGAATCCGGGCCGATCCTCTGGCCAAGTCGAGCGATCTGAGAAGGTCTCCGCCCACTAGGGAGCATTCGTCGACGATGATCCAGTCATAAAGTGAGAGGTCCGGTGCGGGGCCGGGGGTCACCGAAAAGGACCCGTCCTCGTTCTCTGAAAGCCGGAGACCCAGGAGGGAATGAAGGGTCGTGAAGAGAAGGGGAGAGCCCCGATGTCCCATCGTTTCCCGCAGAACCCGGAGCGCTTTGTGGGTCGGAGCGGTGATCGCGACGGAGAGGCCACGGCTCGTCGCAGCCTTGAGAAAGGAGGCCGTCAGAGTGGTTTTCCCCGATCCCGCCGGGCCGGAAAGAATCACGGAAGGGACTTCCGGGTGGTCGAGGAGGGCGAGAAGAGAGGCTTGTGGAGCAGCGGAGTCCGGGGTCCATGTGTTCCCGGAGGGACGGGACGACCGGAAAATCACCGGGGGACCGTCAGATGAGACCCGCCTCGGAGAGCCATCGGGAAAAGAAGGCGCCGGCTCTGGATTCCAGCTCCGGTCCATAGATCTGCGTCTGGCGTCTGAGGAGGGAAGGATCGATTTTCCGGGTGGCGAGTTCGAAGGCGTGGCCCAGAAGCCACCGTTCGAAGTCGTCCGTTCGGATTTCAGGGTGAAACTGAAGGGCCAGTCCATAGTGCCCGACCATGAAGGCCTGGTTCGGGACGGCATCGGTTCGGGCCAGGTTCGTCAGTCCCTCCGGAATGTCGAAGGTGTCGCCATGCCAGTGCAACATGGGATTTCCGGTCCCCAGTAGGGAAAGGGGGGTTTTTCGTCCGTCCGCGGTCAGTTCGAGAGGTTTCCATCCGATCTCCCGGATGCCGGAGGGGAAGACGCGCGCTCCCAGAGCCCTTGCCATCAGTTGGGCTCCCAGGCAGATCCCGACAATGGGCTTCCTCAAGGAAAGACGTTCTCCGATAAAGGAGATCTCTTCGGGAATATGGGGGTACCGGTCCTCTTCGTATACTCCGATAGGTCCTCCGAGAACTACGACAAGATCGGGTTCCCCGGGAGAGTGTAGCCGGACGGAGGGAAGGGCCGGTTCGAGCGTCCGGAGATGGAACCCCTGTTCTATCAGAAGGTCTCCCAATGTTCCGGGGTCCTCGAAGGAGATGTGGGACAGAATCAACGCCGTCCGTGGAGCCGAAGGGGAGGTCATCGGTGGATCGGCTTGAAACGGAGGCGGTGTGGCCTGGCTCCTTCCGTTCCCAGTCGTTTGCGTTTGTCGGATTCGTATTCCTGATAGTTGCCGGCGAAAAAGGTGACGGCAGAATCTCCCTCGAATGCCAGGATGTGGGTTGCGATCCGGTCGAGGAACCAGCGGTCGTGGGAGATGACCAGAATGCACCCGGCAAATTCGAGGAGGGCATCCTCGAGTGCCCGGAGCGTTTCGACATCGAGGTCGTTCGAGGGTTCGTCCAGAAGCAGGACATTTCCTCCCGAGATGAGGGTCTTCGCCAGGTGCAGACGCCCTCTTTCTCCGCCGGAAAGCGTTCCCACGATCTTTTGCTGGTCGGGGCCCTTGAAGTTGAAACGGCCAATATAGGCCCGGGACGGGGTCTCGAAGCGACCTACTGTCAGGACGTCCGAGCCTCCCGAGATTTCTTCGAAAACGGATTTGTCCTTCGAAAGGCTTTCCCGGGACTGGTCGACATAGGAAAGCCGGACCGACTGGCCGATCCGGATCTCCCCCGAGTCGGGAGATTCCTTCCCCGTGATCATCCGGAAGAGCGTCGATTTTCCGGCTCCGTTGGGACCGATGATGCCGACGATCGCCCCGGGAGGGATCGTAAAGGAGAGATGGTCGATCAGAAGCCTGTCGCCATATCCTTTCGAAACATCCCGAAATTCGATGACCTGCTCCCCCAGACGCTCGGCCACCGGAATGAAGATCTCCTGTGTCTCGTTTCTTTTCTGGTATTCCTGGGATGAGAGCTCGTCGAACCGGGACATGCGGGCCTTGGATTTCGCCTGACGGCCCTTCGGGTTCTGTCGCACCCATTCGAGTTCCTGTTTCATGGCCTTGATCCGGGCCGATTCCTGGCGCGCCTCCACCTCCAGGCGTGCCTCTTTCTGTTCGAGCCAGGAGCTGTAGTTGCCTTTCCAGGGAATTCCCGAGCCCCGGTCAAGCTCCAGGATCCATTCCGCGGCATTGTCCAGAAAGTAACGGTCGTGGGTGACGGCGACAACGGTTCCTGGAAATTTCTGGAGGAACTGCTCGAGCCAGTCCACCGACTCGGCGTCGAGGTGGTTGGTCGGCTCATCGAGAAGAAGCATGTCGGGGTTGGAAAGAAGGAGCCGGCAGAGAGCCACCCGCCGCTTTTCTCCGCCGGAGAGGGTTTCGATCTTGGCCTCCCAGGGGGGAAGGCGAAGGGCATCGGCGGCGACTTCCATCTTCTGTTCCATGTTGTGGCCGTCTCCGGTGGCGATGATCGCCTCGAGCCGCGCCTGCTCCTTGGCCAGTGCGTCGAAGTCCGCCTCGGGTTCCGCATAGGCGGCATAGACCTCCTCGAGTTTTTTGTGGGCCTCGAACAGCTCGCCCAGCCCTTCCTCGACAGCATGTCGGACCGTCATCTTCGGATCGAGTTCCGGCTCCTGGGGAAGATAGCCGATCCGGATGCCCGGCATCGGGATCGCCTCCCCGAGAATGTCGGTGTCCACCCCGGCCATGATCCGGAGGAGGGTCGACTTTCCCGACCCGTTGAGGCCCAGAACCCCTATCTTGGCCCCCGGGAGGAAGCTCAGGGAGATATCCTTGAGAATCTGCCGTTTGGGCGGGACGATCTTGCCCACGCGGTTCATCGTGAAGACGTATTGAGCCATGGAACTCCTGCCGTGAATGTGAAATGAATGGGATGTCCGGAAAGCCGGAAGACCTCCGGAAAGATTCCTCTATGATAGAGAGATTTCCGAAAGAAATCTCGGCCCGGTCCAAGATGGTGGGGAAAGCGGGCGGGAAAGTGGTGCCGGGGTCCCCTTGAGGAGAGACTCAGTTTTTTGTCAGAAAATAGTTGGCAAGCACGACGAGGCCCGCCGTGACCGCGAAGATGGCCAGGACGATGGAGACGAGGATCACGGATCCCGCCAGGATCGGGTATTTGTCGATGAATTTTCGCATCATGGTCTGTTGTCCTTTTGCATCGTCCCTCCCGGAATTTGATTCAAAGTTTTGAGTGTTTTCTCCCTAGTCTACTCCACTCCCCCGGAATAAGGGGAGGTTCCTTTTCCGCGCCCCTACATGCCGCGGTATCCGAAGGGTCCGTTGAAGTAGAGGGTGGCCGTGCCCATGGGTGTGACGGTGGTGGGGTAGTTGGCCTCGTAAACCGGCATGGCCACGCCCGCTCCCCATGTCACCGAAAACTTCGGGGTGTGGGGCCAGGTCATCTCCACCTCGGGGGCCCACCACAAAAAGGAAAAGGGAGGCGCGTTGGCCGCCCCGAAGAAGAGGTTTTGCCCGCTCTGGGACTCGCCGTAGACTTCAATCAGGTAGCCGGCTCCCCATTCGGTGTTGATCACGTGCTCGAAGGCGCCGGCGTAGTAGAGAAGGTTCCCGTCGACCATGTGGAAGGAAGGCTGGCTGTTGGATGTGAGACCGTTGTTGAAAGTGTACCCGACCCCGACGGTGGCGGGGTTTTCGACAATGTCGCCGACCTGCAGGTAGATCATGAAGGGCTTGACGTGTTTTCTGACGAGGAGCATGACCGCTTCGTTGTAAGTGCCGTTTCCGAGCTGGTCGGCGCCATAGTCCTGCGGATTCAGATTCTGGTACTGGCCGGAGGGGATCCAGAAGTCGAAGGTCAGGCCGATGGCCGGCCGTGAGAGGGGAAGATAGACGTTGCCGTCCGAGGTCAGCTGCCACTTGATCTCGAAGTGGGTGTTCCCGGCTCCGAAGTGGCTGGCGGTGATCCCCGCTGGCGTAAGGGGGGGGCTTTCCCAGTTTTGTATCAGGGGAATAAAGGTATCAAGTTCAAGATTGTGCCCAAGTCCGATGGACAATCTCATGGGATTATACAGGGAGGAAGATCCTGCGGAGAGAAAATCGTAGGCGAAGACCGGTTCAATATACCAAGAGCCGATGGGGTCCACCTCGGCAGTTCCGGTGAAGAAGGGGCCGCTCGTGTTCGGCCCCCAGGGGAGAAAGGGAGGGGCCAGGGCCTGGAAGTCCTTGGCCATCTCGGCGTCGTCCGAAAAGGGAAGGAAGAAGTCGCCGCTTCCGGGATTGGCGGGGGTGACGGCGCGGGCCATGGAAGGGGAAAAAATAAGGATGAGAAGTGCTCCCGTGAGGACGCAAAGAGAGTGTTTGCCAAGAGGAAAACACATGCCGGAACTCCCTAACGGAATGGTGGACAGAGGATTATCGGGAGATGGAAAGTCCGGGCAAGGATGTCTCGTCGTGCTTTTCGAGAAGAACGGCCATGGCCCGGGCGTTCTGTCCGTTGTGGATCAGGGCCTTTGCCAGCATCTTCCGGTACCCGTGGGGCCAGGTGCGCCGCGGCTCGATGAGGGAGAGAAGGGTGAGTGCGCGAAGGTACTGATGATTGGCTATGAGGATGCGGGCCTCGTTCAGGATGTAAGGTTCGTCATTGTCGTCGTTTCGGAGGACCCGGGCCTGTTCAAGATAACCGACCGCCTTCTGGTAGTCGCCTTTCTTGAATTCGATGTAGGCCATGTTGTTCAGAATGGTCGGTTCCGTCGGATTGTCCCGAAGAGCCTGCTTCAGGTCCGCTTCCGCATTATCGAGCTGTCCGCTCCGGATTTCAGAAAAGGCCTGCTGTTCGTGCAGGTAGGCCCGGACGGCAGGCTCTGTCGTGGCCGCGCAGGCAGACAGGAAAAAGGTCAGTATTCCGAGGGCGAGAGGGGCCACTTTCTGTGTCATGAGAACGGATCCTTCTTCAAACAGACTTCAGATTGATGCTTCCTCATTCCGGACTCTGAGGAGCCGGGCGTAATAGGCGGCGGCCAGTCCCAGCACGGCAAAGTCGTCCACAAGCCCCAGAAAGGGAATGGTGTCGGGAATGAAGTCGACGGGGGTCAAAAGATAAAAAAGCGCTCCATAGGCGATGAATTTTTCGGGGAGGGTAATGGTATCGGAGTGAATGACGGTCCACAGGGCCGAAATCCGTTCGGACCAGTCCTTGCCCATCTCCTTGAAAGAAAAGACCTTGCCCGAATTTTTCTCGACGTCGGCCTGTTTTTTTGACTGGGCGCCGATCTGGACCAGTCCGGTCAGGATCCTGTCTCCCGATATGGTCCTGTCCTGTCCGAAATCGGCGTCCAGCCCAAGATTCTGGATGGCCGCCGAGTAATTCCCGGAGGGAAGGGAAGAGGCGAGAATCGACTGGACTTCCGGATTGGCCGGATTCAGCCTGCCTTCCGAGATCAAACGGAAACAGGTCTCCCGGATCGCGGGAACATAGACCGCTGGAATGGGAGTCCGGTCGGCCTTCTTCAGCCATCGTCGAAGGGTCATTCCCGAAAGCCCGATCTGCTTTCCCAGCTCTTCCGGAGAATAACCGGTTTCTGTCATGATAATTAACAATTGTGAATTTGTCATGTTTGAATGTTAAGGCAGAAGGATTGGAATTGTCAAGGTTCTCCAGAACCGCAATGGACTCATGAAAAACGGGAGGAGAAATACATGAATCCACCATTCGCTCCAGTAAACTGGGGGGTGTCGAAGACAGCGATTTTTCCCATTCGAATGGAGACGCTGAGACGGGCAAGGGAGTTGAAGAGTTTGTTCAAATTGAACAAGTCTTGACTCTTGTGAGGAAATGCCAGATTTTCATTATGCGTGGTGATCCCTGCTCATGATGAATTTTGAGAGGTTTTTTATTCTGCTTGAATGCCAAAATCGTGAGTCAATAGAAAGAAATGGGATCAATAATATTCAGGAAGATGGAAGAAGAGAAGGAATTTTTTTGAAGTATGAGTTTGGGCATGTACCAAGGGATTTTACAGACTAAGCTTTGGGAAGAGTGGTATGCAGATGGTTGCGGGGAGAGGATTTGAACCTCTGACCTTCGGGTTATGAGCCCGACGAGCTACCGAGCTGCTCCACCCCGCTCGAAGACTATAGGCGAAAAAGGAGTTCTCTGTCAAGAAGAGGCGACCATGGATTGAAAAATATCTTCATGGGCAGTTGTTAAATGAAATTGGAAAACGGGATGTTGGTCAGATGAGGCGGGAATCTGTTAAGCTTTGGGTTCGGGATTGCCGTCAAAATTGCAATTGGTGTTTTCTTCAAGGGGTCGAATAGTCCTCCCGGGGCAGGGCGAATGATTTTTGTCGAAGGCCCCCGGCCGATAATTTAAACGGGGAGATCTGTGCGATCGATGAATGCTGATGTTGATCTCGTAGTTCTGGGAGCCGGTTCCGCAGGCTATGTCGGAGCCATCCGGGCCGCTCAACTCGGAATGAGGGTGACGATCCTCGATCCCGCTCCCGTGGGGGGGACCTGCCTCCATGATGGCTGCATCCCGACCAAGGCCCTCCTGGAAGTCTCGGGATTCCTGCGCTCCCTTTCCGATGCCGAGCGATTCGGGGTTTCCGTTCCTTCTCCCTCACGAAATCCTGAAAAGCTGTCCTCGTACCGCTCCGCTATCATCGACAGGCTGACCCGCGGCATCGAATTCCTTTTCAAAAAACACTGCATCACCCATATCCGGGCAAGGGGGACATTGCTGTCCCCCGGGCTCGTCAGGGTCATGGAAGACCCCCCGCGCGAGCTAAGAACGCGCTTCGTGCTTTTGGCCACGGGATCCCGTCCCCGCCCCCTGCCGGGGCTACCGTTCGATGGCCGCCGGATCCTTTCAAGCACAGACCTTTTGCGTCTCGGGGAATTTGACGGGCGGATCGCCATCGTGGGGGGCGGAGCGATCGGCTGTGAGTTTGCGGACATCCTTTCCGCATTTGGAAGCTCCGTTCTCCTCCTGGAGCGGGAGTCCCGGCTTCTGCCGCTCGAGGATCCGGAGGTGGGGGAGGTCCTGTCACGAGAATTCTCCGGAATGGGAATCGATGTCCGGACCGGGACGACATCCCTTTCTGCCCTTAAGGATTCCTCGGGCCTTTATCTTGAGTTCAGGGATGATAAAGGGCGACAGGAAGATGTGCAAACGGAGGCCGTTCTGGTCGCTATCGGCCGGGAGCCCGTCCTGGAAGGTCTCGGTCTTGAAAATGTCGGACTTTCGCCGGGAAAGGGAGGCTTTCTCCCCGTCGGTCCTCTGGGGGAAACGGCGGTGCCGGGGATCTATGCGGCGGGGGACATGGTCGGAGGTTTCCTCCTCGCCCACAAGGCGAGCCATGAAGCGGTCATTGCGGTCGAGGCGATGGCGGGGGGGGATCCCCGCCCCCTCGATCCTTCTCTGGTCCCCCGGGTGGTCTATACCCATCCCGAAGCGGTCTCCATCGGTCTGACCAGGGAAGAGGCTGAAGCGCGCGGTCTTTCGGTCGCTGAAGGTCGCTTTCCTCTCATGGCCAACGGTCGTTCCCTGATCGAGGGCAACCGGAGAGGCTTTTTCAAGGTCCTCTCGGAGAAGGAAACTGGCCGCATTCTGGGGTTTCACGGGATCGGCCCCCATGCGTCGGAAATGATCGGAGCCGTGGCGGCAGCGATGGGGAGCAAGGATGGAACGCGCCAGATCGCGGAAGGGATTTTCCCACATCCCACCGTGAGCGAAGCCATTCACGAGTCCTTCCTCGACATCGTCGGGAGGGCCATTCATCGATGATCGCATTTCATTATTAAGGGCTGATCGTGGGATTTGTCTCTCTGGTTTCCCCGATGCGGGACCTGACCCCCTGGAAAAAGATTCTCGATTACGGGATTAATTCCAATGTTGTGACTTCTTTTGCTGCCGATTCGGCCGGGAAGATCGTCCTGTTTGAGGATGGTCTCATCCATATGACGAAATTGCCGGCCCGGTCCCTCTCGCGCATGCCTGTCCGGGATTTGTGGGAGCATCTGCTTCGCAAGGGGAATGCGCGCCCCCAGGGAGAAAAAGGGGGGGAGGACCTTTTTCGCCGGACCGACTTCCGGGGGCAGGGGGACCAGGGAACCCTGGTATGGTGGGGATTCCCCCTGGGAGCAATGCCTCCGCCCGCCGGAATCTATTTCCTGTCCTATTATGACCGGATGCCGACGGACAAACAGATGGAGACGATCGAATATCCCGCCATCGTCCAGATGAAGGACAAGATTCAGACGGCTGTGGCCCACCATCTTCTCGATGAGTCCGACCAGCGGGTTCTGCACGAGGAGATCGCGCGGCTGATGGAGTGGGAGGCAGAACGCTTCAAGTTCAACCGGGTCTTTCTGGTCGACGGGGTGACGCTCGATGACGGTCCTCGGCCGATCTACCTCCAGTTCGATGGTCCCGAAGACAACCTCCGGATGACCCAGGAAAATGTATCGATCGGGGATGTCCAGTTCTTCAAGAAGATTTCCGAGGGGGGAGCCAGACCGGCCCTGGTCGAGCATACCGAGAAGCCTTATCGCTACGAGATCATGCTTCCCCTGACCTGGTACATCCATGTGATGGGATGGATCGGGATCCCGTTTCCTTCTCTCGACCTTTGGATGAAGCCGGTCCGTCTCAACTTCGAGGAGATCGTCCGGAACATGGGGGATGCCCTCGGTGAAGAGCGCATGGCCCTTGGACTCCTTCCGAAGTATGATGTCCATCGGGGCCTTTTCGAGGAGGAAAGCTTTCTGATGCTGATGGAGGGAATGATCGTTCGGCATCCTCCCCGTCCATTCGTCATCCTGCGGGTTCAGAGCGACCCAGCCTCCCAGGACATCCTTCAGCGGGTTCTGGACAAGTCGAAGAGACCTTCGGACATTCTGGCCCAGGGCAGTGACGGGTTGTTGCTTCTTTTTCCGGACCAGGACATATCTCGCGCAAAGGGAATCGAAGACCGTTACCGAGAGGTTCTCGAAAAACTTGTTTCGGCCAATCCTGCTCTCTCAATCACGCTCTCCGTCTTCTGGTTTCCCTCCACGGCCTGGACGAGCCACGACCTTCTGAAGGCCCTTGAGGCACGACCAACAATGGCTATCACACCCAACGCGGCCGGAACCACCACCCAGAAAGCCTTTGAGGATTGGTTCAAGCGCTTTCTCGTTCTGAAGGACTGGGAGTGAAGGCCTCGGTGACTCTTGTGAAAAGTGGACTGCTTCCATTTGTTCTGGCGGTTTTTCAGGCTATTCTGTCTCCGAGCATCTCATTGGCCCAAAAGTCCTCGCAGGCCGACCATGTCTTTGTCATCATCATGGAAAACAAGGGTTATCGGGAGATTGTCCACGGATCGGATGCCCCCTATTTCAACAGCCTTGTCGGGGGACGATTGACCAACTACTGGAGCCTCGCCCATCCGAGTCTGCCGAACTATGTCGCGATGATGGGGGCTTGGCCCCCCCTTCCTGTTTCAGACGATCCACACATCCGGATTCAGGGGGACAGCTTCCCCGAGGAAATGGTTCGCCATGGGCACTCCGTCGGTTCGTACATGCAGGGACTCCCCGGGGACGGATTCGGAGGCTCCAAGGCTCCCCTTCTGTTCGTCCGTTACGTCCTGAAGCACGATCCTTTTCTTCTGTTTTCTCGCCTCAGAAAAAGCCCCGTCAGAAGAACGGTTGTTCCCCTCTCCCGGCTCCGGGAGGATCTCGCCCGGGGAGATGTCCCGGCGTTTGCCCTCGTCGTTCCCGACCTATGCAACGACATGCACGGAGCCTTCACCTGCCATTTTCATAACCGGCATGAACTCGTGAGGGCCGGGGACCGATTTCTCGCCCGCTGGATTCCGGCTATCGAGGACTCCTCCCTTTACCATAACGGCCATGTCTGGATCTTCGTCCTCTGGGACGAGTCGGGGTATTCGGGAAAACAAGGGGATATCAATGCTTTGAAGCCGGACATGCTCAGGATTCATGGGGGAGGGAGGGTCCCCTTCCTATGGATCGACTCTAGGGATCCGACTCCGTGGCGATCACACTGTTTCTCGAACCACTACTCCCTTCTCGAGACGCTTACCCGCAACTTCGACTTGCCAGACCTGGCGCCACCGGGTGAACGGATTCCCTTGCCGGTAAAAAACAAACCCTGTCCTGGGCGGTGACGTGTTACGGGAGCCCATACCATTGGGTCGGTCTGCTCCCACTGCCATAAGGTTACTGAAAAATGTCCGGCTTGATCCTCCCGATAGTGTGGACTAAGATCAAAAGTGTGGGATGTTCCGGACAATTGACAGGGAAAGGACGAATCGATGGAACGGATTTCCTTTGTGTTGGCCTCCGACTCTCTCGAAAAGATGCATGCCGTCGGTCTCATGGCATCCGTTGCTGCGGTGAGCCAGATGGAAGTGAATGTCTTCGTGACGATGAACGCCGTCACCGCATTCCGAAAATCAACGGTAGAAAAAAAAGGTTTCAAGGTGGACGGGGAGATCGGACGACATCTTCTCGAGAAAGGCGGCCCCATGTTTTACGATCTTCTCCAGCAGGGAAAGATGATGGGATCCCTCAAGGTCTATGCGTGCGCGATGGCGCTCGAACTCGTCGGGGAGAAGCTCGACGAGTTTGTCCCGGTTTTCGACGAAGTGCTGGGTGTGGCGGGATTCCTGGGAAAAGCCGAGGGTGGCCAGGTTCTTTTTGTTTGACAACGTTTGAAGGAACAGGAGAGAAAGAATGGCAGAAGACACAAGCGTGAAAATCGACGAAATCGTTGACGGGCGTGGCCTTTTTTGTCCTGGTCCCCTGATGGAGCTGATCAAGACTATCCAGCTTAAACCTGTCGGGACGGTTCTTTCGGTTCTTTCCACCGACGAAGGGTCGGCGAAGGATATTCCGGCATGGATTCAGAAGGTCGGGCAGGAATATCTGAAGACGGAAAAGAAAGAGGGCTACTGGGAGGTTATTGTCAAAAAGGTGAAGTGAAAAAGTTGTGACCCTCTTTTTGGAACAGGAATGAAACGGACCTGATATAAGGGTCCGTTTTTTTGTCAATGATCGGGAGGTTCTGCTTCCGCCATTTCGAGATAACGGGAAATGTCGGCAGGTGAAAGGCCGAGTTCCCTAGGATGATAGGTCTGCTTGACGCGGGAGCGGTCGATGGTGGACAAGGTGAGGCGGACAGGCTCCGGAAGGGGAACCCCTGGTTTTGAGAAAATGGCAAGAAGGTCGACAGGCCCGGTGTGGGTGTCCGGGTCCTTGTAGGAGGTGATCATGGCGATCCGCCCATCGGTGAGAAGCACGAGGGATGCTACCGGATAAATGCCCACCATCTGGACGAGATTTGCGATCGCCCGCGGATCGAGCTTGTGCAGTTCGCGCTCCAGAAGGTAGGAGAGCGTTTTCGCGGGTGAAAGCGGAGGACGGTAAATCCTACCGGCCGTGAGGGCTTCGTAGATGTCTAGAACCATCAGGGAGCGACTGACCGGATCAATGTCGGGCAGATCCAGTCCGAACGGGTAACCGCCTCCCCCCTTCCGTTCGTGATGCTCCATGGCCACATGGGTGCAGAGCCCGCGCACCAGATCGTCCTTCGACTTCGACAGGATGGAATGGCCGAGTTTCGGATGGCGTTTCATCGTATCCCACTCGTTCGGTTCAAGTTTGCCAGGTTTTTTCAGAATATCGAGAGGAATGAGGGCCTTCCCGATATCGTGAAGAAGAGCGGCCAGCCCCCACCTCGGAATCTCCTCTTGGGGAACTCCGGTCTGTTTGGCCAGTCCCATGGCGAGAATCATGGTGTTCGCGGAGTGGACGTAGGATTCGTCGTCGACTTCGGACAAGGTGACGAGAAAGGAGTTTTTGCGGGGATCCCTCAGCAGCATCTCCAGTGTTTCAACCACCTGATTGCGAAGAGGAGCCACATCGAGCACATTCCCCATGCGAACTTCGCTGAAACTCTTCGCGACGACCGCGACCGTCTTGTCGTGGAGGGCGTTCCATTCCTTGAGGGTCGGGATGGGAAGAACTTCCATCTCCCGGAAGATCGGACTTTCCCCCTCCTCCGGTCGCCTGCCCGTTTCCTTTCCTGGGGCTGCAGCGGGTTGCGGGTCGGGAATACGGACCGTCACCATGCGGATCCCGTTCTCCTTAAGCTTCCGGATTTCCTCTCTGGACTGGACTCGGAACCGATGAAAAAGGATGTTGGTTTCCAGCCAGCTCTTGTCCAGAGCCACAACCTCCATGCCGATTTCAAGTTTTTCTACGGGAATGATCTTGTTCATGGGACACTCCGGAGGGGGGAAGGGGAAGGATCGGACGGATTAGAGGGAGCGTCTGCCAGTCGTTCCTCCGCCTCGGAAAAGCTCTTGCATTTTCCCGAGGCAAAAAGGAAAAGGGCTGTCTGGCGTTTCAGGAGCCGGGCCAGAGGGTGGGAAGGATCGCTTACAATCTCCCGGATAAACAAGCTCTCTCCCGGGGAAGGCATAGGTCCCGTTTCTCCGGAAGGCGCCGGAATGGTGACGGGCTGGAGATCCGGCCCGGAGGCAGGGTCCAGAAGATGGCAGAGTGTCGGACGGTGGGGGTGGAGATCCACTCCTCCCTCGGAGCCACAGACGAAGAGTATGCGGTGGGAAGGGGAGACTCCGCTGCGATCAAGGGCCTGGCGGAGCTTGTCGATGATCGGTTCATGAAAGATGCCGATGATCTGGGCGGTGGCATTCAATGGGTTTACGCATTTTTCGACGGTGTTCCAGAGGGTGCGGAGGCCCAGTTCCTGGCGCAGGGGCAGAAGGCGGGCGAGCTCCGGAAGAAAGGTTTCCTGGGAAAGGCAGAGGACCGACCCCTCCCCCTCGGAAGGCCAGGGACCCGGCAGGGAGGAGGGCGTCCGTCCGAGGGCTTTCCAGACGTCAAGGACCCCCGGCCCCTGTTTGACTGGGACCATGGAAAGGCCGTGGAGGACGATCCTGAGTCCCGACCGGGATGCCGCGAGCGCGGCGGGAACGACGAGGCTCAGGGAGCGTTTCCTGCCGTCGTAGGGGTCGCCGACATCGAGATCGGCCCTTGTCGGACCGGCAAGAGTGAGCTTCTCTCTAAGGGCGTCGAGAAACCCTCCCATTTCTTCGGCGGTTTCCCCCTTCAGGCGAAGTCCCAGAAGAAGAGCGCCGGTCTGGGCGGAGGTCGCACTTCCGGAAAGAATGAGTTTGGCGGCCGAGGCCGCCTCGGCCCGGGTAAGATCCCTCGCGCCAAGAGGACCTGTCCCGACCTTTTTGATGTATTCCCTTATCATTTCCGGTTGCACAGCATCCTCATTGTCGCTCCGGGCATGTATGAAACGAAGGTCAAAGTCCTCCGAGACGCTTCAGGACAATGTCTCCCGGGACCGCCGCCGGAGAGAGGTCCCTGAGGTAGAGGATCGTCTTCAGGATGTCTTCGGGCTGGATCATCTCGGATTCGGGAACGGGAGCCCCCGACACCAGAGGAGTCGCCACATAACCCGGGCAGATTGCAACCGCCTTCACACCGCTGGGCGCCCCCTCGGCCAGCAATGACCCGGTCAAACCCCTCAATGCGAACTTGGTCATGGAGTAGAGGGAGGATCCTGCCCAGGCTTCGAGGCCAGCCACGGAGGAAATGTTGACGATCAGCCCGTCTCCTTGTTTTTTCATGATCGGCAGGGTCGCCCGGGAAAGCAGAAAAGGGGCTCTCAGATTCACCGCCATCAACCGCTCGAACTCCTCGAGGGTCGTCTCCTCGATTTCACCGAATGTGGCAATGCCGGCATTGTTCACCAGAAGGTCGATTTTATGGGACAGGGCGTCCGTGGATGCCTTGATCAGTCGTTCGACCTCTTCCGGTCTTTCCAGGTCGCAGGCAAGGGTGTGGAGCGTTCCGGCCATGCCTTTGGCCTCCTCCCTGAACTGCCCGAGGCGTCCGCTGTTTCTGCCGGTGGCGAAGACGTTGTGACCGAGGGCGAGAAGGCCTTGAGCCACCGAAAGTCCTATCCCGGAGGTGGCGCCGGTGACCAGGGCATTCATGGCTCTTTTTGCTCCTCTTTCCGGGGTTTCTTGGATTCCGTCCAGAGATCCTCCCATTGTTCGGATGTCAGCTCGGCGAGCGGAATCCCTCTCGAGGCCGCCTCCCGTTCCATGAAGTGGAAACGGTCCCTGAACTTCCTGTTTGCGGCGGACAGCGCCTCCTCTGGCCGGATTCCCGAAAGCCTCGCGAACTGGGCCAGAACAAAGAGAAGATCGCCGATCTCCTCCGACAGACGTTCGGGGCCTTCGAGGCGCGCCTCGAGGACTTCCTGCCACTCCTCGAGAACTTTAGGACAGACCTCGTCGGGGGAGCGCCAGTCGAATCCGACACGCCCCGCCTTCTGGCCCTGTTTTGCCGCGACCGTCAACGCGGGCATGGTGAGCGGGATTCCGTCGAGGACCGATTGTCGGTCCCGGTGTTCCGGCTCTTTCCGTTTTTTATCCTCCCATGTCTCCCAGATCGCTTCAAGGCTTTTTCCGGGAGCGGGAGCCTCGAAGACATGGGGATGGCGGGAAACCATCTTGCGGGCCGCTCCGTCGAAAATGGTGCCGAGAGACTGGCCTGACTTCTCCCACAAAATTCGTCGGGCCATAAAAAGAATGACGAACAGATCCCCCATTTCCCGGGCGATGTTTTCGGAGTCGTCCTTCTGGACCGACTCTTCGAGCTCGAAAATTTCATCCTTGAGGTCTGCCACAAGGGCGGACAGGGTTTGTTTCCTGTCGAAGGGGCATCCATTTTCACCCCGGAGATGGTCGATGATCCGCGAAAGCCGCCGGAGTCCCTGAAGATCCCCCGGGGTTTCCGTCAGGGGCCGGGCGCGGTGGTCCGGTGCATCGTGAAGGTTTTCGAGATAGCGGGACGGATCGAAGGTCATGGATTCTCCTGAGCTCTGGAGGGTCTGGGGTTTCATTATACGGGGATCGCGCCTCAGGGGGAAGTGCATCCAGACAAAGATTGGACATCCGACATCTTGATAATGTAATGCAAGAGTCGGGTGAGGCTTTGAGGAAGGATCGCAAGGGAGGCCCGAAAATTTCCTTCCGGGATGATGGGGGGGAAGGGGTTGACAGATAGGGAGGGGGAGTATATATTCTCTTTCGAGAAAAAACGAGGCTTTCTGTTTGATGTTTTCATGAATCAGCAAAAGCTCGTGGAGCGTGTCCGGAAGATCGCCGGACAGGTCGAAGTGGTGGATCGACCCTTAGTCTAGTCTCATTGAGCTCCTGCGCGGAGAAAGAGGTGTTTCTGCGTTCCGGACCGGAACGGCGGCGCTCGGGACAACCTGAAAAATAAGGAGATTCATATGGACGACGGTCCCAGTCCGGGGACGGAAGGAAAGGAGAGCTCATGATGAAGCGGACCTGACGTTGCAGGCTTTTTTTGTGTCCCTTCCCTTTTTGTCGCCTTTTCTCTTCCGATTCCCCGTCGTATCTTTCAGAATAAATTTCAAAATCCAGACACTGAAACGGAATCTTGCCGTGCGTCTTTGGCCGACGGGCACGAAGACCGTCTAAGGGCCGCATTCATTTCGCGCACCGGCAGGGGGAGGAGAAGAGAAAATGCGACTTTTTGGGATGAGAATGGGAAAGATCCGTAATGCGGTCAGGATCGGGATGGCGCTTCTTTGGGAGATCCTGTCGGCGCCGGGAGCCCTCGGTCGCCTGGTTCCCTGAATCTTGATTTTCCGGAGTGCCGGATCTTGAACTCCGGAATTGGGATGGGAAGGGGCAATTTGAGAGAAATAAAGAGGCTGTTTCAAAAAATCTCTTTATTTTTTCCGGGAAACCCTTCCGACAATTTCTATCGCGGAGCTTGGGCCTTGAGGGATCTGAAATCTTTTTTGTCGAAAGATTTATTAGAAAAATCGTTGACCTCATCGTCGGAGTGGGAAAAAATGGGGTGGCCGGAGAGGAGCTTCTTGGGTTTCAGGGGATCGTTTGACTTGTCTGTCCTTTCGGTTCTAGAATCGGATCATTCTGATACAATGTATCAAAAAATGGGAGTGATTAAGGGTGAGATGCGAGTTGAGAGCGATTCGTGAGACTGGAAGAGGATGGGGACTTTACCTGGGAGTCCTCTGGCTTTTGCTGGGAACTCCCGTCTGGGCGGATGCCGTGCCTGATTCTCCCGGCACGACCTCCCTCGTGAAGCCGGGAGAAAGGGGAGGCGGTCACGGGGTGGCCAAGGATCAGGATCCTCCCCTCACAGTCGATCAGGCCGTCCGGATCGCCCTCGAAAAAAATCCCAATATCCTGTCTTTCCGAAAGACCTGGCTTGGAACAAAAGAGCTCGAGAAAACCGCCCTGGCGCCGGCCGATCCCTTGCTTCAGTGGGAGTACGGTGGAGGGGAGCAGGGGAATGCCCAGAATGTGATCACGAATACCGCCGGAGTCCCGTCGGGTGTCCAGAACGCGGGACTTCCCTATCCGAACGGGAGCAACTGGGCCATCGTCCAGTCCTTCCTGTTTCCGGGGAAGGCGCTCTACGGGTACAAGGTCAACAAGGACAACACCAGGATTGCCTTCGAAAGCTACCGGGTCCAGCGGGTCCAGCTCAGGAACCAGACGGAGCTCTCCTGCTACCAGTGGCTTCTTTCGCAGGAAACCCTTCGCTTAAACGAGGAACTCCAGACCTGGCTCATGCGGGTTCTGGAGATCACCAAGGCCAAGCTGTCGGTGGGATCGGTCCAGATCCTCGACGTGGTCAATGCCCGCGTGGCGCTCTCCCAAGCGCGACTCGACCGCCTGACGGCAAAATACCAGATGGAGGTGGCCCGGAAGCAGCTCAATATGCTCCTGGGCTTTTCCATGGACCGTGCAACCCGGATTGAGAAGCTCCAGGATCCCGCTCCTATCCCTTTTACCATGGCCGATCTTGAAGGACGGGCCCTGGAAAACAGGCCGGATCTTCTGTCCGCCCGGGCTTCGGTCGACCTGAACCGCCACCAGCTCACCCTGGCCAAGCTCGGGTTCATGCCCGACTACCAGCTGACCGGCTCCGAGGGGGGAGAGTCCTGTTACGGCTTCTCGGGGCTGAACTGCTGGTATGTGGGGGTCCAGATCAACGTGCCGGTCTTCGCTCCCATCAAGCAGAACCTCCAGTACGCCTCCCAGAAGGAAATGCTCCGGGCGGCGGATTGGCAGTACCAGTGGCAGACAGCCCAGGTACGGCTCGCAGTGGACAACCTCTATGCCCAGGTGGTCCTTGCCTACCGGCAATACCGGATGAATGCCGACGAGATCCTCCCCCAGTCCCGACTTGCCTTCGAGCTGGCCCTGACCGGGTACGAGAACCAGAAAAACGATTTCCTCTATCTGATCAACGCGGTTCAGGCATATCGCCAGGCCCAGTACAACCGCTATCAGAGTCTGATCGCCTATTATCAGGCCCTCAGCAATCTTGAGGCGGCGGTTGGCGCTCCCTTGCCCCTCGGCAGGCATTAGGGCAGGGCCAGACCTTATCTTGTACCCATGAAAGAACTCACCCCTCTCCGGAGCTGTCCGGGAGCCAATGCAAGGAAGGCCCGAATGCGGAAGCTTCTTGTCGCAGTGATCACAACGTCGTTTCTGGTTCTTGGCGGAGGGGGCGATATCCTTCGTATCGCGGCCGCATCGTCCGAAGAAGGGGAAAAAGAGGTGCGACTCTCCTCCGCCCAGTCTGCGGCCGGATGGGTCCAGGTGATCACCGTGGAAAAAAAGAGCATGGAGACGGAACTCCGGAGAACCGGGACCCTCAACTTCGACGAGGAGAAGGTCTCGATCCTCTCGGCCCGTGTCGGCGGACGGGAGGTGAAAATTTTGGCCTTCGAGGGACAGAAGGTCCACAAGGACGATCCCCTGGCCTATGTCTACAGCCCCGACTACACGACAGCCGAGGTGGAGCTTTTGAACGCTTTCAAGGTTGCCAGGACCCTCTCGGACAAGGCCGAGAGCGGGGCCTACATTACTGCCGCCGAGAGAAAGCTCAGGCTGATGGGGGCCTCCAAGGGGGACATCGAGACGATCGCCCGGACCCGGACTGTTTCCCGCTACCTGACCCTTCACGCCCCCCGTTCGGGCGTGATCCTGAACTCGGCTCTCCGGGCCGGTCTTTTCATGAACCCCGGCGACCAGCTCATGACCATCGCCGATCTTTCCAGTCTTCTGGCCTACATGGACATCTACGAGGGGGATTTCCCCCTCGTGAAGATCGGGCAGAAGGTGTCCCTTGAAACGGTCGCCTACCCGGAAAAGGTTTTTCCTGGCCGGATCGTCTATCTCGGCGGAATGGTCGATCCCAACACCCGGACCTTCCACGTGCGGGCCGAGATCCCCAACCCGGACCGCCTTCTGAAGCCCGGAATGTTCGCCACAGTCAGGATTCGGCTGACCGTTCCCCATCCGGTGGTGGCGGTCCCTGAGGTGGCTGTTCTCCGGGACGAGCATGGCTACCATGTCTTCGTGGAGCGCTCTCCCGGGGTCTTCGTCCTCAGACGTGTCCATACAGGGGCGGAAGAGAAGGGATGGATCCGGATCGAGTCCGGACTCGTTCCCGGAGAGAAGGTGGCGACGAAGGGGGCCCTTCTGCTCGAGGGAATCCGAGAGACCGATCTGAGCGAGGCGACGGGGACTTCATCCCCCCTTGGCCGGATCCGGAGACCTCTTCCATGAAGCATCTGGTCGCCTTTGCCCTCCGCGAGAGAGTGATCGTCTTTCTGGTGGCGATCACCCTCTCCGTGGTGGGGGTCTTTTCCTACGAGAATCTCCAGATCGAACCCTATCCCGACGTCTCGCCGCTCGAGGTCCGCGTCCTCACCCAGTGGGCCGGCCGGGGGGCCGAGGAGGTCGAGCGGCAGATCACCCTTCCAGTCGAGATCGCCATCAACGGGACACCGGGAATGAAGACCCAGCGTTCCATCTCGATGTATGGACTGTCGGTGGTCATCGCCGTCTTCAAGGACGGAGTCGACGACTTCGAGGCGCGCCACCGGATCTACAACCGGATCTCCCAGGCCAACCTTCCCGCCGGGGTGACGCCGGTCCTCGACATCAACACGCCCGCCACCGGGGAGATCTACCGGTACACACTCACGGGAGCCCCCCTCGACCAGCTCAAGACGCTGGACGACTGGGTCCTGGAGCGTCGTTTCAAGGAGATCCCAGGGGTGGCCGACGAGTCCGGAATGGGGGGCTGGATCCGGCAATACCAGATTCTGGTCGACCTGGCCCGTCTTCGGGATTTCAATATTCCCCTTTCCCAGGTGCTGGCGGCAGTTTCCGCGGCCAACAACAACGTCGGGGCCTATGTGATGAATTTCGGGGAGACGGCCGCGGTCGTGCGGGGGCTCGGCCTTCTCAAGAACCGGGAGGACATCGGCCACGTCATGGTCGGGGAGGTCAAGGGCACGCCCGTGCTTCTCCGGGATATCGCCACGGTGCAGATCGGTCCGCAACCCCGGCTTGGCCGGGTCGGCCGAAACTACGAGAACGACACGGTCGAGGGCGTGGTGCTTCTTCTCCGGGGGGCGAACACCCGCCACGTCATGAAAAGGATCCACGAAAAGGTGGCCGAGATACGGGCCCACGACCTTCCCCCGGGGGTGAAGCTTTTGCCCTTCTATGACCGGACCCAGCTCATGCACTGGACTCTTCATACTGTGCTTGAGAATCTATCCCTGGGCATCGGTCTCGTTCTGCTCACTCTTTACCTCTTTCTGGGAAATCTCCGGTCGGCCATCATCGTGGCGATCACGATTCCCGTGGCTCTGTTGACGGCCTTTTCCATCATGAAGCTCCATGGAGTCTCCGCGAATCTGCTCTCCCTGGGCGCCATCGACTTCGGGATCCTGGTCGACGCCTCGGTCATCGTGGTTGAGAACATTTACCGGCATCTCACCCAAGACCGCCACGAAAAGGACCGTCCCTCGATTTTCGTGGTGATCTATGAAGCGGTGACCGAAGTGCAGTCGGCGACGGTCTTCTCCACGCTGATCGTCTTCTCGGCCTATGTTCCTCTATTGTTCATGAGCGGCATTGAGGGAAAAATCTTCTTTCCCATGGCCTACACCATGGGCGGGGGGCTCCTGGCGGCCGTTCTTTTGTCGATGACGCTCTCGCCGGCCTTTTCCTCCGTTCTCCTTAAAAATGTGGGGGCCCATCCCGACACGCCCCTGATGCGGGTCGTTAAGAAAGGATACGATGTCCTCCTCCTCTTCGTTCTCGACCGTCCTCGCCTGGTCCTCTCCATCGCCGGGATTTTTCTTCTGCTGACGGTGGGTGTGGCCCTTCCAAGGCTTGGGTCTGAGTTCCTGCCAAAGCTCGAGGAGAACAACCTCTATATCCGGGCGACTTATCCGGCGGCGATCAGCCTCGATTACGGGGCTCATCTCACCGACGGGATCCGCCGTCTCGTTCTGGAAATCCCGGAGGTCAAGACGGTGGTGTCCGAAGAAGGACGGCCAGATGACGCCTATGATGTGGGCGGGTTCTGGAACGCCGAGTTCGCGATCTTCTTCAAGCCCCACGCAAAGTGGCGCAAGGGTGTGACGAAGGCGCAGATACAAAACGAGGTTCTGGCCCGTCTCAAGACTTTGCCGGGGATCACCTTCAATGTGTCCCAGTATATCGAGGACAACGTCGAGGAGGCGGTCTCGGGGGTCAAGGGGCAGAACAGCCTGAAGATCTATGGGTCCGATCCGGTGGAGCTTGAAAATCTCGGGCACCAGGCCATGGGGATTCTCGGGAGTGTCAAGGGATTCCACGACCTCGGCCTTTTCCGTATCCGGGGAGGGCCGGAGCT
This sequence comes from Nitrospirota bacterium, assembly GCA_021840555.1. Lineage (GTDB taxonomy): Bacteria > Nitrospirota > Leptospirillia > Leptospirillales > Leptospirillaceae > UBA4572. The sequence continues at coordinate 40,246 of JAKBXW010000001.1, forward strand.
CGACATCAGGGTCGATCCTCTGGCCTGCGCGCGTTACGGAATACATGTGGCCGATGTGGAAGGGGTCATCCAGGCGGCGGTTGGGGGAGTCGCGGTGACACAGGTTCTGAAGGAGGAGAAGCGGTTCGACGTGACGGTACGGCTCTCCCGCCCCTACCGGAAGGATATCGCGGCCATCCGGTCCATCCCTGTCGACAGCCCCGACGGATCGCACATTCCCTTGTCCCAGCTCGCGACTATCCAGCTTAAAATCGGCAATTCCTATATTTTCCGTGAGGCCAACTCCCGCTATATTCCCGTGAAGTTTTCGATCCGGGGTCGGGATATCGGGACCGCCGTCGAACAGGCCAAGCAGGAGATCGCCAGAAGGATGCCGCTCCCTCCGGGCTATCGGATCCTCTGGTACGGAGAGTACAAGGAGATGAAGGCGGCCCAGCACCGGCTTGCCATTCTCCTGCCTGTCGCGGTCGGGTTGATCTTTCTCCTTTTATACTGGGCGTACCGGTCCATCAAGTATGCCCTGGTCCAGATCCTCTCCGTTCCCGTGGCGATCACGGGAGGAGTCTGGGCTCTCCTGATCTCCGGTCACCATCTGAGCATCTCGGCCTCGCTTGGATTTCTGTCCCTGTTCGGGATCGCCATTCAGGATGGAATGATCCTGATCAACTTCGTGACCAATTTGCGCAGGGAAGGTTTTTCAATGCGGGAGGCCCTGGTCCAGGGAGGGAATCTCCGGGTGCGCCCCGTCCTGATGACGGCGCTTCTCGCCGGATTTGGCCTTCTGCCGGCGGCCCTTTCGACCGGGATTGGAAATCAGGCACAGAAGCCCCTGGCGATCGTGATCGTGGGAGGGGCCCTCTCCACCATCGTCTTCACCCTTCTCGTCCTTCCCGTGGTCTACTCGATGACGGGACGGCTTCCTCTCCTCGATTCCTCCGGGGAGCCCTCCGGAGTCCGGGAGCGTCGACCGTCTTCGATCTAGAAAACGGAGGACGCCCAAGACCGGTTGGCCTTTACCTCCACGCTGAAAGGGTTATTTCCGGTCCTCGTGAAAGGCGCGGGGAGAGGTTCCGTGGAAGCCGATGGCCGGGTATTTTTCGACGACATAGCGGAGAGCCCATTCGTTCTTGAACAGGGCGACCGGCTTCGTTTCATGGTCGTAGACAAGAAGGGTGTCGAGGGTGCCAGACAGGGCCTGGATCTGGTCCTGTGTTCCGGTCAGCCAGCGCGCCCGGTCGTATCCGACCGGTTCGAGGCGGGCCCTGACATTGTATTCGTGTTCGAGGCGAAACTTCAGGACCTCGAGCTGAAGGGCTCCCACGGCTCCGACGATCAGGTCCCGCTCCCCCTGGGGATCGAGCTGGAAGACTTGGATCGCCCCCTCCTCGGACAGCTGGTCCAGTCCCTTTTTCAGATGCTTGCGCTTCAACGGGTCCTCCAGGATCACACGGGCGAAAAGTTCGGGTGAGAAGGACGGAATCCCCTCAAAATGAAAACTTCCCTTTTCGCAAAGAGTGTCTCCGATCCGGAAGACTCCAGGATCATGGAGTCCGATGATGTCCCCGGGCCAGGCCTCTTCTACCCGTTCGCGTTTCTGTCCGAGAAACTGGATCGTTTTTGAGAGCCTGAGTGTTTTTCCGGTCGAGGTGTTGGTGACGGACATCTCCCGGAGAAAACGCCCCGAGCAGACCCGGATGAAGGCGAACCGATCCCGGTGTTGCGGATCCATATTGGCCTGGATCTTGAAAACAAAACCGGAAAAGAATGGCGAATCGGGGGAGACGGGACCTTTGTCGGACTGGTAGGCCCGGGGAGGAGGCGCCATCTCGAGAAAGGTCCTGAGAAAGATTTCGACCCCGAAGTTGTTGAGGGCGCTTCCGAAGAAGACGGGAGTCACCCTTCCCGCAAGAAACCCCTTTGTATCGAAGGAGTTTTCTTCGTGGGACAAAAGGTCGATCTCGTCCCGGAAGGCATTCCGGTCCGGAAGGGAATCGAAAATCTTTCCGATTTCAGGGCTGTCGGCCTGGAGGATCCTTTCGGAGGCCTTGCCCCCCCCATGATCGACCGACTCGTAGAGATGCGCCTCCTGTTTTCTGAGATCCCAGACACCCCGGAAGCCGGATCCCGATCCGATTGGCCAGTCGAAGGGGAGGGCGGCGATGTCAAGCGTGCGCTCGATGTCGGAAAGGAGATTGAATGGATCAACGCCTTCCCGGTCGACCTTGTTGATGAAGGTCAGGATGGGAAGCGAGCGCATGCGGGCCACTTCGAAGAGCTTCAGCGTCTGGGGCTCGATTCCCTTGGCCCCGTCGAGCAGCATGACCACCGAATCCACCGCCTCCAGGGTGCGGAATGTGTCCTCGCTGAAATCCTTGTGTCCCGGTGTGTCGAGGATGTTCAATGTGTGGTCCTCGAAGTCGAAGGCGAGGGCGCTGCTGGTGACGCTGATACCCCGCTGGCGTTCGATTTCCATCCAGTCGCTGGTGGCGTAGCGGGCCGCTTTTCTGGCCTTGATCGATCCCGCCAGATGAATGGCGCCTCCGTACAGGAGAAGTTTTTCGGTAAGGGTGGTCTTTCCGGCATCGGGATGGCTGATGATGGCGAAGGTCCGCCTCCGCGCGATTTCCCGCTCGAGGGAAGAGGGTTCCTGGGAGGATATGCTGGTCATGGTGCTCCATCGGTGAGGGGGCTCGCCCCGATTCGTTCCTGGTTTCTGTCAGAAGGGATGGCGTCCCTCGACGGCGCGGATCAAAGTGACTTCGTCGACATATTCGATCTCGAGCCCCACCGGAATCCCGAAGGCGATCCGGCTGACCCGGATCCCCATGGGCTTGATGAGGCGGGAGAGGTAGAGCGCGGTCGCCTCTCCGTCCGTGGTCGGCGAGGTGGCCATGATGACCTCCTTGACCTCCGGATCGTTAAGGCGGTCCAGGAGTTCCCGGATCCTGAGCCTGTCGGGATTGATGCCCTCAAGAGGGGAGAGACGGCCTTCGAGAACATGGTAGAGCCCCCTGAACTCCCCGGACTTTTCAAGGGAGTACAGGGTCTGGATGTCCTCGACGACGATCAGGATGCCGCGGTCCCTGGCGGGGTCGCGGCAAATGGCGCACTGGAGAGGCGTCTCCGGATTGTCGGCATCGCGCTCGACGATATTTCGGCAATCCCGGCAAGGCATCAGCCTGCTGGCGAGAGTGTTCAGGGAGTCGGAGAGAATGGCGCGTTCTTCGTCCGATGAGAGGAGCAGATGGAAAGCGAGTCTTGTCGCAGTCTTGGAGCCGATGCCGGGAAGACGGCGAAAGGCTTCCACCACACGGGCGAAGGGTTCGGGAAAGGCCGGTTTGTTCGGTTTCTGACCGCGTTCCATCAGAGGCCGGGGATCCCGATCCCTCCCGGAGGGTTGCCCCCGGGGAAGCCCGTGATCTCTTCCATGGCCTTCGCCGCCGCGAGCCGGACCTTTTGAGTCGCGTCATTCGTCGCCGCCGCCACCAGATCCTCGACCATGGAGGGGTCTTCATGTTTGAAGAGGTCGGGAGCGATCCGGACGGACTGGACGATATTGTGTCCGTCCATGGTGACGGTGACGAGGTGACCTCCGGCGGTTCCGGTCACAGTCAACAAACCCATCTCCTGCTGCATCCTGGCCATCTTTTCCTGCATTTCCTGGGCTTTTTTGAGAAAATCCTGTCCAAACATCAGGTCCGATCTCCTTGTTTGTGCTCCGTTTGGGTTTTTCCTGAACGAACGCCGATGACTTCCGATCCGAAGAGCGTGGCGGCTTCGGAAACGAGAGGAGGGGGCGGGAGGGTCTTGCTCCCCACTCCGTCTCCTCCCGATCCGGGAATCGGGACTTCGATCCGGAGGGGCGCGGGGGACTGGACCGCTTCGGAGAGGGCACGGGCCAGGGCATCGCGGTTGGATGCGATCCGGTTGTTGAAGAAGGAATTGCCCGTGTCGAGAACCAGTGTTCCTTGCTCGAAGCGTGCGAGACGGGCGGACTCAATGAGCGTGCGGATTTCCTGAGGAAGACGGGCCAGAGCCCTTCCCCAGTCGGAGGGGATTCGAAGGTCCAGTGGACCGGCTTGTTCGGAGGCGGGCGGGGGCGTTCGGGACAAAGTCTGTCCGGATGCTTGGGGCGGCGGGGACGATGGAGCCTCCTGTCGGGCGGCGGGCCCTGCCGGCCGCGCAGGGCGGGTCCAGGACGGCTCCGGAAGCGGTTGACTTCGGAGGGACGGGGCGGACGGCGCGAGCAGGCAGGCCAGGATTTCTGGCAGGGGAAGGACTTCCTTCAGATGGCAGATTCGTGCGAGGAGGAGCTCAAAGGTAATGGCAGGTTGCGGGGAGCGCCTCAGGTCGTCCTCTCCGCGGACAAGGACGGAGAGAACCTGTTCGAGGAAAAACGCATTGGACGGGGGGAGTGCGGCGATCCTGGCCGCGGATTCGGGCGTCCATCCATAGCGGGGCCCGTCAAGAGGCGTTCCTTCGAGAAGGCTGTGAAGGATGTCCCGAAACAGTCTGGAGAGATTGCGCACCTGCGCCCGGGGGTCGATGCCGGCTTCGAGAACGGTCCTGGCCGTTCGGAGCGTTGCCGACAGATCTCCGGAAAGAAGTGATGAAAGGAGCGATTCTTCCAGTGCCTGATCGGTGACGCCCAAGAGCTCGGCCACCCCGGAGGGAGTCAGGTCCGATCCTCCGAGCCGGAGAATCTGGTCGAGGAGGGAGAGGGCGTCCCGCATGCTCCCTTCCGCAGAGCGGGCGACCATGGCGATCACGGTCGGGTCGAGCGACAGCCCCTCCTTCAGGGCGATCTGGGCGATGCGGCCCGAGATTTCCGGAAGGGTCAGCAACCGGAAGCGAAAGTGCTGGCACCGGGAGAGAACCGTGTCCGGTATCTTGTGGGCCTCCGTGGTCGCCAGGATGAAGACCACGTGGGGAGGAGGCTCTTCGAGCGTCTTCAGGAGGGCGTTGAAGGCGGAGGTCGAGAGCATGTGGACTTCGTCGATGATGATGATGCGGGCCCTTCCGGCCAGAGGACTGTACCGGAGTCCCTCCCGAATGGTCCGAACGTCTTCCACGCTGGTGTGGGAGGCTCCGTCCATCTCCAGAACGTCGGGGGAGCGGCCTTCTGCGATCTCGAGGCAGGAGGAGCAGGCGAGACAGGGTGTTGCGGTCGGTCCTGAGGCGCAGTTGATCGACTTGGCAAGGATTCGGGCGACGGTCGTTTTGCCGACGCCTCTCTCTCCGGAAAAAAGGTAGGCTTGGGTGAGGGCTCCGTCGGAAAAACCCCGGGAAAGGGCCCTGACGACAGCGTCCTGGCCGACGAGGTCGGAAAAGGTCTGGGGGCGGTAGATGCGGGCCAGGGATTTGAACTTGGACATGGGAGCTCCATGCAGAAGATATTCGAAAAGTGCAGGAGGCTTCGGGAAAGGAGACCGAAGGGACCCCAGGGGAATCCGGGGCACACGCGATGCACCGCTACCGTTGCTTCCTTCCGGACCTGGCGGGGTTTGCGGGAACTCGTTGCCCGGAGCCTGGGGGCCCATCGGTCCACTCTCGCGAATTCACCTTGTCAAATGGCGGAGAGAGGGGGATTCGAACCCCCGAGGCACTTCTTAGGCACCTACACGATTTCCAGTCGTGCTCCTTCGGCCGCTCGGACATCTCTCCACGCAAGGCGATCAAATGCGGAACATCCGACAATCATACCGTCAGGTGCAGTGGAAAACAAGGGGGTTGGGGAGGATGAAAAAATGAACGACGTCTCTTCCGGGGAGAAAAGGATCAGGGAAGAACGAGAATGCGCTCATTGTCGTGAACCAGGTCGAGAAGGGCCTTGGAATCGATCTGCGAAACACCTGGAATGGATGCTGAAATGGAAAAAGTCCGGTCCGGCAGGACCAGGGGGGGTGAGGTCGGGCCGGAAAGGCCGGTCCCCTTCAGATAGACGAGTAACGAGCCGGGACTTTCTTCCTCGATCGAGGTGATGACTTCCCGGAGGCGGGAGTCCGGATCTTGCCGGATGAGGATGAGCATGCTGTCCGTCCTAAAAAAAGATCGTATGATCGAAGCTTGGAATCATCCGCCCCAGATCCTTTGGGGGCAGTGCTTTCCCCCGGATTCCCCCGGGTGGCGGCGACGCGAAGGGTTCGTAAAAGATCTCTGCTGCCATGTCGAAAAATGTTTTGAGAAACCGGTGGAGGACTTCTCCGTCCTCAAGGTCGAGAAGTTCATCCTGGGAGGACAGGAGAAGGGCGTGGGCCTCCCTGAAAAGGTAGACGGTGACGGGTATCTCTCCTGCGATCAGGCCAAGAGCCGAACGGACCGCCTCTGCCGGGCGAGGGTCATTGGCCGGATCGGCCTTGATCATGAGAAGGGTCCTGTGTGAAGAAGCCACAAAAATCCTTTCAGGCAAAAGCCAGAAATCGGTCGCACCCCTCGATAACCTGGGTCAGAACCACCAGTCCGCAAAATGTCGTTTTTCCAGGATCCGGAATTTTACGGTTTTGGGCCGCGTAGGCGCAGGTATAGACCGACGCTCCCCGGTCGACAAGTTCGTGAACCCACGGATGCGCGAGGAAGTGGGCCCCCTCGTCGAGAAGATAGAGGTAAACATCGTCGCCCGAGGCGAGAGCTGCTTCCGCAATCATACGGACGGGCTCTCCGTCCTGTTTTTCTGGATGGGTCGAGAGGAGGATTCCTATTTTCATGGAATCCATTATCCCCCCGCAGGGGTTCCGGGCGCAATAGGTGATGGCGGGGAAGGGCCGCCTGCGGCGTCTGGTCCGTGTGAAAAGATCACGACGTTGTGCGGATAGGGAAGATCGATTCCCGCAGCCTGGAACTCTCTTGCGATCCTGAAGTTGAGGTCGGAGAGGGTGGTGTGGCGGAGGGTTACGTCGTTGATCCAGTAAACGAGTTCGAGGTTGAAGGATGATGCGCCGAATTCGGTGAACCAGACCGCTGGTGGCGGGTCCGGCAGAATGTCGGGATGGGAAAGTGCCAGCGTTCGAAGAATGTCGACAGCCTTGTCGAGGAGTGCTGGATCCATCCCGATTCCGACTTTCAGATGCATGCGGGTCTTGGGGTCCCTGTGGCTCCAGTTAATGACCTTGTTGGAGATCAGATGGGCATTGGGAATGATGATGGCGATGTTGTCGCGGCTCATGACGGTCGTCGATCGCCCCTTGATTTCGACGACCGTCCCGAGTACTCCGTCGATTTCGATCAGATCGCCGATCTGGATGGATTTTTCAAGGAGGATGACGACCAGTCCGATCATGTTCGCGGCGAGATTCTGAAGGCCGATCCCGATCCCGATGCCCAGGACGCCAAGAGTGCCTCCAAGAAAAGAAAGCCGGACGCCGAGGTTGTCGAGAGCGATGACGATGAACAGGGCGAAGACGAGATTGGCGGCAAGGGTCGACAGAAGACCCATCATGTGGCGCGTTTGTGGTGAGGACTGGGTCTGGGCCCTGGCGGCCAGGGTCCTCTTGAGAAAATGTCGAAGGATGAAGCCGAGAAGAACGATAAAAGAAAAGTCGATGAGGCCGGCAATGGAGACTGGCGTTTTTCCCAGATGAAAGAGAACGATATCCCAGCCGGATTTGTCGTTCATGCTGGAATGTCTGGACAGATGGCTGACCACTCCGAGTGAAAAGATGGGAATCCTCCTAGTAGTTTGTAACGTAAATAGGTTTACAATTTATATCAACCCGAGATCGAAATTGCTCCATCGGAAGAGCACCGGGTTTGCGTTCCATTCGTCGATTCCTTTCAGAATGCGCTCCTTGAGTTCCTTCTTTGAGGAGACCCGAATATGCCGGAGAAAGGTGCGGGCCATTTTCGAGAAGGCTGTTTCCACAAGGTTAAGCCACGACCCGTGCTTGGGCGTATGGACATAGACAAAGCGGTTGGGTCTGGTCGAGAGATACGCCATGGTTTCCCGGGAGATGTGGGCCGAGTGGTTGTCCAGAACCACCCGGATCACCGCCTCCTTGGGATAATGATCGTCCAGGCGCTTGAGAAGGGCAACGAACTCCTGGCTTCGATGACGGTCTTCGACATTGGCGATCACTTCGCCGGTATGAAGATCCAGCGCGGCCAGAATGGAGACCGTTCCATGACGCACGTATTCGTGATCCCGTCCGAACGACGCATGCTTTCCCGGAACAGGGGGAAGATCCGGAGCGGTGGTTCCCAGCGCCTGAATTCCCGGCTTTTCGTCGACGCTCACCGTGATGACCGGGGTCGCCTCTCCCTCGGGCGTGGGAGAGGTGGCGTTTCTCAGGTTGACCTCCTGGTAGACCATCAGAACTTCGGCCATCTTCCGGTCGAAGTCCGGATCTCTCTTTTCCAGGTCGTACCGGATCCGGTGAGGCTTGATGTTGGCGGCATCGAGAATTCTCCAGACCGTCATCCTCGGAATTTTGGACAGCCTCGGGAACCCCGCCGCCTCCGCTCTTTCGTGAATAAAGGCGGCCAAGGCTGACAGGGTCCACAGTTCAGCCGCCAGTCCGTGGTCCTTGGGTTTGGTGCAGGCCAAGCTCACGACCCAGCTTTTGGCCTCCTCCGTGATCTCCGGAGCCTTGGGCCGGTGATGCTTGTCACGAAGACCCACGGCCACCCCGGCCGCCAGGGCCTTGTCGATACATTTGTAAATGGTGGGACGGGACAGGCCAAGCTCCCGATGAATCGCCTGGATCGTTATCCCGTCGGCATAGCGCAACAGGATGTTGGCCCGTTCGATCTCTCGTCCGGGGGCCGTTCGAGACTGGGACAACTGAACCAGTTGTTTCCTCTCTTCCGGTTTCAGAACCAGCGGAGCCCGCGCTGAGGTACGTGGCATCTCTCCCTCCTCGATCCTGTGAGTGTATCAGAATAAATCCCACAGGAGACCGTAGCAGGGATTAGATAATATGTAAATATTTTAATGTTTCATTCTCCTAGATGAAAGCGGAATTGTCCGGGAAAACCAGAAAGATGTGACAATCAGTTGTCTGCTAGATTATCCCGATTCTGAGCTCCCTGGTCCAGTATCCCACCATTTTTGAGATGTGATCATCGTCACCTTATGCTAGAATGCACATTCAAGTGTTATTGCGGGAATCATCGGACCTATGGCGTGATGGGAGCGATCATGCTTCGATATCCAGAAAGCAAGATATCCAGTGCCGAAATTTTCCGCCTTGTCCTGCAGCGGATGACGGAGTTGGGATTTTCCTTCACTCCGATTCATTATGCGGTGGTTTACGAATATGTGTCAGGAATCAATCCGGGGCTCTCGGATGCCCTCGACACCCTCGTCAAATCCGGGATCCTCCCTTCGGACAAGGATGTGGAGAATCTTTTTCTCAGATATGTGGCGCCGGAATATGTCCTTCCTCTGAACGACCATCGGGATTCGCTCACGAAGGAAATCCAGGAGTTGCTGGAAAAGCTTTCCCATTCAACGTTGTCCACAACACATGAAGCCGAGCGAGTCCAGAAAGGGATGGAGTCCTATGGTGCTTCACTCCAGAAAAACGGAATGGACGAGCCGAAGCTCAAGGCTCTGATCGAAGCCGTCCTCAGGGACACCCATTCCATCAAGGAAAGTTCAGCCAGCCTGAGCCACGACCTCTCTGAGAGCCAGAAGAAAATTGAAATCCTGCAGCGGGAGCTCCGGACGGCCCGGGCAGAGGCGTTGATCGACCCGTTGACGGAACTTCTCAACAGACGGGGACTTAATGCGAGGATGGAAGAACTGTTGTCGGATGGGCGGCACACCGGGAAGGAGATGGCGGTTTTGATGCTCGATATCGACCATTTCAAGACGATCAACGATACTCATGGACACATGGTCGGAGACAAGGCGATCGTGGCTGTCTCCAGGATACTCAAAATGTGTGTCAGAAGCCCGGGAGATCTGGCCGCCCGCGTCGGAGGCGAGGAGTTTGCCCTACTCCTTCCCGGAGCATCTTCGGATGAGGGATTCGGAGTGGCCGAAAAAATCCGGAAGGCCGTCGAAAAGATCGAGATCACGAATGTGACAAAACGTCAGAAGATGGGGGTCATGACAATCTCGATCGGTGTCGATGGCGCGCGCTTTGGTCCAGACTGGAATGCCATGATGGAGCGGGCGGACAAGGCCCTCTATACCTCGAAGGCGCTCGGGAGGAACAAGACCACTGTCTTTGGAAATGAGATCACGGTCTGATCCCGTAAGGGCCTTCTCCTGATCGAATATCCCGGGAATATTTGGACTGCTGGCAAGAACCGGCGTTTATGGACGCGTCTTTTTTCTCATGAGACCCGGTTTTTGTCGTTCACCCTCCGGACTCCGTTGGGGAATCCTCCGGATCTGTGAACGATATTTTCGTTTTTCCAGGTTTTCAAGGGACTTTTCGGGGGTGGGGCTTACTCCGATTGTTCCTTCCTTGACCGAACACGCCGCGCAAGCCCCTGTCTTTAGGGCTGATCTTAACCCATATTTCCGACGAGTGGACATGGGGCTTGTGGGACACACCTGTAAACGTGTGAAGATTGTCCACATGGACGAGAGGTGGGTCATTCGCTCGTCTTTTCGGAGAAGACCACTATCTATCTTGTCGTCAAGTCGCTTGATTTCAAGCTCGACACGAGTCAGGCGTTCCCGAATATCGCTGAAGCCCGGGGCGACGGTTTCCTGAAGGATCTTCTGGATTGCTTCGATCGATGAGGCCATGCTTTTCTCCTTGGATCCAGTTCAACGGGAAGGAAGGCTTTACTTCAACAACTCCGCAAGATCCTCCGCTTTTAAATGAGTATATCTTTTTAACATCTGCAAGGTCTTGTGTCCCGTGATGGCGGCCACTTGCATGGTGTTCAGCCCCTTCTCGAAGAACCGGCTGGTCGCCTCGTGCCGGAGATCGTGGAAACGAAGATCTTCAATCCCAGCTTTTTGCAAGAATTGGCGAAAAGATGAGAGAGCCAATCGGGGGTTGAACCCCATACGTATCCATCGATCCGCCTGGGGAGATCGGAGAGGATTCGGAGGGCTTCCCGAGAAAGGAGAACAGTCCTTGGAATGTTATTTTTCGTTTCGGGAATTCGAAGGGTTCGTTTTTTGAGGTCCAGTTGTTCCCATTTCATGAAAACAATCTCTCCTCTTCTCATCCCCGATTCGATGGCAAATCGAAGCAGGTCTCCGAACTCTTTCGATCCGGCTACCGCGGCTACCTTTTCCAGTTCTTCGGAAGTCCCCGCCGCTCCCTGCCCTCAAGTTAGTTCTGGCATCCGGATCTGCCGAAATTGATTTCCCATGGGAAGAGCGATTCCCCATTTCTTGATCGCAACATTGAACAGACGGGACAGGAGGGAGAGATCGTGCTTGACGGATTGGGGACCAACTTCTTTCCCCCGTTCGTCGCGATATTTGGCAAGAAGGGACGGGGTGATCGCAGCAAGGGAATATTGCCCGAGACGGTCTGAAATGAGCCGGATTTGCGACAGAATGGAATGTTGGCTTTTCTTCGTCGGAAGTATTTCCTGTTTGTAGCGGTCCAGCGGGTCTTTGAGCGTGGTCGATTCCGATTCGGACCGGGAGACAAAGACAACCCGGACCATTTCCGACTCGACAACGGCCGCCCAGGCTTCGGCTCTGGTGTTGAATGTTTTTCGCTGGACAGGAAAGCCCTTGCGTCTTGTCTGAGCCCGCCATTGCAGGTCGTCCCGCTTGTCGATCGTCGCCACGGAAACACCTCCTGGAAGAGATTGCTGTCTTCGAGGTTCAGTGTCCCAAATTGTTCCAGGAAATCAATTTTCAGAGGAAAGTGTTTTGAGGCGAATACAAGAAATCATTATATGGCGGAGAGGCAGGGATTTGAACCCTGGGTAGGACTTTTGGTCCTACATCCGCTTAGCAGGCGGACGCCTTCGACCACTCGGCCACCTCTCCAAGGGAATTGATCGGGTGTTTTTTTTCAAGAATCAGACGAGGAAGAATACCCCAAATCAGCGTCGGGATTCAACGTCGCCAGACGAAAGCCTCCTTCTGACGAATTTCGAAAAAAGGATCGGGTTGGCGGAGGGGGTAGGATTCGAACCCACGGAGCTTTCGCTCTACGGTTTTCAAGACCGCCGCCTTCGGCCACTCGGCCACCCCTCCGACACAGGAAATTCTAGGATATTCACGGAAAAAAGACAAACCTCAATGGAGGACGGAGGGTGCGCGAATGGGAGGGGGGGATGTCTGCTGGGAACTTTCGGGGGTCGCCGTCGAGGAGGCCGGACCCGGAGTCGGGGCCAGAATTGGGTTGAAGCCGTTTGTTTTGCTCTTCCTGGGGCCGTGGGGAGCCATTTCATGCTTTATGAAGGTGATCGATCGCCGGATTCCTTCATCCTGCGGGTCGATCCTGCGGGCCGACTCCTCCATCAGGAGAGCTTCCTGAAGATACCCTTCGTGGGCAAGAGCCAGCCCAAGAATCATGCGCGCCCCTGCATCGGATGGTCTGAGATCGATCGCCTTTTCCTCTGAAAAGCGGGCCGCCTTCCATTGACCCAATGAGGCGTAGGCCCATCCGGCCGCCTTCCAGGCCGGTTCTCTCTTCGGATCTTTCTGGATGACGGCATTTTCTTCGGCCAGCTCTCTCCTGAAGTGGCCCGTGTTCCCTTCCGCAATACCGAGGCTGATTTTTGCCGTGATGTTGTCGGGGTCGAGGGCAAGGGCCCTCCGTTCCATCTCGATGGCTTTTTTGTTCAGGCCGCTTTTTCCATAGGCCATGCCCCCCAGAGTGAAGACGATCGTATAATCAGGATAGAGCTTGAACAGGGGGTTGAGGATGGTCAGGGCCTTCTTTGGATGGTTCGCCAGAATCTGTCGCGCCGCTTCCTGAACCCCTTGGCGTAGTGGTGAGGGATAGGTCGGATCGTTCAGGGGAAGGGCGAAAACAGGGTCGATCGCGGCCCAGAAATAACCGAGGAACAAAAGGAACGGAATAAACCGGGGCACAATGTGTCCTCGACTCTCTTTTTCATGGATAATGGATCTTGCTGGAGTCGTCATGTCTTCAATTATGGAAAGAGAATTCTAAAACGGCAAGTCAAAATCCACGGGTCAGGAAAGGGAACCCTGCTTATGAATATGAATGAGCCGAAAAATGCCGTCGTGACAGGGGCTTCTTCCGGAATCGGGGCCGCCACTGTCAGGCTTCTGTCGCGTTGTGGATTTCAGGTTTACGGAGGGGCCAGGCGCCTCGATCGTCTCGAACGTCTCGCCCGGGAAACAGGAATGTTTCCGTTAGATCTTGATGTTCGAAGCACCGATTCCGTGTCCGCTTTTGTGTCGCATCTTCCCGAAACCCTTCATGTCCTTGTGAACAATGCGGGTGGAGCCCTGGGGCTCGACCCCGTTCTGGAATGGGACGAGGCCGGATGGCTCGAGATGTATCAGAGCAATGTCCTGGGAACAGTTCGGATGGTGCGTTCCATTTTTCCGAGACTCCGCCGAAGTGGACGGGGTCATCTCGTAAACATCGGCTCCGTGGCTGCCATTGAAACCTATGTTGGCGGAGCGGGCTATACCGCCGCCAAGCATGCCCTGCGCGCCGTGACGGAGACCTTGCGCCTTGAGTGGCTTGGTGAGCCGGTTCGCATCACGGAAATCGACCCCGGACTTGTCGAGACAGAGTTTTCTCTCGTTCGATTCCAGGGAGATGCTGAGAGAGCAAGAAAGGTGTACGAGGGGATGACCCCTCTCTCTGGGGAAGATGTGGCTGAGGCCGTTGTCTGGGCTGTCACCCGTCCCCCCCATGTCAATGTGGACAGCATACTTCTGCGTCCTCTCGACCAGGCTCGCGTCGATCGGGTCTTTAGACGGCAACCGCACACATGACAAGTCGGGATGCGTTCTGGATGCGGGAGGCGCTTGCCCGCGCAAGAAATGCCATGGACGGGGAGGATGTACCCGTCGGAGCGATCCTTGTGTTGGGAGAGGATGTCATCGGGGAGGGCTGGAATCGGGGAAGAGTTTTGAACGACCCGACGGCGCATGCGGAGATGGTCGCCATCCGGATGGGGGCCTCACGGGTTGGAAACTACCGAATGGCGGGAGCCTCGCTTTATGTCACGCTTGAGCCTTGCTTCATGTGTTTTGGCGCTATGCTCGAAGGACGGATTTCACGGCTTGTCTATGGAGCAAGGGAACCTCGAAGGGGAGTGGCAGGGTCACTCTATGACCTGCACAACGATCCCAGGCTTCACCACAGGATTAAGGTTGTATCCGGAGTGCTTGAGGTGGAGTCACGGATTCTTTTGCAGAATTTTTTTGAAAAAAAAAGGGAAGGAGAACCTCCGAAAAGCAAATAGCCTTTTCTGTTTTTCTCCTTCCCACGGGGGAATGGCGGCAGGATCTAGAATCCGCCGAGTCCGCCCTTCAGGGCATGGTCAATTTTTTCGAAGACGGCCATGAGAAGAAAGGGAAACGCTGCAAGGATTACAAAGGTGAGATTTTTTGCTCCACTCATTTTATTTCTCCTCCTGATTTGTATTGAGAATTGAAGATGCCCGGAAAGAAGAAAATTTATTCCTCTTTCTTTGAGTCTTCATATCAAGATTCATGCCAATGGCATTTCAGTCGAGATAAATATTTTTATCTTTTCATGCAAACAGCTTGGAGTTTTGGGCGATCTCGGGGTGGGACCAGGTTAAGGAGGAGGGTTTCAGGGGGGTGACTTTTGCCGGTAACGTTGCCGGAGTGGAGTTTCAGGAGGGAAACGTCTTGCGGCGGTCCAGTTTGTATTTCTTCATTTTGCGCCAGAGAGTGATTCGGCTCATGGAGAGAGATTGGGCGGCATCGGAAACCCTGCCACGATGTTGCAAGAGGACACGCTGGATCATGTCCTTTTCCACCGCTGCGATGGCTTCTTCGACATTTTTCGAGCTTCGTGAAAGAACGGGCTCGTTAATCGAGTGGCCGTCGTTTGGTTTTTTGACAAGAATATCCCGGACAGGATCGGGCATGTTGTCCACCGTCACTGTCTGATCAACGGTAAGGCTAAGGCACAGATCAACCATGTGCTTGAGTTCCCGTATGTTTCCCGGGAACGGGTAATCGCAAAACCTCCCGACCAGATCTTGCGAGAAGTCCGGGGCTTTCCGTCGGTGACGTGCGGACCAGTTCCCGCGGAAAGTCTGGATGAGAAGGGGGATCTCTTCCCTCCTTTCCCTTAGAGGAGGAAGAAGGATGGTCATGCCACGGAGACGATAGAAAAGATCCTCCCTCAATCGTCCTGATGATAATAGCTCCTCGGGGCTGACATTCGTCGCGGCCAGGATCCGGACATCGATCGCGTGTTTTTTTGTCTGTCCGATCCGTTCGACGATTCCGGTTTCCAGAAAACGCAAAAGCTTGGCCTGAACGGACAGGGGGATGTTCTCCAGTTCATCGAGGAGAAGGGTTCCCCCGTCTGCCTGAAGGAGCTTTCCGGTGTAATCGGATGTTGCGCCGGTAAAAGCCCCCCGGGTATGTCCGAACAGGGCATCGTCGACGAGGGATTCGGGAACGACGGACAGATCGAGAATGATGAAGGGATTGTTTTTGCGCGGGCTCAGTTCATGAATGCGCTGCGCAAGAACCTCTTTCCCCGTACCCGTTTCACCGACAAGGAGAATGGGGATGGTTGTTTCGGCGATTCGTGCCAGAGTCGGGGCGAGCGTCGAGTGCCAGGAACCCCTGGATTCGAACTCATCCGTCTTGGAATGATGGAGAGTGTCTGCGGTTGAAGTGATTTGCTTTAAAAGGCCTACCGTTTTCCCATCGGAATCCATCAGGGAGTTTTTGAGGCTGAATTCTCCGAATACTTCCTTTAGGCAGGCGGCTCCAAAGGGGGTTGCCTCTCCGTTGGGCAGACGGACCTCCTCGATGCATTCGGCCGAACAGATCCTTCCTCTGAGACCTCGCGCGCAGGACATTCCTTCGATGTCAGGGACATTTTTGAAAAGAAGCTTCCTGGCCGCATCGGAGACCCATTGAATCCTGTAGTCCGTTCCGATCAGAAGAAATGCCGAATTTGTTGAATCAGCAATATGGTTCGACAGCAGTCGGTAAAGGGTGTCCTGCTTTGTGGACAATGTCGGCTCCGAGGATATGAGCGCCTTCAGGCCCCTGGAAAGAATTTGGCGGAGAGAGAGGGATTTGAACCCCCGCTGGGGTTCCCCCCAGAGTTGATTTCGAGTCAACCGCCTTCAGCCTCTCGGCCATCTCTCCGCATGAAAATTTCGTATGGTTGAACGAAATCTATCAGAATATTCAGTAAAATTCAAGACAAGAGGGTTCCGGAGACATCGGGAACAGTCTGATGATTCGTCGAACAAAGGGAATGAAAAACAATGTCGGCATGTATCCCCCCACCGCAGAAAATGCTGAGGGTTCTTGTCGCATTTTTTATCACGGAATATGTGGATGCAATCGTACGGAGGAATCTGTTAAAATCACTGTCATGCTTTTGTTTCGATGAGGGCCCTTACTCTCTTTTCGGCCTTCGTAAATCCCCAGGTATCGTTCCATGAGGGAGCGAGATTGGCGAAAGGATCTTGATGGAAAGCTTCGAAAAAGTCCGGGAAATTCTTCAGCAACAAAAGAAGGAAATCATTTCCGGAGCAGAAAAGGTTCTCCAGTCCACGGTGGAAAAAGGAGTCCAGTTGTTCCCTGATCCGTCGGATCTGGCTTCTATCGAGGAATCGCAAGGATTTTCCTATCGTCTGAAAGAGCGGGAAAAGAAATTGCTCCGGAAGATCGATGAGGCTCTGGAAAGAATTGAGTCGGGATCTTTCGGCGTCTGCGAGCGGTGCGGGGATGAAATCGAGGAAAAACGGATGCTTGCCAGGCCTGTGACCACCTTTTGCATTTCCTGCAAAACCTTGCTCGAAGAAGAGGAACGCGCCGAAAAGATCCGAAGATGAAACCCATGGTTCTCGTCCTGGGGGCCGGGAGTGGCTTGGGAAGGGCTCTTGTCCGTTTTTTTCTTTCAAGGAACATTTCGGTATCCTGCCTGACCCGCTCAAAAGAAAGTCTTACCTCCCTCATGGATGAGTCTGCTGATTTCAAATCCCTCCTTTCGGCGACCGCGGCTTTTGACTATTGTGACAGGATTCTTTCCGAAGAATTTGTGCGACGACTTGTTTCCGGAAAAGAAAGCACGGACTTTCCGGGCCTTGCCATTTACTGTGCCGGATACCTCTCCGGGCGACGAAGTCTCTTGGAGACTCCCGTCGAGGATGCGGATCGGGAAATCGATGTGAATTTTCACGCGCCCCTCTATTGGTCGACAATACTTTCCAGGCATTTTCTGGAGCGTGGTGTGGGGGGACATCTTTTCATTTCTTCGGGAGTGGCGTCAACCCTTCGTTCCTCTTGGGGGGCTTATGGGATAGCCAAGGCAGGGGTGGAGGCGCTTTCGACTCAGCTCTCCCTTGATCTTCCTGCTCCTCTTTTCAGCCTTTCGCTCAACCCGGGTGGCATGATCACGAGAATGCGCCAAATCGCCTATCCGGAGGAGAAAAGGGACACTCTTCCTGCTCCTGAGACGATCGGGGATAAGATAGGACGCTTTTGCATGGAGCGCCTGCTAGGTGGCGGAAGGGCCTACAACGGAAGGCGGCTGACGGTGGGAGATATTGCATGAGAACGGTTTATCTTTCGGGCGGAAAGAATGTCGAATCGCTGGTTCTGTATGATCAGCCTGTTCCTGTCCCGTCTCGGGGCGAGGTGAGGGTCCGGATGCTGGCGCACACCCTGAATCATATCGATCTGTGGGTCCTTTCCGGATCTCCGGCTTATTCGGTGAGCCTGCCTCATGTGATGGGATCGGAAGGGGTTGGGGTGGTCGATGCTCTGGGTGAAGGCATCGCTCCGGAGTTTTCTCTCGAAGTGGGAGCCTCTGTCGCCTTGTCCCCTGGTCAGGGGTGTCTGGTTTGCGAACTTTGCCGGAGTGGTCTGGAATCCCTCTGTCCCTCCTATCGCGTCCTCGGGGGCCATATCCAGGGGGTTTTTTCCGAGTATGTCTGCCTTCCTGCCTCCCGTCTTCTGCCTGTTCCTCCGTCCATCGATCCGCTCCAGGCTTCGGCTGTGACCCTCGCCGGGGCGACGGCTCATCAGGGGCTTGTTGTGAGGGGTGGTGCCCGTCCCGGAGAACGGTGGCTGGTTGTCGGGGCAAGCGGGGGGGTCGGCCACCTGGCCTGTTTGCTGGCCAGTGTCCTGCGTCTTGAAGTCTATGGAACGTATGGTCCTGAGAAAAAAAAGGAGATCCTGGCCCGATTCATGAACATTCCCCTGGTCTCCCATGATGCCGCGGAATGGCCGGAGCAGCTCCTCAAGCTTTCAGGAAAACCCTTTGACGGCGTGCTCGATACCGTCGGAGGCGCGACCATCCCCAAAATCCTCCCCCTTCTCCGCAAAGGAGGAAGGGCCGTCATCATTGGAGAAACGACCGGGGCCCCGACACAGTTTTTGACAAGGGAGCTTTTCGGGCGCCAACTCTCTCTGCATGGAGTTTACCTTGCTCATCGTTCGGACATCCTGGCGATGCTTGGTTGGGTGGCGGGAGGGAATATCCGTCCCATTGTCGACGATGTCGGTCCCCTTACTTCGATCGCTCCGCTCCAGAGGGCCTACAAAAGGATGCTGGAGCGTGATTTCGTTGGCAAACTCGGCTTCACATGGCAGTAGAGCCAATCTTCACCGGAGTTAAGGAGGGCGGATGGGAAATGGTGTCGGAAAAGGGCTTCCATGGGTGCTTGCCGTCAGCTTGACCCTCTTGTCCGGGTGCCAATCCGGCTCGTTCTTTCACTCTTTGATGGGGACCCGGAGGACAGCCTCTTCCGCTGACACACGCTTCCAAAATAACTATCCCGAACTCAAGGCGCTTCTCAGGGACAACCATTTCCGTAAGGCTCTGTCATGGGTTCGGGACTGGGAGAAGACAGGGAGTCTTTCCGATGACAACCGACGCCTGCTTCGGAAGGACGAAAAAACGATCCGTATTGTCGGTGCGGCCTACTACATGGGAATCGCAAGAGAGAGGCGCAAATCAGGCCGTCTCAAAGGGGCTCTTTCGGCGCTTGAAATCGCCCGGACTATGACCCCGGAGGATCCGGTCCTCCGCTCTGAGATCGAAAAAACAAAAGCCCGGGTGGTCGTTTCAGGCCAGGACGGCCAGGATTGGGGAGAACTCCTGTCGCAGCTTCTGGTCTTGAAGTCAAAAAATCCCAGGGATGGGGCTCTCGATCCCATGATCGGCTGGGCCTACGGAAAATTGTCTGAAAGCGAATATATGGCGGGCCGTTACCCGTTGGCTCTCCTTCATGCCCGAAAAGCCCTGTCTTACAGGAAGGACGATGCGGTTGCCCAGAGAGTCCAGGACCGTGTGAACGAAATGGTCAGGTCGCTTGTGAGTCGCGCGGAGGCGGAGTATCGGGATCACCGCTATGCGGCGTCGGCCCAGGATCTTGGCAATGCCCTGACTGTCGATCCTGAAAGCAGGCGTGCACGCAAGGACTGGCAGATTCTCTCTGAGACGCCCGGGGCTCTCCGGAATGCAGAAACCAGGAATTTTAAATGAATTGAAGGAGTGGTGATGCCGTTTGATTTTGTCAAGAGTCATGGATTGGGGAACGATTACATCGTCATGGTAAAAGGAGCGCAAACACCTCCCTTGACCGAAGACAATATCCGTCTGATTTGCGACAGGAACTACGGAGTGGGATCGGACGGGATTCTTTTGCTTGAAAAAGACATCCCTCCTTTCGGTCTCCGAATCTTCAATCCCGACGGATCAGAGGCCGAAAAAAGTGGAAACGGCCTGCGAATTTTTTCGAAATTTCTTTACGAGTACGGCTACGCAAAAGACAAGGAGTTTCTGATAGACACTGCCGGAGGTCGAGTCCGTTCCACGGTTCGGACCGATCAATCCGATCGGGTTGTCGCCGTTCTGGTGGAGATGGGAACTTACACCTTTGATCCGGCGGCTGTCGGCATCAAGGACCGGAGCACCCCCATGATCGAGGAGGAATTGAAGATCAACGGGGACGTTACCGTCAAAGGATCGGCACTGTCGGTCGGGAACCCGCATTTTGTTTTTTTTGTGGAGTCCATCGACGACCCCTTCATCCGGGAGTATGGGACGTTGATCGAGCACCATCCACTTTTTCCGAAACGGATCAATACCCAAATGGTGCGTGTTGTGGGTTCGAACGAAATTGAAATCAGGATCTGGGAACGGGGGGCAGGGTATACCCAGGCGTCGGGGAGCAGCTCCTGTGCGGCGGCCTCTTGCGCCGTCTTCCTGGGAAAGGTCAAGAGTCCTGTGACGGTCCGGATGCCGGGAGGCATTTTGCGTATCGAGGTGGGAGAGGACAGGGAGCTTCGGATGGAAGGGCCTGTCGAAGAAGTAATGACAGGACTTTTTTCGAGGGATTTTCTGGACAGACTGACAAGGAAGACCTAAGCCTGTCCGGGTGGTCTTCATTTACTGTTTCAAAAAGTCCAGATTCCTGAGATGGTAGATGGTCATTCCGATGATGCCGATGAAGATGAGGGCGACAGGCAGGAGGATCCATAACAGAGGAATCCCGATATCGTCATGTGGATCCTTCCGGTCGTTATCTTCCGGGTCGAAGGGGCTGGCCATTTGTTCTCCTTAAGTCTGTTAATCTGCGATCGGTTTCTTTTGTAATGGCTGGGCATCCTCGTTCTTGAAAACGCTTCTGACCAGATTCATCGGCCCTTTGGTTGTCTCCGGGTAGGAAATCGATCCAAAGATAATCAGTGGCGACTGGTCCCTGTTCATCCCCAGGAGAAGGTCCCGGATCCGTTCGATGATGGTGTCGGAATGACGTGGATCCATCGCAGGAAGTATCAGAAGATATTCCCGCTGTGTCATATGGGCGATTTCATCGTAGAATCTGAGGTTGGCTCTGACTTTGATCATGAGCGACCTGTGATTTGGAATCTCGGTTCTGATTCCGATCAGACCAAATCCGGTTCCCGTTATGCGGTGTTCTTCTATCAGGGCTTCGATGAGAAGCATCGCTTCCCGTCGATCGAGGAATCCTGATTCTGGCTCTCTTGCGGTTGGGAGCAAATCTCCCAGGTTTTTGCGGATTTCGAAGAGGTTCCTTGAGAGCACTTGCACCTTGGGTTGAAAGGAGCTGAGGCCGGGAAGCTCCCTTTTTCTTGATTCGGGCCGAAAGAGCCGGACTTTTCCAAAAAATGTGCGATTGTAGAGAAGGGGAAAATCCGCCCAGTATCCTTCCCCCGGGTTCTTTGCAAAGAGGATCCGCCGGAATGGGAGAATTTCCTTGGATTCTTCTTTGGAAAGGGATTCTGCAATCAGTTTCCTTCCTTCATCCGGATTGTATCTGACACGCCAGAACTCGGCGGATGGTGACCACGAGGAGGTGGTTGAAAGATAGACCTGGGCCATGGCCGCATTCGGATCGGTGCCCAGTTCATCCTTGAAAAAATGGTCGATCAGGAGCTCGTCGCTGACACTCCGAATGATTATTCTCGCAGGGGTGCGAATTCGCCGACCCAGAAGAATCAAAGCCTCCTTTCCGCTTTCATCGAGCTCCTCAGAGATCTTTTCGAGAAAGAACGGATCCTCCGCGCTCTCCTTCTTGGTCGGGACTTTGAGAATGAACCTTTTTTTCCCTGATTCCGGATCGGGAAGGTCAATGAGGGAAGGGTGGGGCGAAAGGGAGGATGCCCAGTCCCAAAACCGTCCCTTTGTTTCACCGGAGAGAGACTGGGCGATCTGATTGGCGTGGTCAGCAAGAGAAAATCGGGGGAAGCCGGCTCTTACGAGATTCCATCTTTGTAAAAAACGGGAATTGGCAAGGATGATGTGCGTTCTGGACAGGAAAAGGGAAAAGGATAGATCCGATTCGGAGAGAAGGGAGTCAATTTCAAGGAGGGCCTGTTCATTTTTGAATAGCGAGGGTCTGAACAAGAGATTCATCGTTAACGGCCAGCTCCTGTGAAAATGGATGAATCCGCAGACTCTGAATCATTGTCTGGATGGCTTTTTCTAATCTAGCATGAGGACCCCATTGATGGAAACCGACAGGAAGGTGTATGATCGGCAAACCCAATTTTTCGCCGAGGCCTATCGCAGTGGAAACATAGGTTGGCCACGGGAAGGACCCTCGGGACTCGTCGACCTGCTTCTCGAAGCCGCCAACGGATCGGGTTTCGGAACGGTTCTGGAGATCGGGTCGGGAGAAGGCCGGAATCTCGCGCCTTTTCTGAAGCGGGGATGGAATGTCGTGGCACTGGATCTCCTGGTCGACCCTCTTCGGGTAGCGCGCGGGAAGATCTCTTCGGAAAGGTCGGGCCAGGCTTTTTTTGTCCAGGGGGACCTTTTTCGATTGCCCTTTCGTCCGAAGAGTTTTGATGTCGTCTTTGACTTCGGGGTTTACCATCATCTGCGCCGTCCCGAGAGAAAAAAGTACCCTTCATGGATCGGGCAATTGCTTAAGCCTGGCGGATTGGCGGGGGTCGGGGTCTTTTCAGAGCTTTTTCGGCATTTTCCTGAAGAATCGAGACGCCGGAGCTTTGTGACCCACCGGGGACATCATGATGTCTTTTTCAGGGAAAGGGATCTGCCGGCTCTTTTGGGCGGGAGCTTCTCCTTGGTGTCCACGGGATCGGAGTCCCCTGGAGCACTCGACCATTACCGACTGGCGGTCTATCGGAAGATTCGTGAGTGGCTGTAACCAGAATCAGCTTTTGGAAAGGGATCATTAATGGAGCACCGTCCCATCGCATTTGCCTATGAAATCGGAGAAACCGTCCTGGTCACCATCACGAATCAGATAGGTCTCGTGGAAAGCCGGACGAGAGGATACTGGAAGGCCAACGAATACGATGTCATCATTCCACCGGAAAATGCCCGCATGCGGGTTCGTGAGGAAAATTTGTCCCATGTTCCGAACGAATATGTGCTGACACGCCTTCCGACCATGGCAGGATTGTCGGCTCCTCCGAAGTTTCTGAGTGTTCCCGGTGATGTCAGGACTTCGGGGACCTCTCTGACATCGCAGTGATTTTTCTCTGAAAATTCTTTGTTCATGCTTCGTAAAGAGAAAAGGGGACCTTTGGAAAGGTCCCTTTTTGCGTTCTTGCATTCCGGCGCAAAAACTGTCGATCCGGAGATCGGGACCCTTTTGGAAAATGGGTTGAGGTCTGTGAGATTGTCCTGGTTGTGACGGGGGTGAAGTTGAACAGATCTTCATGACTGGCGGCGGATAGGGACTTGCTTGTTGCAACCAAGGACCTTTCGACGGAGAACCGTCCCATTTTCCAATGTCACGGAAGGAAAACGGGACGGAGAAAAGTCACATGAAAACAGTGCTGTCAAATGCCCTAATAACGGGGAAGTGAACGGTCGGCGTGAAGGGCATAGGCATCAATCCCTCCATGTAGGTTCCTGACTTTTTCGAATCCCATTTTCTTAAGAAACTGACAGGCCTGAAGGCTTCTGACACCATGGTGGCAATAAACAACAACATCCTTTTCTCGATCGATTTGCGATAGTTTTTGGGGAAGTTGTGCAAGGGGAATATGAAGGGCATTCGGGATCTTGACCCGGGAATGTTCCCAGTTTTCCCTGACGTCAAGGATGATAAGGTCATCTCCCTTGTCGATCCGATCCTTAAGATCCGAAGGATGGAGCTGAAGATCCTTGTTCCCTGAGAAAAATCCAAACATTTCTTTTTGACCTCCCGAGAGATCCGCCGGAAGAGCCATTTCTCCCGGCCATCTCATCCTCATTATTTCGTAATGGAATGATCGATCCCTCTATATGTGGCCGATCCTGTCCCATCATTCTTGGTCCTGGTGATAAATTTTACAGCGACTTCCTTGATGGAAACAACTTTTATTCGGGGATATCCACTGAAAATGGAGGCCGTTTTTCCGAGAAAGAAACACCAGCACGGATCTTGCCAGCCAAGACCCGGTATGTCGGGCCACCCGAGGCAGTCGACCGGAAAGAGGGCTGCATGATGAATTCAGAAAATTTTCCTTGACCCTATCGGGCTTTGATGCCTCCTTCTTATCTATTCTTAATCTGGGAATCTTCCGATAAGAACATTGGTTCATGTGAGCGGGACAGGAACCAGGAGATAGGGAATGCCCCAAGTGGCAAAAGATCTTTCAATCCGGAGGCGGTATAGATGTCAAGGCAATTGATTGGAAGCAAAAGCATCCCATGGATGCTCTGGGTTCTTCTGATGGGAGGAATTCTGATCGGAAGCAGCCAAAAGGCCATGGCAAGTCCCGGAGGGAGCAATCAGCTGGGTTTTTCGGCGGAAGTGGAAGGGATGGACGATATCAACACTCCCGGTGGCGCGGGAACAATGTTTTATGGTGGAGGTATTTCTGTCCAGTACTGGATTTCGCCAGGGTTCGGGGTGAGGGTCGGGGCCGACTATTTCAATAACTCGAAATCCACAGGCCCACTTCCCCAGAATATCCTTCCCTTCTATTCGGGACTGATGGTCAATCTTCTGTCGGGATCGATTGGATCTCTCGACCTTGTGGGAGATTTTGGGCAGGCGTTGAACAATGGTGTGGACAACACCTATTTCGATGCCGGTCTTCAGCTCAACACGCTTTTGTCGAATCGACGCCAGTTTTTTCTCGACGTGCGCTTTCGGGAGGATGGAGTCGGGACCATGGCGACACCCTGGCAGTTTGTGACTGCCGGTCTGGGAATCAACTTCTTTTAGGGGCCTTGCGCTTCAAATTCGGGTTATGATCTGGATCATACAGGGTGGATTCGGGTGTCTGGTATCTTTGACCCCGTGGCAAGTCCAAGGGCTGGAGAGTAAAGTCCGGCTTGCCGGGATTTCCACCACCTTCATCCAATACAAAAAAGGAGCTGAGGCGCATGGCGATTGACACAGAACTCATCAAGGCCCATGGGGCTGCCATCAAAGGGCTGGGAACCCAGGTCACCTCCTATTTCTACGATTACATGTTCTCCCACTTTCCCGAAGTCCGGAAAATGTTTCCGGAGACTATGACGACCCAGAAGGAACGGCTTTTCAACTCGCTGGTCTACATCTCCACAAACATCGACAATCCGTCGGCTCTGGTCCCTTACCTGGAACGCCTGGGGGAGGGACACATCAAGTACGACACGCGGCCCGAGCATTATGACGCGGTCGGGGTCAGTCTTATGAAAACGCTGGAGCATTTCCTCGGATCGGCCTGGACTCCGGAGGTTTCCGCAACCTGGAGCGAGGCTTACAACCTCGCGGCGAAAGTGATGACGGAAGCGGCCGCCCGCTCAATG
This sequence comes from Nitrospirota bacterium, assembly GCA_021840555.1. Lineage (GTDB taxonomy): Bacteria > Nitrospirota > Leptospirillia > Leptospirillales > Leptospirillaceae > UBA4572. The sequence goes on from JAKBXW010000001.1 coordinate 65,556, forward strand.
GATCCTGCACGCTACAAGCCTCTTTCCCCGGAAGGCGTCCCAGTCTCCTAGTTTCCCCCTTTCCCGACAGAGAGGCGCCATTCGGTTTTCGCTGGATGACGCCTCCTCGCCCGAATGTGAATTTTGCGTGATGATACTATTAAAGATAGTATAATTTATTTGATTTGAGATCCCACCCGGAAACGTTTAAAATACTCCCGACAAAAAACGTACGAATCGCGATTAAAAAGAGGCGCGGCGCTCCGGATGTTCAAGAATTGCCGTGGCCGAGAAAGGTGAATTCATGCTGGAGTGGATCCGGAAGGAGGCCGTTGAACGTCCGAAGGTTATCGGAGGGCTCATGGTCCTGATCGGAGGTGTGTTTGTCCTTTCGATGGGTTGGTGGGGTTTTTCTGCCACGCGGTCCGCGAAGTCCGATGTCCTTGCCAAGGTGAATGGTGTTCCGATCAAGGTGGACGATTACTCCCGGGATTATCTGATTATGAAGGACAATTACAAGCGGCTCCTTCGGGGGGATCTCGGTGCCAAGATATTGAAAGACCTTAATTTTCCTGGGCTTGTCCTGAGAAACATGATCTACCGGCAACTCTGGATCGATGAGGGACGAACCCTCGGCATTCAGGTCTCCGATCAGACTGTCATACAGGAAATTGCCCGCATTCCATTCTTTCAGGTTGGAACTCCTCCCGCTTTTTCAAAAGACGCCTATGTGGCTTTTCTCAAGGAAACCCACCAGACGGCAGAAGGCTTTGAAGACTCCGTCCGCAAGGACGTGCTAGTCCAGCGCGCCCAGCTTTTTGTCCGCGCTTCGCAGACAATCGGCAATCCGTCCCCCCAACAGGGTGGTGCGACCCCCTCGGATACCAATGCGGAGCGAGTCCGGCTTCAGAATGAAACGGTGGAGGCCCTTCAGAATCAGCTCGAAACAAAAGCCCGCATCGATATAGACCAGAAAGTCTTCCGGGAAGTGTCCCGCCAGTTGCTCTGATTTTAATCCATCAAACCTGATTTGAGGAGTCGTTCATTGTCACTCCCTCTGGCTCCATGTCACATGCGGCGCAACGCGAGAATGACGGATTTTCACGGCTATTTCCTTCCTCTCTCGTTCACATCCATTCTTGAGGAAGCGAAGGCTGTCCGCGAAAAGGCCGGGTTGTTCGACATTTCACATATGGGGCATTTCATGGCGACGGGCCCGGGAGTCAGACGCCATCTCAATGGCCTGATCACATCTGATCTCGAAGCGGTTCCCCCCGGGAAATGTCTTTACGCTCTTCTGCCCAATGATCAGGGTGGTACTGTCGACGATCTCATTTTGGCCGCGTCCGGTGAGGATGAAATTCATGTCATTGTCAATGCGGGAAACAGGGACGGAGATTTTGCCTGGCTCAGGGATCATCTTCCGAAGTCCATTTCCCTCGAAGATCTTTCCGCAGGTCAGATCGGACTGGCCCTCCAGGGCCCAGCCTCCTCTCAGATCGTCTCGCTCCTCGCCAGAGGATTCGAAGGGATGAAACGCAGGGAAGCCCGCTTTTCGATGGGTGCTGCCAACCATCTCTGGATCAGCCGAACCGGTTACACCGGGGAGGATGGCTGGGAGTTTTTTGGTTCGGAGGAGTCGATTCTTCCCCTTTACCGGATTCTGTCCGAAAAAGGGGGCGATTTAGGATTGCACCAGGCCGGTCTTGGAGCCCGCGATCTTCTCAGGCTGGAGATGGCCTATCCTTTATACGGACAGGAGCTGACCCCCGAAAAGACGGCATTCGACGCCGGCCTCGACTTCGCTGTCAACCTGCGGAAGGGATCTTTTCTGGGAAAAGACAAAATGCTTGAAAAGAGGGCTGAGACGGGAAGGAATCGCCTGACAGGATTTGTTCTGACCGAACGGGGAATTCCTCGGACCCACTGCCCCGTCCTTGATCCTGCCACCGGTCTCCAGGTCGGAGAGGTGACCTCTGGCGGTCACTCGCCACGTGTGGGGGGAGGGTTCGGGCTGGCCTACATGGAGCCCGGTTTTCTAAGGGAATTCGAGCAAGGCAAGGAGGCGGGAGTTGAAATTCACGGCAAGATCCATCGGGCCCGGATTCATGAACGTCCTTTTGTGACTGGCGGCCTTTCGGGAAAAAAGGAGTCCGCTCAGTTGGCAGTCAAGTCGAACGGAACAGCAGATCAAGGAGCGAAAAGGTGAGTTCAGAACGGCGCTATACCCCGACTCATGAGTGGATCCAGTCCTTCGGGGATGCCTCCCGGATGCGTGTGGGAATAACGGAATTTGCCCAGAAGGAGATCACTGACGTCGTCTTTGTCGAGCTCCCAAAAATCGGGAAGAAGGTCCCTCAGGGGGCCGAGGTGGCGATCATCGAGTCTGTGAAAGCCGCTTTTTCGATCTATGCTCCCATGGGCGGGGAAGTCGTGGCGGTCAACGGTTCGATCGAGTCCAATCCGGCTCTGGTCAACGCAGATCCCTATGGGGCAGGCTGGCTTTTCGAGCTCAGGATCGACAATGCCGCGGAGTGGGACTCCCTTCTCGACGAAAAAGGATACCAGGCGCTTCTGTCCTCAGGAACGGCTGGAGGACACTGATCCGATGGCCGATTTCATTCCCCACACAGAGTCGGAAACACGCGAAATGCTTGACCTCCTCGGCCTGGACACCATCGAGGATCTTCTCTCTGTCTTCTCTCAGTCGATGCCGGCCTCCGGTCCGCCGGATCTTTCTCCTTTGGGCGGAGGAAAGGACGAGCGGGCCCTGATGGAATGGTTTTCGTCCCGGGGGGACCGGAATCTTTCCTCTTCCCGTGCGGTCGTTTTCCGGGGGGCGGGGGCCTATGACCATTTCATTCCGGCAGCGGTTTCCGCCCTGGTCGGAAGAGGGGAGTTCCTTACATCCTACACCCCGTATCAGCCGGAGGCTTCCCAGGGACTCCTCCAGGCCATTTTCGAGTTCCAGACCGCAATCGCAAGGCTATACGGAATGGATCTTGCCAATGCCTCTCTGTACGACGGAGCGACGGCCCTGGCCGAGGCCGTTCTTGTGGCTGTCCGTGAAACGGAAAGATCGGTGGTCCTGCTTTCGGAAGGAATCGATCCGGAATACCGTTCTGTAGTGGAGACCTATCTCGAGGGAATGTCCGTCCGGGTGGAGGTCATTCCACTGGAAGGAGGAAAGACCTCCCGTTCTGCACTCGGGAAAAGCGTAGGGCCGAATGTCGCATGCTTTGTCGGCGCAACCCCGACATTCCTGGGAACGATCGATCAGTTCGAAGGGGTGTCCGATCTTCTCCATGAGGCCGGGGGACTATTCATCATTCACGCCAATCCGCATTGTCTGGCTCTTATGAAGTCCCCGGGCGAATGGGGGGCTGACCTTGCCACGGGTGAAGGCCAGCCCCTGGGGCTTCCGCTTTCTTCCGGCGGACCCTATCTCGGGCTTCTTTCCGCCCGGAAAAAATTCGTGCGTCGAATTCCTGGCCGGCTGGCAGGGTTGACGAAAGATCGGGAAGGACGTCAGTGTTTCGTTCTGACCCTTCAGGCCCGGGAGCAGCATATTCGGCGGGAAAAGGCGAATTCGAACATCTGCAGCAATGAGACCCTTCTGGCATTGCAGGCCCTGGTCTATATGTCCCTTCTCGGACCGGAAGGCTTGAGGCGGGCGGCCGCCGGATCGTGGTCCAACGCCCACGACCTTTGCTCAAGGCTCCGGACAATTCCGGGCGTTTCCCTCGTAAACCCCGATGCCGACTTTTTTCACGAATTCGTACTTGAGCTTCCACTGGAGGCCGACGATCTGAGCCGTCATCTTCTGCAGAACGGCATTCTCGGGGGGCTTCCTCTCGGAGCTCTTCTGGGGCCCGCCTGGGGCCGGAGAATGCTTTGGTGTGCGACGGAAGTTCGCTCGGAAACCGAAATCGCACGAACCGTCGAGATCGTTCGGCACTATCTTGTCCACTGATGGGTTTTCATAAAACGAGGTAAAACAGAGATGTCCCCTGAAATGTCCGGTGGCGAGATGCCAGAATCCATGAGGCCTCCGATGGAACCCACCCTCTGGCAGAAAAGCCGTCCGGGAGCCCGAGGTGTATTCCCGCCGGGGGTCCCTCCCGAGATTTTTGAGACCCGCTGTCCCGAAGGTCTAAGAAGGGAATCCCCTCTCTCCCTTCCGGAGCTGTCGGAGCTTGACGTGGTCCGGCACTTTACCCGCCTCTCCCATCTGAATCGCGGGGTCGATACCCATTTCTACCCTCTTGGCTCCTGCACGATGAAATACAATCCCAAAATAATGGACAGGATTCCGGAGATTGCGGGGTTCCGCGACCTCCATCCAAGGATCGCGCCGGAAGGGATGCAGGGATTGCTGGAGTCACTTTACACCCTCGAGGAGTTATTAGGCCATCTCCTCGGGATGGAGGCCGTGACCCTGGCTCCGGCAGCCGGGGCCCATGGAGAACTGACCGGGATCCTGATCGCAAGGCGCTATTTCGAGTCCAGAGGAGACCGGGGACGGACGGAAATCCTGATTCCGGATTCGGCTCACGGGACCAATCCCGCCAGCGCGGCAATGGGTGGATTTTCCGTCCGCGTTCTTCCTTCGGGAAACGATGGCGGAGTGGATCTGGCCCATCTCGAAGAGGCCTTGTCAGAAAGAACGGCGCTTGTGATGATGACTGTCCCGAGCACGCTGGGCATTTTCGAAAAGGATCTCCTCAAGATGGTGGCCATGGTCAAAGCCTCCGGCGCCCTTCTTTACATGGATGGGGCCAATTTCAATGCCTTCATGGGACTTTTGAGACCCGGCGACCTGGGTTTCGACATCGTCCACATCAACACCCACAAGACGTTGGCCACCCCCCACGGGGGCGGCGGACCTGGTTCCGGACCGGTCGGCGTCAAGGCCCATCTGGCGCCTTTCCTGCCCTCTCCCCGCATCCGGAAAGAGGGGGAACGCTTTTCCCTGGTTTCGCCAAAGACCTCAATCGGACCGATCCGGTCATTCATCGGATCTTCCCTTGTGCTTTTGAGAGCCCTCGGATATTTGCAGATGCTTGGAGCGGAAGGCGTCCGGCGGGTAGCCCTCTACGCCCTTCTCAACGCAAACTATCTCCGAGCCCGCTTATCGGGGACTCTTCCAAGAACCGGATCCGGACTCTGTGCCCATGAGTTCGTCCTTTCGGCGAAAGAACTAGGCGCCGAAGGCCTTCATGCTTCGGATCTTGCCAAGGAGATACTCGATGCCGGGTATTACGCTCCCACGATATCATTTCCGCTCATTGTCCCCGAGGCCATGATGATCGAGCCCACCGAGACGGAGTCGAAGGAGACGCTGGACCGTTTTGCCGAGGATTTCCGGAAGATCGTCGAACGGGCCCGGAGCAATCCGTCAAGGGTCAAGGAGGCGCCCCGCCGCACACCGGTCTCAAGACCCGACGAGGTGTCGGCGGCCCGGGATCCCGTCCTTGCCGACCCGGCTTCCCTACGCGCTCTCTGATGACCGTGATCGGAGACGCCCATGCGAAAGAGCCGGGGATTGTTTCCGATCGATGGGTTCTGCTGGTCGACGGAGCTGGAACCGCGCTCGGGCAGATGGCGCGTGACAAAGAGCTCAGTTCCCTGGTAAAGCCGGGGCGAACGGGAATCCTGCGGCTCTACAGAATATCTTCCGGGGCCACGGTCGGGCGGACATGGTCCGGAGTCATTCCCCCGGATTGGGGATTGCCCCCGGAAACAATTGCCTTGCGCCAGACAGGTGGCGGGGCGGTTCTCCATGGTCAGGATCTTTGCCTTTCTCTGTTCTTTCCGCGAAACGCGATTTCCCCAGAATCCCGGAACTGGCCCCTTTTTTATGAAAGACTCCACGCTGCCTTTGCGGATTTCCTTCTTTGGGCCGGATATTCCACAACCATGGAGTCCCGGTGTACGTCGACGTCTCCTTCTGACAATTCATCATCAAAAGCATCCAGCGGATCCTTCTGTTTCAGGGAGAGCGTCCGGGGGGACCTGATGCAAAACGGCGTCAAGGTCCTTGGGGGGGCATTGGCCGTCGGACGCGGGGCGATCGTCTACCAGGGGTCCCTTCAGATTCCCGGGGAAAATCCGGAAGTCTTGTCAGGACTCTTCGAAGAATGGTATTGTTCGATAGGTAGGGATAGGATCGACAAGGCCTTAATGGCAAAGGAGATAGCCGGTGGGAGAGGTGGACCCTTTTGTCCGGATTGAACTGACGAAAGAGCATTCCCCACCCGCAGAGCCTTTGGCGGCGGATGTTCGCGACAATCAGGGAAGGCTTGTCGTTCGGGCCGGCGAACGGGTGACGGCATCCCTGATGGACCGCCTCAGAAAAATGGGAATTCTGGAAATCTATGTCACCACTCCGGAAGCTTCTTCGGCCGATTTCTGGCTTCGGTGGGGTGAGGATTGGCTTCGGGCGGCACGGAGCCGCCTTCTCCTTTTGACCCCCGAATCGGGAGTTCCGAAGGATATGCTCGACAGCTTTGACGGGGCGCTTGAAAAAGCCGTCAAGGAGACGGTCCATCAAAGGATCAGTTCGATAGAGCCTTGAGGAAGAAGGGGAGAGAAAATCCCCGGGGATGCCGTTTGATCCTGATCTTCGGGAACATTTCGGAGAAAATTGCATGAATCAGAACCCCTCCTTCTCCCCGAACTCTTCTCAAAAGGCCCGGCCCTCGACCGACAAGCTTTTCGAAAGAATATCCAGCATCGACCATCTGCCAACCCTTCCGGTCATCGTCCGGACGGCTCTCGCCTATCTTGACGACCCTGATGTCTCCATGGCCCGCCTGGCGCGGATTATCGAAGAAGACCAGTCGATGGCCGCCCGAATCCTCAAAGTGGCGAATTCCCCTTATTATGCCCGCTCCGGGAAGATCGGAATGATCCGTGAGGCGATCCTCCTCCTGGGCCTGAACGGAATCCGGGGCCTGATTCTATCGATGTCGGTTCTTCAGCTTGTGGCCGGCCGCGAAGGGGTTATCAAGCTCTGGAAGCATTCCTTTGCCGTTTCGATCCTTTCCCGGATACTCGGAGAAAATCTGGGGGTCGGTCAACCGGAGGATCTGGCGACGGCAGGCTTGCTCCACGACTTCGGGAAGGTGATCTACTATCTTGACTTTGAACCCTGGATCCCCGAGTTGATGAGGAAGGATCCGGGAATTCCGGACTGGAAGTTTGAAGAGGATCTGTTCGGGGCGAGCCACGCCTTTGTCGGATTCCGTCTGGCCTATTTCTGGCATTTTCCCTCCTCGATCCGTGTTCCGATAGGATGGCACAACAATCCTTCGAAGTCTCCTTCATACCAGCTGGAAACATCGATCATCGCTCTTGCGGACGGTCTGGCAACCCTCGCCGGGTTCGGCCTCGAGGAGGCCCCCTGTCCGGAGTCTACGATGTTCGACGCCCTCCGCTCCCTGGATCTGACGGAAAAACAGCTGGAGGTCGTTCTGCAGCTTATGATGGAGAACCTCCCCAAGCTGGAGGCTCCGGATTTCTGACCGTTCCTTTTCTCAAGACCTCTCCGCTCCGGACGTAGTGGCCAGCGATATAATGGAAGCGCTTTCTCCGGCCATGGCCCGCGAGTTTTTCGACTGGGCCGTTCTTGTCGATCCTCCCCCTGCCCCTGAATGGGGGTTTTTCATGGAATGGCTTTCCGGGGGCCGCCAGGGAAGTCTCGAGTATCTTGAGCGAACGGCATCGAGGCGGCGCTCCATCTCTGACGGCTACCCCGGTTACCGGACGCTCGTTCTCGCTCTTCTGCCTTATGACCCGGGAGCCTTCGGGCCTGCTCCGGCCCAAGGGGGTCTCGAGATCGCGCGCTATGCGGTGGGAGAGGATTATCATGTCCGGTTCGAAAAAGCCTTCGGCCGGATCCTCTCGGAAATCTCGCCCTTGTTTCCCCCCGGAGAGAAACCACTGGTCAAGCCGGACCATGGAAGCATTCTTGAAAAGTCCTACGCCCAGATGGCCGGTCTTGGGAAAATGGGTAAAAACACCCTCCTGCTTCATCCGCGTCTTGGCTCCTGGTTTACAATCGGATCCCTTCTCCTGAAGACTCCCCTCCTTGAGAAAACGCTCCCTTCCTCCGACAGGGATCCCTGCGGCCCGTGCTCAAGATGTCTCGATGCCTGTCCGACGAATGCGTTTGAAGCTCCCCATCTTCTCGACGCCAGACGATGTCTCAGCTATCTGACGATCGAACGGCCGGGAGACGACGGGGCTGGTCTCAGAAAATCCCATGGAGGGGGATGGCTGTTTGGATGCGACCTCTGCCAGGAGGTCTGTCCCCACAATGCGGACCGACTTCCCGGCTCCCCGGTGGATGGGATTTCCCGCTTCCTTTCTGTCGAGGATCCGACGGAATCCGACATGCGCGCCTTCAGAAAGACCCATGGAGCTTTGTCCAGGGTTCCGGTTCATCGACTTCTTGAAAGGGTTCGGGAGGCTGCGATGTCCGAAAAAGGGGCAAGCGCTCCGGAGCATGGAGAAAAAAGGTCGAGTCCGATATAATCTTGCGAAAAGAGTGCCTCGTCCTCCGCAGAATGGAGGGGGCGAGATATTGGGACCCGAAGGAGAACCCATGTCAAAGAAAGGTTCCCCCCGCCCGGATTTTTCCGTTCGCTTCATCGGTCGATCCAGGCCGGTTTCGGAACTGCTTGAACTGGTCGCCCGCGTGGCCAGGAGCGAGTCTACGGTTCTGATTACAGGAGAGAGCGGGACGGGAAAGGAAAGAATCGCCCGGATCCTCCACGAAGAAAGTCCGAGAGCCCGCGCACCCTTTGTTCCGGTTAACTGCGGGGCCATTCCCGAGGGGCTCATGGAAAGCGAACTCTTTGGCCATGAAAAAGGAGCCTTTACCGGGGCGTCGAACGGAAGGGCCGGCCGATTCGAGGTCGCGGAGGGAGGAACCATTTTTTTTGACGAGATCGGGGAGTTGGCGGTCACCCTCCAGGTCAAGCTTTTGCGGGTTCTTCAGGAAAAAGTCTATGAAAAGGTGGGAGGGATAAAACCCCGGACCGCCAACGTCCGCGTTCTGGCCGCCACTCACAGAAATCTCGAGGAAATGGTCCGCTCTGGTGGGTTCCGTGAGGATCTCTACTACAGGCTGGCCGTCATTCCCGTTGAAATTCCTCCCTTGCGCAAACGCCCGGAAGACATCCCGCTTCTCATCGATTTTTTTATCAGAAGGTGGCAGGAAGAAGGACGGGGGGATCCGGTCACACTCTCTCCCGCCGCCATGAATGCCCTGACCCTGTATGAATGGCCGGGAAATGTGAGAGAGCTTGAAAACGTGATGGAACGCCTCCTGGTTCTTTCGGGTGGAGAAAAAGTCGACATTTCCGACCTCCCCGAAAAGATATGCCGGCAAGGAACCCCCCTCCTCCCTCCCGAGGCGGAACCGGAAATCATGGAGACGGAGGCCAGAAACTCTTCTCCGGAACCGTTTTCGGCCGGGGCGGAGAGGATGGTGGTCCCAATGGGAGGAGATCTTCTCGGAAAGGACTTCAACCTGGCGTCCTTCCTGGGCGACCTCGAGCGGAGCCTGCTTCTCCAGGCCCTTGAACGAGCCAGTGGAAATCGCTCAAAGGCCGCGGAAATCCTGGGAATCAACCGAACGACATTGATCGAGAAAATCAGGCGATTCCGCATATCGTGAGCAAGAAGTGGTGAGGGTTCCCCGATCTCCCGGTCCGCACGTTCCGGAGAATCCCGAGGCTGATGAACCCAAGGAGAGAGACGATAATGATGGCAAAGAAGGTCGCCTCCAAAAATCGTGTCATCGTCCTCGCGGGCCTCGCTGTTTTCCTGTCGCTTTCCGGATTCTCTACGGGGGCCCTTGGAAGAACGACCCCCGCACCCGTGGGAAGGTTAGGGCCGAAAGACGATCTGACACTCCTTTCCGTGGCGCGGAAGGATTTGAGATCCCAGCACCTCAAAATGGCCGAAGAGGCCATCTCCGAACTTCTTTCCTCCCATCCCCATTCGATTTACCGGGGGCCTGCCCTTCTTCTGCTGGCCAGAATCCATGGCCGAAAGGCCCTGCAAAAAGGAGCCCGGAACTTCAGGGAGCCCCTTGTCTATTTCCGCAGGGCGGAGGCGGTTCTCCCTCCGGGCTGGGACAAGGGAGAGGTCCTTTTCCGCGAGGGGCGCTACCTCATCCGTCAGCGATTCGGAGCGGAAGGGCGGGGGATCCTTTCGCGTCTCCTCACCCTATACCCCGAAAGCCCATGGGGCTTCCGGGCCCGGCTCGCCATTGCCGACTCCTGGCGGGAGCGGGGCAATCTCCGCAGGGCGGAGGCGATGCTGGAGGAAGCGCGGGCGCGTCTGGGCTCCTACGCCACGAAAGAAGACCGCCTCCGCTATGCCTATCTCCGGGGCCATCTCCTTCTGGATCGGGGGAATCTCCCGGGTGCCGAATCCGCTTTCCTCGCCGCTCTTTCCCTCTCGAAACGATATCCCTACCATCATCCGGGATCCCTTCTTCTGCTGGCCCGCACCGCCTACGCCCTTCATCACAACCATCGGGCTGCCGTTCTTTTCCGGAGTTTTGAGCGTCTGTTTCCCGATGATCCCCGGTCGGGAGAAGCCGAGTACTACCTGGCCAGGCTTTCCGGACGTTTCGGCCTCCCCTCTCATGAACGGGCCCGCTTGAGAGCCGTTGTGGCGGACAATCCGGGCAGCACCGCCAGCCATATGGCCCGGATCGAACTGTTGCGGCAGATCCTCCTGCGCGAATCTCCGGCACAGAAAGGCCGGGACCTGCCCGAGCTTCTTTCCCGGGCGATTCGGGAACTCGGCCGGATCGCTCCGGAAGAGCGAAACCAGAGAGTCGCGAATGAAGCGACCCTTCTTCGAATCCGACTTGAGGCTCAGGCGGGCGACTGGGAGGAGGCAATCCGGGAGTCCGCCCGGCTCGAGGGCCGGATCGATCCGGCCTCCCGGCTGGGACAAAGGGTCCGTAAACAGGAGGAAACGCTGGTCCTGGGCCGGATCGCCCATTTTTCAAAACCCCTTCGGGCCCGAAAGGTTCTGGCCCTCTATCGGGCCTACCGCTACCGCCTTCCCCCTCCCACGGATCCCCAAGGGGCTGCGCTCTATCTGGTCCTGGCCAGGGCGGAGAGAAAGGTCGGTCACAGGAAACGCGCTGAAAAGGTGCTAGCGAACGTCCTCGACGTCGTTCGCGACCCGGCCATCCGGGAGGAGGCACGAAGAGTTCGCTACCGGTGGCTGGTGAAGGACGGCCAGAAAGTTCGGGCCTATCAATGGGCGATGATGCTCGCCATCGATTCGACGATTCCTTCTCCGGGACGGGAGAGATGGTTCTCGAATGCCGAGGAACTGGCGCGGACCATGAAAAACCCCGGGCTTGAGCAGCGGGTTCTTTCCCGCTGGTCCGAATCGGGACTTCCCATGGATAACCCGGGCAAGGGCCTGGCCCGTCTTGGCCTTCTCGATATCCGGGCGGGACATGCGGGAAGGGGGCTCGCCCTCCTCAAGCGCGCCCTTCCCGAAATCGAAGACAATCCGAAGGATCAGCCACTCCTCGCAGAGGTCCTCTTTCATCTTGGCCAGGAATCCTTTCTGCGGGGAAAGCGGGCCGAGGCCCGACGCTACTGGCAGAAAATGCTGGCCTGTTGCCCCAACGGTCCCCACGGAGGGTGGGTCACCTACCAGTTGGGCCAGATATCCCTGTCCGAGGGCCATCCCAGGGAAGCTCTCGACTGGTTTGAGAAGACCGTCAGGCAGTATTCCGGGGATGAGGTGGCCAGGATTGCCGAACAGAAGATAAGCGCCCTGAAGCTGGAGAAAAAGGATGGAAAACCCTGAGAACGTATCCGATTCGCAAGTTGCTGCGGAGGACCGCGAGACTATTCTGAAGCAGGCTTTCCTTTCCTTCCAGTCCGCATCCGAGTCCCTTGTCACCTCCTACGCCGCCCTCGAAAAGAGGATCGCCGACCTTTCGGAGGCTCTCTCCCGGAAAAATATGGACTTCGACCGCCAGGGGAGTTTTCTGGAGGCCATCCTGAAAAGCCTCTCCGCCGGTGTTCTTGTTCTTTCGCCGGGAGGTTCCGTTCTTTACCGGAATCCGGCCATGGAGGTTTTTTCCGGGATTTCCGAAGGGTCTATCCTGCCCCTGCTTGAGAGGAAAGGGCTGTGGCCTCCGGACGGGAGCGAGGATGCCGCCTTCGACGACCGGAGTCGGTCCTGGGGAGTGGTGCGACGCCCAGTTCCGGGTCCGGAAGGAGGCGCGATCGGCTATGTCTTCATTTTTACCGATGTGACCCGGATTCGTGAAATGGAGGAGGAGATGGCCCGGGACCGGAGACTTCGGGCGATGGGGGAAATGATCGCCCAAATCGCCCATGAGCTCCGGAACCCTCTCGGAAGTCTCGAGCTGTTTGCTGCCCTGCTGACAAAAGACGCGACAACACCCGAAGGAAGGGAATACCTCGGACATATGACCACCTCGATCGCCTCCATGGATCGTCTGATCGGAAATCTTCTCTATCACACCCGAACTCCGGATCTCCAGGAAGGATGGTTTGACGCCGGGACCCTGATTGGACGCATTGCCGACGATTTCTCCCGCATGGTCCACTCCGCCTCTCGCTCCCGCTCTGCCAGAACACTGACATTCCGTCGGGTGCCCGATTCCTCCAGTGTCCTTCTTTGTGTCGACGAGGAACTTATCACCCATGCCCTTTTCAACCTTCTCGGCAACGGGCTCGAGGCCCTCTTGGGGGTCCCGTCTTCGGAGAATCGATCAAGGGAGCTCCGGCTGGAATCTCTTGTAGCCCGTGACAGGAGTTACCTTTTTATCGTGAAAGACAATGGCATCGGAATTGCTGAAGATGTGGCTGAGCGAATTTTTGACCCCTTTTTCACCACGCGGGCCAAAGGAACCGGGTTGGGGCTTTCCATCGTCCACAACATTGCCGTGGCCCATGGGGGGGAAATTCGCTACGATCGTGAGGGGGAATGGACGGTTTTTTCCCTGTCCCTTCCTCCGGGACGCGTTCGGTCAAAGTCGGCCAATGGAAATGAAGGAGGCGCCAGGTGAGTCCCCAGGAAGCCGGAAGTGTTCTTGTCGTCGATGACGAACCGGAAATGGCGATCGCCCTCAGGGAGACCCTTCGCCGGGACGGTTACAGGGTCAGTCTCGCCCAGAACGGGGCCGAGGCTATCGAGAAAATATCCCGGGAGGAATACGGATGGGTGATCAGCGATGTTCGCATGCCTTCCGTGGACGGTTGGGAGCTTCTCTCCCGCCTGAAGGAGAAATCTCCCCTGACCCGTGTCATTTTGATGACGGCCTACGGAACGGTTCCCCAGGCAGTGGCGGCAATGAAACAGGGGGCAGTCAATTTTTTGACGAAACCCTTCAAGGCCGAGGAATTGAGAAAGATCCTGGAGCCCTCCCCGAATCCTTCACAGGAGGACAGATCGGTGGGCGCCACTGGGGGTACGGGGGGCCGCAGTCCCTGGGAAAGCGTCTCCCGCCCGATCAGAACCCGGAATCCTGCAATGATCAGGATCCTTGGAATGATCGATGCGGTCGCCTCGACTCCTGCGACGATCCTGATCGAAGGAGAAAGCGGAACGGGCAAGGAGCTTCTTGCGCGCTACCTGCACGAGCGTTCGACCCGCGCCCACCGTCCTTTTGTCGCGGTCAACTGCGCCGCTCTCCCGGACAACCTCCTCGAATCGGAGCTCTTCGGGTACGAAAAGGGGGCCTTTTCCGGGGCACTAGCCCGGAAGATCGGCAAGTTCGAACTCGCCCATTCCGGAACACTCCTGTTGGACGAGGTCGGAGAGATGGAACTCGCCCTTCAGGCCAAGCTCCTTCGGGTGATCCAGGAACGCGAGATCGACCGGGTCGGAGGAACGCGTCCGGTTCCGGTCGACATCCGGATCATCGCCACGACGAACCGGAATCTGAAGGAGGAGGTGCGGGCCGGTCGATTCCGGGAAGACCTCTATTACCGTCTGAGGGTCTTTCCCGTCGCCCTTCCCCCCCTTCGGGAGAGGATGGAGGACATCCCCCTCCTCGCGGAACGATTCCGGCAGGCATTCGAGAAGGAACACATGGCGGTGGGCCCATTCGCTCCGGAGACGCTCGAGCTTCTCGGCCGCCACCCCTGGCCCGGCAATGTCCGGGAGCTCGAAAACGTCGTTACGCGGGCGGCCTTCCTGGCCGAGGGACGGACGATCCTTCCCTCCCATGTGTCTGATCTTCTTGATCCTGAGGCAGACGATCCTGCGAGAGGGGAGGAGTCCGATGCGGGGATTCGTCCCGGGCGTTCGGTCTGGGAGGTCGAGCGGGAGCTGATCCTCCGGACCCTGGCATCCTGCGGCGGGAACAAGGCCCAGTCTGCGAGGCTCCTGGGAATCAATGTCCGCACCCTCCGGAACAAGCTTTCCGAATACGGGATCACCGGTGGGGAGGGAGGCGGGGAGGAAATCGCATGACCGGGAAAAAATTTCCCTGCGAAAGAGAGCAAACCTCCGTTTCCCTGACCTTGTTCTTTTTTGGAATTCACTGACCAAAGCCCATTGAGTGCTTGGTATGATTATTGCTTTTTTTTAAGCAGGAGGAGGCGATCATGAGCCAGGTCCATCTTTTTGACAGGACGACCGATCTTCTCAAGGTGACGATGGATCTACGCTCGCGGAGGCATCTTCTCCTGGTGAGCAACATTGCCAACCAGGATACTCCGGGATACATGGCACGGGACCTTTCCTTCAAGGGCGAGCTTGCGAAGGCCATGGAATCGCCGGATCGAAGGGAACTCGAACACACGGAGGGCCGCCTCACCATCAACACGGACGAGACTGTCGGCAATGATCTCAACACCGTCAATATCGAACTTGAAATGCAAAAGCTGGCCGCGAACACCGGCAATTACAACGCCCTGGCCTCCATGGCCGGATGGAAGTACCGGATGATGGGTGACGCCATTTCGGGTGAAGGGAGGTAGTCGTGGGATTTTCAGACGCGCTCAGAATCTCGGGGTCCGGACTCGAAGCCGAACGGGTGAGACTCAACGTTCTGGCGGGAAACCTCGCCAATGCCGATTCCACACGGGGAAATGAGCGGGGAACCTACGAGCGGCGGGATGTCATCTTCGCCGCCGTCGCCCCCGGCCAGTCTTTTTCGGACATTCTCAAGGCTCCGTCGCAAAGCCCCGTCAAGGAGGTCAAGGTTCTCGGCATGGTCCGGGATCCCCGCCCACTCAACAAGGTATACGATCCCCAGAGTCCCGATGCCGACTCCGAGGGATTCGTCTATCGTCCGAATGTTTCGAAGCTCGAGGAGATGACGAATCTGATCGATGCCTCCCGGGCCTATGAAGCCAATCTGACCGCCCTCGACACGACAAAAAGGATGGCCTCGAAGGATCTGACGATCCATGTTTAGGGGGAACGGGGGTAAAAAGGGAGGTTTGGTATGATCGACGAGACGCGGATCGGAAAAACGGAACCTTTTGCGCCGGTATCCCGGGAGGAGACTCCCGAAAGGGCGCAGCCCCCGTCATCGGGGGAAGAGTCTTTCGTCCATGTCCTGAAGGATTCGATCGCCCGGGTCAATTCGCTCCAGACGGAAGCGGACAAGACGATCCAGGAATTCTCGACGGGACAGGACGGGGTGACCCTCCACCAGACGATGATTGAAATGGCCCAGGCCGATGTTTCCTTTCACCTGATGATGCAGGTCCGGGACCGGATCGTGAAGGCCTACCAGGAAATGAACAACATGCCTTTGTAAGGGCTTAAGGATCAAAGAGGGGTCTGATGGACATATTCCGCAAGATTTCCGAAACCGTTTCCCTGTGGTTCGGCCGCCTCACCATGATGCAAAAAATCGTGGCGGGGATTCTGGGCGTCCTGTTGGTCGGCGTCATGATATTCCTGGGATTCGCCGGAAAGACAGTCGACCGGGCGGTCCTCTATTCGGGACTGTCGCCTGTCGACTCTTTCGAAATCCAGCAAAAGCTCGACCGGATGGGTATCCCCTATGCCGTCTCCACCAAGGGAGGAGTGATCCGGGTCCCCAAGAGTCAGGTCTACACGCTCCGGATGGAGCTGGCCGACGAAGGGCTTCCGCGCCATCACGGAGCCGGCTTCGACATCTTCGACCACCCCTCTCTCACGACGACGGATTTCGTGCAGCATGTGCAGTACTTGCAGGCCCTTCAGTCGGAGCTCGACCGGACGATCGAGGAGATGAGTCCGATCGCACTGGCTCGGGTGTCCATCGTCCTTCCCCGCAGGTCAGTTTTTCTCCGCCACCAGAAAGGGGCACACGCCTCCGTGCTGATTCGCCTGAAGCCGGGGCGGACGCTTGCGCGGGACCAGGTGAATGGCATCGTTCATCTGGTGGCCAATGCGGTGGAGGGACTGACCCCCGATCATGTGACGATCGTCGACAACACCGGCACGATCTTAAACCGGAAGAGGCCCGGGCTCCTCCCGGGGGAGCTCACCAAGGCGCAGCTCTCTTACCAGTCCATGGTGGAGCACCGTCTCCGGAAGCGGGTTCAGACCATGCTGGATCAGGTTCTGGGGGAAGGGCAGTCGGTAGTTCGTGTCAATGCGACGCTCAATTTCAGGCGCGTCGAGGAGACGAAGGAACAGTTCGATCCCAAGGGACGGGCGCTCGCGGAACGTGAAAAGCTTCGGGAAAAATCCTCCGGATCGAGAATCGTTCCCGTGGGCGTTCCCGGTGTTCTCAGCAACATTCCCGGCCCCAACGGAAAGGTCGCGAGTCCCCCACTGGGCCCAAAAAACGGAACACAGACCCGGTATTCCAAGAAAAAGGATATCGAGCACTACGACGTGAGCCACACGATGAGCCATATCGTCGAGCCCACCGGCACGATCGCCCGAATCTCCGTCTCCGTTCTGGTCAATGGCAAGACGCGGACGGTGACGGGCAAAAAGGGGGATACGACAGTCTACGAACCGCGAACGCCCGAAGAGATCGCCTCCTTCACCCGCATCGTGCAGAACGCGATCGGGTATGATCCGGCCCGGGGCGATACCGTCGTGGTGGATTCCGTACCCTTCGTAAGGCCCGAGTCGGAAAGACCCCAGAATCAGGAAGCCCGGATGGCCGAGCGGCTCAAACCCTTCATGCCGCTTCTGGAAATATTCCTGGGCGGCCTTCTCGTCCTGGTCTTCAGCCTCTTCATCTTGAAGCCGATTCTCCAGAGCATGGTCACCAAGTCCGTCCCCCTGCCGGCCCAGGGTCCGGCGGGGATTGCGGTCCCCATGCGCGAGGAAGAAGGCGAAGCCGTCAGGTCCAGCAAGGAAGACATTGCCCGCATGACGCAGGAGGATCCCTCCCAAGCCGCGCAGGTCCTGCGGTTGTGGCTCAAGGAAAAATAGGAGGGGTAGGCGTTGGCCAAAAGGAAGCTTTCCGGGCTTGAGAAGGCGGCGATCTTTATCGCGGCCGTCGGACCGGAGGTCGCCGCTGAGATCCTGAAGCAGCTCGACATCAAGGAGGTCGGTGTGATCTCGAGCCTCATCGCACAGATGGGCGAGGTCAGCTCGGAGGAGATCGACGAGGTGATGGGGGAGTTTTCCGTCGTCTACAAGGCGACGCGAGGCCTTCCTCGGATGGGGGAGAAATACATGCGCGAAATTCTGGAAAAGTCACTGGGCAAGGAGCAGGCCGACCAGATTTTCGAAAGCATGAACGATCAGGAAGGGACCAATCTCCAGTCCCTCAAGTGGATGGACCCCAAATCGATCGCCAATCTGATCAGAAACGAGCATCCCCAGACGATCGCCCTGATCCTGAACTATCTGAACCCGAACCAGACGGCCAACGTGCTGGCCTATCTGCCCGAAGCCCTGAAGGCGGACGTTGTTTTCCGGATGGCGACCCTCGAGGACATCAGCCCCCAGGTGATCCGGGATCTCGAAGAGGTGATCTCCACCGAGATCCAGATGATGGGAGGGTCGCTGACAAGCCTGGGCGTGAGCCGGATCGAAAAGACGGCCAATCTCCTGAACGAGATGGATCGGTCGACTTCGGAAGGAATCCTCGACTTCATCGGCCAGAACGACCAGTCGGTGGCCGAGCAGATCCGGGCTCTCATGTTCGTATTCGACGACCTCGTGATGGTGGACAACCGGGGGATCCAGGCCCTTCTGCAGAGCGTCTCCCGGGACGTTCTCACCAAGGCCATGCGCGGAGCCGGAGATGCCGTGAAGGAAAAAATCCTCTCCAACATGTCGACCCGGGCCCAGGCGGCCCTCAAGGAGGACATCGACTCGATGGGGGGGATTCCACTCAAGGACGTGGAGTCGGCTCAGGCGGAGATCATGAAGGCGGTCCGCCGCCTCGAAGCCGAAGGAAAACTGGTGATCCTCGGACGGGGAGGAGAACAGATTGTCTAGTGTCGGTCGGGGGTTCAAGGGATGGAATTTCGAGAATCTGGTCGGACAGGCGGGGGAGAAGGGGCGGGGCCGAACCCCGGACAGGGAATCTCCGGCCGGGGGACCTGAGTCCGGTAAGGAGGATGATCTCTTCCAAAGGTCGGAGGAGCTGGGAAGAGTCGAAGAGGAGGCCCGAAAGGCCGGCTTCGAGGCGGGGTACGCCGAAGGCCTCGAGAGGGCCCGCTCCGACATGGAGCCTCTCCGCCAGGCCTGGCTCGATTGGGCGTCGAAAATCTCCGCATTCGAGAGCGATCGGCTCAGGGCACTTCTTCCCGTTCTGGTCGATCTTCAGGAAAAGGCGCTGTCGAAGATTCTTGGTGATGAGGAGGGTCGCCCGCGGATTCTCCGGAAACTGCTTGAGAGAATGGTGGGAGAGTATGCCTCCGGGCGCGAGGGTGAACTTCTGGTACCGGAATCCGACTTTCACCTGGTCAGGCAGTTCGATCCCGGATTTCCGGAAGAGCTCGCGGCGCGGGGAATCCGACTGGGCATCGCGCCGGACCTTCCGCCCCGGCATGTGGAACTCCGGTTTTCCGACCGGATCGTCGCATTCGATCCCGCGTCCGCCGGAGACTCTCTTCGGAAAACTCTTTCCCGCGCCGATCCTGGCCCCATTCCGGAGATCGCGGGCCCGGACGGAGAGGTAGAACGGCCATGAAGATCGGGATGGAAGGGGAAAAAGCCGATCTTTGGCTCGGTTCCGCCGGACGCGCGATGGACCGTCTTTTGTCGGGATGGAGTCCCGACCAGGAAGGAGGCCTGGTTGTCCAGGGGGTGGGGCTCATGATCGAGGCCAAGGGGATGAGCCTGGGGGTTGGGGAGATCGGCACCCTTCTTTCCGATCCCCCGATCGATGCCGAAGTGGTCGGCTTTCGGGAGGGGCGGACCCTTCTGATGCCTCTTGGGGATCTCGAAGGGGTCAGACCCGGAACCCGCCTCATGAGAAAAAGCCGGATCACCTCGGTCTTTCTTTCTCCCGAGTGGCTGGGGCGCGTCATCGATCCCCTCGGCCATCCCCTGGACGGCATCCCTCTTCCTGCAGGAAATATCGAGATGCCGCTTCGCGGCCGCCCTATCAATCCACTGAAACGGCAGCGGATCGATCGTCCGCTCGATCTCTCGGTCCGTTCGATCAATGCCCTCGCCACCGTCGGGATCGGTCAGAAGATCGGTATCTTCGCCGGCCCTGGAGTCGGCAAAAGCACCCTGATCGGCATGATGGCCCGGAATGCCGACGTCGACGTCAATGTCATCGCCCTGGTGGGGGAAAGGGGGCGCGAGGTTCGGGAGTTTCTCGAGCGGGATCTCGGTCCGGAAGGGCTGTCCCGCTCGGTGATCGTGGTGGCAACGGGCGAGCAGCCCCCTCTCCTCAAGACCCGGGCGACTCTGTTGGCGATGTCGATTGCCGAAATGTTCCGGGATCTTGGAAAGCGCGTTCTTTTCGTCATGGATTCCCTGACCCGCTATGCCGGAGCCCAGAGAGAGATAGGTCTGGCCACGGGGGAGCCTCCTTCGGCCCGGGGATACACGCCGTCGGTCTTCGCCCAGCTTCCCCGGCTGATCGAGCGGGCCGGCTGCGGGGAGGGTGCCGGATCCATCACCGGGATCTTCACCGTTCTGGTCGAGGGGGAGGATGTTCCCTCCGACCCCCTTTCGGAAGCCCTGACAGCCATTCTCGACGGACATGTCCATCTGTCCAGGGCGCTGGCCCAGGAAGGGGTCTTTCCCGCCGTCGACCCCGTAGACAGTCTATCCCGGGTGATGGTCGACATCGTGCCGGAGGAGATCCAGGAGAGGGCCCGGGAATGGAGACGGCTGTACGGGTTGTTCCGGAGGTCGGAGGATCTGATCCGGATCGGTGCCTATGTTTCGGGGACCGATCCTCTCCTCGACCGGGCGGTCCGCCTCCACGAAGCAATGACGGATTTTTTGCGCCAGTCGAGGGAGGAGCCCGTTTCCCTTGAGCAGTCCTTCCAGGACCTCGCCCGGTCCCTGGAGGATGCGGGGATGGAAGAGACGTGACGATCCTGAGCGGGGGAGTTTCCTGAGATGGCAGAGCGTCCCTTTACCCTGGAATCCGTCCTGGCCGTCAGGGAGGCCGAGCTCGAGACGGTCGAACGGGACCTTTCGAGGATCGGAGGCGAGAGGTCCCGCGAGAAGGAGCGGACCCGGGAAATGCATCGACGGAAGGAGGAGGGTCTGGCTTTCGGCCAGGAGGACCGCAATCCGGCGGATACCGGCTTTCTGCTGGCCTGGTACGGGTGGCTTTCCCATATGGATCAGAAAATCGGGGAGCAGGAACGCCGCGAAAAACTGGTCGAAGACGAGTTCGAGCGGGTCAGGGAGCTCTGGAAGAAGGCCCTGATGGAAAAGGAAAAGATCCTGATCCTGAGGGAACGGCACAGGGATGGGGAGCGGAGGCGGACCATGCGCATGGAGGAGCGTTCCCTGGACCTCTGGATCCAGTCCCGAGGATTCGGACGCAATCCTCGCGACGGGGAAGGCTCATGAAGAGGAACCTGGCGCTTCTTCTGGAACGACTGGGGATGGCGGTGCTTCTGATCCTTTCAGGGCTGACTGCTCGTCCGGAGACCAACGCCGCTTCCGCGCCTCCTCCGGCAAGCGCACCGTCGAGTTCCGGGGAGGAGCGCCGCCTCCTTCTGATGAAGCAGGATCTCGACAGGGAGATTCAGAGAAACAAAAAGATTCTCGGAGAAATCGACAGGAAGCTCGCGCTTTACCGGTCGCTCAAGAAGAAGAATGTCAGACGTCTCATCAGGCTTTATGAATCGATGGCCCCACGGACGGCGGCCTCCCAGATCAATGTCATGCCGGAGAAACTCCGCCTGACGCTGTTCTCGGGAATGAATCCACGGAAGGCGTCACGCATCATGCGGTACGTGGATCCTCGCGTTGCGGCGAAAATCTCGGTCGAGATGGCCGGAGATTCCTCCGCGCGGGGAGGCGGTCGGTGAATCTCTATCGAAAGGGGCGTCGTCATGGGGACAGCACCATCATCCATTCTTCACAAAATACCGGAGTCCGCTCCCGTCCGGGGGCAAAAGGACACTCCGGATCCCGAAAGGTCTGAGAAAAAGGACGCCTCGAGGCCGGCGAAAGAAGCCGGGAGCGAGGCGAAAACGCGTTCCGGCAAATCCTCCGCACACAAAAAAAGCTCCTTTGCGGCGATCTTCAGGGGGGCCCTCCAGAGCCGCTCCGCTCCAATCCCGGATGGAGAGAATCCGGAGGAGACCCGGCCAGGAAAGGGAACGGGCAAAAATTTCCGCGGGGATCACCCCAGGACTTCCGGCCAGTCCCGCAAGAAAAAGGCGACGCCGTCCGAGGGGGCGCTCCTGTCTCTGGCGATGCCCATTCCCGAACCTTCCCCGAAAAAAAAGGCGTCTCTTTCCCGGCCATCCCCGGCGGAGCCTTCACGATCCTCTCGCATTCTTTGGGGTCCCCAGGGTCATTCCCCATCGCATCCATCATCACAATTGACGGTGGTCGGAAAAAGGCCACCCCTCCCCGAGGCTCTTCCCACTCCATTCCCGAAGAGCGCTGATCCCTCCGGGGCGCTGTTTTCCGGGGAGGCAATCAAACCGCTCGCGCCTTCCATGCCGGAAATGAGGTCGAGTCCCGTCCCGAAGGAATCGAAGGCACTCTCTTCGGAAAAGACGGTATTGATTCCGGACGAGGCGGATCTTTCCCCGGGAAGGCCTCCGCTGGAAAAAATGTTCCTTCCGGAGAGGTCCTCCTTCCAGCGGGAGGATCCCTCCCTTGGAAAAGAGGTGTCCGCCGATTCGAAACCCTCTCCGTTTCCCCATCCGGACAAATCTCTTGAAAAGATTGCGCTCCATGGGAAAGAGGGGGGGAGTCCGGCCCTTCAGACTTCCTCCCCCGGTGTTCTGGATGGGAGCACTGTCGGAGGGCCAGCCCCGGGAGAGGAGACCACCCAGTCGCCGGCGATTCCTGACGGGATGTCGGCACGCGTAGGCCAGCTGGCCCGGGAGGGCGGAGGCCGGGTGGCCCTGGAGGTGAAGCCTCCCCACCTGGGTCCCGTGGGTGTTCGTGTTCACGTCGATCCTCACACCCGTCTCGTCACGGTGGAGCTCTCCTCGCACGATCCGCGGATTCGCCACCTGCTCTCGGAAAAAGAGGGAAGCATCAAGGAGTCCCTGTCCCAGACAGGATTTGTCCTCGACAGGTTTCAGGTCGTCTCCCAGAGTCCTCCGGGACTGGGGGACGCCTCGCTTCAGGGGTTGTCGGCGGCCGGAAGCGGCGGTGGTGCGGCCGGGGGGGATGGAGCCTCCTCGGGGGGAAATCGTGATGATGGAGTGGCCGGAGGCTCTTCCCAGGGAGCGGACCTTGCCAGCCAGGGGCGACCGGAGGCCGGAGCGTCCGGTCGGGAGGGAGGTCGCGGAACCTTTTCGGGCGCGTCTCCCGGGGCCGATGAAGGGGTGTCGGCGGTGGGAGGAAATCAGGGCGAGGCTCCCGCCGCATCGGGGGAAAGCGTCAAGAACGCAGGCTATCACCGGATCGCCTGAACCCTTTTCCAAGGAGAAGATCATGATCGTCAAGACCGAACAAAACGATATCCGGACCATCCGGAAGGAGTCGGAGAAGCGGCTCACGCCCTCCAAGCTCCCTCCACCCCTGAAAAAGAAGCTGGGGATGGAGGACTATATGAACATCATGATCCGTCAGCTCCAGTACCAGGATCCCTTTCATCCGATGGACAACAGGAAATTCGCCTCGCAGCTGGCCCAGTTTTCCCAGCTCGACCAGCTGGTCCACCTGAACAAGAAGATGGACGGCATGGCCAATCAGGGAAAAGAGGCCGACTCTCTTCAGATGGTGGGATTCCTGGGCCGGGAGGTCTTCATGAAGGGAAATCGCTTCGTCCGGAACCCTCACGAATCCGCAAACCTGGTATTCCGCCTCGAGAAACCGGCCGCCCATTCCACCGTCTACATTTACGGGGCCAGGCACCAGCTAGTCCGCACTCTCAAGGCGGGACCGATGGAGGCTGGGAATCAGCATGTGGCGTGGGATGGTCTGAGCAACCGAGGAACGATGGCTCCACCGGGAGGGTACGAATTCGAGGTCGTGGCCCGCGACGTCAAGAACCGTCCTGTCATTGCCTCTCCTCTCCGGACCGGCATCGTCACGGGGGTTCTCTTTTCCGGGACGCGCCCCCGCCTTGAGGTCGACGGCGAAAAGGTCGATCTGTCGGATATCACCCATGTGGGCGTCCTCAGGGAAAAAGAACATGCGTCCGGACCGGCCCCCGTTTCCGCGCTAAAACCGCTGGCCGGGTCGCATCCACCGTCCGGTTCCTATGCGAAAGGACCCGTAAAGTCTTCGCCCTCGATTCACCATACGCTGTGATCTTCCGCTTTCGGGCCGGACCGAAGGCGGCTTTGAGTGCTCGATAACATTCATTCTGTCCAGGAGGAATTGCCATGGGTATTCTTTCGTCCATGTATGTCGCCAACAGCGGTCTATCCGCCATGGGAACGGACATGTCGGTGATCGGAAACAACATAAGCAACATGAATACGGTCGGGTTCAAGTCGGGACGGGCCGTATTCGCCAATATCTACGGTCAGACCCTGGCCGGAAAATCGAACGCGGTCGGGCCATCACAGCCGGGGTCCGGGGTCTACGTCGAGTCCATCGAGCCCCTCTTCACCCAGGGATCGGTCCAATCCACGAGCAACGCCCTCGACCTGGCCATTCAGGGGAACGGGTTCTTTTCCTTCCGCAGCAGCACCGGTGCGATCCTTTATGGGCGAAACGGAGCGCTCTCCCTCGACCGGAATGGCAAGATCGTCGATCAGGGGGGGCACATCCTCCAAGGTTATTCGGCAGATGCCGCCGGCCGGATTCAGCCCAAGGTCGGGGACCTGGGCGTGCCCCAGTCGACCATTCCCCCCAAGGCCTCCCAGAATGTCTATTCCCGGATCAACCTTGATGCCAACATGACGGAAAAGCTGAAGGCCGGAAAGACGTTTTCGAAATCCAGCAATATCTTCGACTCTCTCGGCATCGAGCATCTTCTCACCTACAAGTTCCACCCCACCAACACGGTGGGCCAGTGGGCGGTGGAGGCCACTCTCGACGGGGCCAAGCTGACCAAGGGGGGAGGCAGCGTCACCTATACCTCCTCGGCGGGCGGAAAGGCCACGACGATCAAGGGCATGGTGGCCATGATCAACTTCGACGGCAACGGCAATGTGGCCAATGTCAACTACGGCGGGTCTCCGACAAAGCTCGACGCCTCCGGTGTGCAGAGCGTGGACTACACCATGGCCCTCGACGACAAGGCCTCCACGCCGGTCACCCTGTCGCTCTTCATTCCCAAACCCGGACAGAAGGTTCCTGAAAACAGGAAGGACGGGATCACCCGGCAGGTCCTGGACCTGACCCAATACGCCGAGCCCTCCACGACGATCGAGGAGACGCAGGACGGTTACAAGGCGGGAGACCTGTCAAATATCGCGATCGACCGGCAGGGACGAATTGTCGGTTCATTCTCGAACGGGACGGAACACAACCTCGGGGCCATCGCGGTATCGACCTTCAACAACCCCAACGGTCTGGTCAGCATCGGAGGAAATCTCTACCAGGAAAGCATCGGGTCCGGGATCGCGAATATCGGCCGGGCCAATCAGGGGGGGAGAGGGCAGGTCCTGGCCAATTCTCTTGAGCAATCCAATGTGGATCTCGGGCGTCAAATGATTGACATGATTTCGGCGGAGAGGGGCTATCAGGCCAACGCCTCTGTCATATCCGCCGACAACCAGCTTATGAACACTCTGCTGACGCGTATTGGATAATCTCGCGGCAACAATGTCTTGAAGAAGAAATGGGCCCTCCGGTCAATCCTGCCGGAAGGCCCATTTTTGTTTGGTACACGTTTTGCTTATCATAGGTCGAAAAGAAGGTGCGGACCGGTTTCGGGGGATCCTGAGACTATCCGGACAGGCGGACGCAATCCGGGAGAGACCGATGGCTGAGGAAGAAGAGGGCGGAGAAGGGCAGGGGGAAGAAAAGAAAGGATCCAAGAAGATGCTGATCGTCGTCGTTGCGGCGATCCTGCTTATCCTCGGGGGAGGAGGAGCCTTCTTCTTCCTTCACCACAAGAAAAAGGGATCCTCCGAGGAGCGGCACCATCACTTGACCCCCAAGGAGATGGAGAAGATGATCAAGGAACATCCGATCATCGATCTCAAGCCGTTCGTCGTCAACCTTTCCGGTCCGCCCGGAAGCGCACCCCAGTACCTGAAGGTCCGTATTGCTCTGAAACTCGACCGGGCGGTGACGGCCAAGGAGATCGACTACCGGATGGCCGAGATCCAGAGCGCGATTCTGATTCTTCTGGGTGCCCAGACGGTGGGGGATCTCCAGTCGACGGGAGGCAAGCTGGCTCTGAAGGACGAAATTCGCCACAGGATCAATGCTAGGCTCGATTCGGGAAAGGTCACCGATGTCTATTTCACGGAGTTCGTGATTCAGTAGGGGGAAGACCCGGCGCCTTCGCACCGGCGCCGGAGCGAAGGGCATGCGGAAAGGGAGGATCGATGGCTGACGAACCATTGGACGAGGAAGCACTGGCGAGGGCATGGGAAGAGGACCTGGCCAAGAATGAAGCCGGCAAGGATCGCGAAGAACCCCAGGGGCCGCCCAGGACCCACGAACCCCCCCTGAGTCTGGATTACCTTCTGGATGTTCCCCTCACCATTTCGGTCCGTGTGGGAGAGTCACGGATGCTCATCAAGGATCTCCTGCAGCTGGGCCAGGGTTCGGTCGTGGAGCTCGACAAGCTGGCCGGCGAACCGATGGAGGTTCTCATCAACGACCAGCTGGTGGCCCGCGGGGACGTGGTTCTGGTCAACGACAAGTATGGCATCCGGCTGACCGACATCGTCAGCCCCATCGACCGGGTGAAGAAGCTTTGATGCCGGACCTTCAGGCATCCATCAGGGAGGCAGATTCATGATCACAACGTCTCAGGGCCACGACGCGAGTCTTCTGTTCATAGGCGCGAAGCTTTTGGGCTCGCTCATCTTCGTTTTGGCACTCTTTCTCGCGGGGGTCTGGGTGGTGCGGTTTCTCCAGCGCCAGAAACTCCTCGCCTCCCGAAGACCGGAAGCTGAGATCGAAATCCGGTCGACCCGGTCGCTCGGCCCCCGCGCCCAGATTGCCCTGGTGACGGTTGCGGGTCACTCATTCCTGGTAGGAATCGCGCCGTCGGGCATCTCCCTTCTGGGAAAGATCGACGAGCCTTCCCCACGGGCGTCATCATCGGCCCCACCCGCAGCTCCCGCATCCCGTTCCCAGACGCCTTCCGCCGCCGCCTCCGCCCGGTCTTCGGGACAGGACCCGGCCTCATTCGACGCCGCCGTGCGCGAGGCACTGGACAGGATCGGAGCGCTCTCCAGGGAGCGGGGCTCCTCCGAGCGGAGCAGCCGGTGGACGGTATGAGAGTCCGCCTCGGCCCGGCGGTCGCGACACTCCTTGCCGCCATGCTCCTAGCCGGCGTCTGCCAGGACGCGGCCCTGGCGAAGGATCTGACGGTCGCTCCCGTGGCGCCTCTTCCCGACATCCATCTCTCCTTCGGAAACGGGAATCCGGAGCCATCCCAGGTTGCGATGACGGTCGAGCTCTTTCTTCTGCTGACCGTTCTGTCCCTGGCCCCGGCCATTCTTGTGATGATGACCTCCTTCACGCGGATCGTGGTGGTCCTCTCCTTTATGAGACAGGCACTCGGCACGGCCCAGGTGCCCCCGAACCAGGTCCTGATCGGTCTCTCCCTTTTCCTGACCTTCTTCATCATGGCCCCGGTCTGGCAGACGATGAACAAGACGGCGATCACGCCCTATCTGGACAAAAAGATCGGTTCTGACGAGGCGCTCTCCCGGGGAATGGCTCCCGTTCGGGATTTCATGTTCAGGCAGGTCAGGAAAAAGGATCTGGCGCTCTTCGAGCGGATCGCCCATCTGCCAGAGACACCCGGGACGCGGGAGGAGATTCCCACCTATGTCCTGATTCCGGCCTTCGTCGTGAGCGAACTCTCGACGGCCTTCGAAATGGGGTTCATGATCTACCTTCCCTTTCTCATTCTGGACGTGGTCGTCTCGTCGGTCCTGATGTCCATGGGCATGATGATGCTCCCCCCGACCGTCGTCTCCCTGCCTTTCAAGATTCTCCTGTTCGTTCTGGTGGATGGCTGGACCCTGATCGTCGGCTCCCTGGTCCAGAGTTTTCACTAAAGGAGGAATGACATGAATCTCCAGACCGCCGTCGATCTGACCCACGAAGCCATGAGGGTGGCACTGGTACTGACCCTGCCAGTTCTTCTCGTCAGCCTTCTGGTCGGGGTGGTGGTGAGCCTTCTCCAGGCCGTGACACAGATAAACGAGATGACGCTCTCCTTTCTGCCCAAGGTGGCGGCGGTGGGGGGCGTTCTTCTTGCCCTCATGCCCTGGATGGTGCGACTCATGGTGGACTACACCCAGGGCCTCTTTGCCCAGTTGCCGGGGCTGACTCGGTGAACGCCAGCCCATTCATGCACCTTTTCTCCCTGTCCCGATGGGATCCGGAACTCTTCGTGCTGATCCTTTCCCGGACGAGCGGGGTCCTGATCGCGATGCCCGCCTTCAATGCCAGGGCCGTGCCGACGCGCATCAAGGCCCTCGCCGCCGTCGCCCTGTCGGCACTTCTCTTCCCTCTGGTGGGGGCCCGCATTCCCTTCCAGGAAAGCGGGTACGACACCCTTCTTCTCGAGATCTTCTCGGAGTTCATGGTGGGTGTTTCGATCGGGTTCTGCGCCTACCTGATCTTCGCGGCGGTCGCCCTGGGAGGTCAGCTCGCCGGAGTTCAGGCGGGCTTCGGGATCGTGGATGTCATCAATCCCCTGGGTGTGGCGGAGGTGCCCCTCCTGGGGAATTTCCAGGCCCAGGTGGCCTTTCTTGTCTTTCTCGCGACCAATGCCCAGTATGCCCTTTTATGGACCCTGGCCCGGTCCTATGAGGTGATCCGGGTGGGAGGCGGGACTTTCTCCGACAGCTATTTCGCGGGAATCACCCACCTCGTCGGCTCGATGATGACACTCGGACTGGTCCTCGCCTCCCCCTTCATCGTGGGGGGGCTTGTCCTGAACCTCGTCCTGGGGTTCCTGTCGAAAATGATGCCCCAGATGAACCTCATCTCGCTGGGTCTGCCGGTCATGGTGCTGGGGGGGCTCCTTCTCACGCTGCTGGGCCTTCCTTTTTTCAGCGCGGTCCTGGCCCGCTCGATGGGGGGACTGGGGGGAACCCTGGACGATCTTCTGAAGGTGATGTCCGGCCATGGCGGATAACGACAACTCGGGACAGCTCCGGCAGGAAGAGCCGACTGCGCGGCGCCTTGAAAAGGCGCGCGAGGAAGGTCAGGTCGCAAGAAGCCGGGAGGTCGGCTATTTTTTCTTTCTGATGGCATCCCTGATTCTCATGGTCGCCTATGGTGCCGATCTCGTCACCCGACTCAAGGAGGACATGGCCTACTATCTGAACCATGCCGGAACTCTCCGGATTTCGCCGGATTCGATCTCTCCCTTCGTCACGAAACTGGTTCTGCACGAGATGGGAACGACGCTCCCCGTCCTGGCGGGATTCCTCTTGTTCGGAGTGGCGGCCTTCCTGCTTCAGGGAGGCTTTGTCTGGAGCCCCAAGGCCGCCGCCTTGCGCTGGAACCGGATCTCTCCTTCCCAGGGACTGAAGCGGCTTTTTTCGGTCCGCTCTCTCGAAGAGCTGGGGCGCTATCTCGTCAAGGTGATTCTCTCCCTTCTCATCCTGTTCGTCGCGCTCAGGAACAATTGGCTCTCCCTTCCGGCCCTGGTCGAGACCGGCCCTCACCGGATGATCGGAGCCCTCTATCGGATGGCTTTCCTGGTCCTCGTCGCCTTTTTGCCCCTGTATATGGCGCTCGCCCTCGGAGACTACCTTTTCCAGCGCTTCATCCTGATGCGTGGACTTCGCATGACGCGTGCCGAGGTCAAGGAGGAGACGAAGGAGACGGAAGGAGATCCGCAGATCAGGGCCCGCATCCGGTCGATCCAGCGCGCGATGGCCAGGCGGCGGATGATGTCGAAGATCAAGGGGGCGACGGTGGTCATCACGAACCCCACCCATTTCGCCGTCGTCCTGAAATATCTTCCGGAGTCCATGACGGCTCCGGTCGTGGTCGCAAAGGGCGCCGACGAGGTCGCCTTCCGGATCCGGGAGGCCGCCCGGGAGGTGGGCGTACCAGTCGTTGAGGATCCGCCGCTCGCCCGCGGACTTTACCGGGACTGCCCGCTTGACCGAGAAATTCCCGTGTCGTTCTATGCGGCGGTGGCGCGCATTCTGTCCGTCCTATACCAGAGGGCCGGTGGTCCGGCCCCCGTTCGGGAAGGGTAGCGCATGAAGGGGTTTTTCCAGGGCCGTTCGGCCGATCTTTTCGTCTTTGTTGGGGTGGTTGGGCTTTTGTCCATCATGATCGTCCCCCTTCCCCCACTGATGCTGGACCTGCTTCTTTCGACCAATATCGCCTTTTCCCTGATCATCCTTCTGGTGGCCCTCACCACGAAGTCGATCCTCGAGTTCAATCTCTTCCCGACGATCCTTCTTCTGGCGACGCTCTTCCGTCTCTCCCTCAATGTCGCCAGCACCCGTCTTATCCTTCTTCACGGTCAGAACGGGACGGTGGCGGCGGGTCACGTCATCGAATCCTTCGGGCGATTCGTCATCGGAGGATCCTATGCGGTCGGTCTGGTCATCTTCCTGATTTTCGTCGTCATCAACTTTGTCGTGGTGACGAGGGGTGCCGGACGTATCGCCGAGGTCGCGGCCCGCTTCACCCTCGATGCACTTCCGGGAAAGCAGATGGCCATCGATGCGGATCTGAACTCGGGGGCGATCAAGGAAGAGGAGGCCAGGAAACGGCGAAAGGATCTGACCCGGGAATCGGAGTTCTACGGGGCGATGGACGGCGCCTCGAAGTTCGTCAGGGGAGACGCCATCGCGGCGGTCCTGATCCTGTTCATCAATATCGTGGGAGGCCTGGTTATCGGAACGGTTCTCATGGGGATGCCGGTGGGGGATGCCCTTCAGGTCTACACGCTCCTGACCATCGGCGAAGGCCTGGTGGCACAGATTCCAGCCCTGATCGTGAGCGTGGCGGCGGGGATCGTGGTGACGCGCTCCTCCTCCACCAACGAGCTGGGAATGGACATGCGGGAGCAGCTCTTTTCCCGGAGCCGGGCGATGGGCGGCGCCTCCGCGATCCTTCTTTTCCTGTCGGCCGTTCCCGGCCTCCCCCATCTGGCCTTCCTCATGATGGGCGGCGCTATCGGAGGTGTGGCCTGGTCGCTCAGAAAGGCCCGCCTCCGGACCGAAAGCGCCCGGAAGGAGGAAGAGGCGAAGGCGCCCCCCTCCGCGGAAAATATCGAACAGTTTCTCTCGCTGGACCTTCTCGAGATCAACGTGGGCTACGGCCTCGTGAGCCTCGTGGAGGGAGGGGCGGGGGGAGACCTGACGGAGAGGATCAAGGGGATCCGGCGACAGCTGGCCGGGGAACTCGGGATCATCGTTCCTCCGATCCATATCCGGGACAATCTCCAGCTGAAGCCCGATGAGTACATGATCCTGCTCAAGGGGAATCCGGTCGGGCGCTGGGAACTCAAGCCCGGCTCACTTCTGGCGATGAACGCGGCCGGAGCGGTCGAGGGAATGGCCGGGACGCCTGTCAAGGAACCGACATTCGGTCTGCCGGCCTTGTGGATACCGGCCGAGCAGCAGGAGACGGCGGAAGCGGCCGGGCTGACGGTCGTCGACCCGGTGACGGTCCTGGCCACCCACCTGACGGAAATACTCCGGGCACACGCCGACGAGCTTGTGGGACGCCAGGAGACACAGAGGCTGCTCGACGCCCTGGCCCGGGACTATCCGAAGCTCGTCGAAGACCTCGTCCCGGGGCAGATCGCGCTCGGGACCCTCGTCTCCGTCCTGCACGCGCTGCTGTCGGAGCGCGTCTCCATCCGGGACCTCCGGACTATCCTGGAATCCCTCTCGGACCAGATCGCCTCCGGGCGGGATGCCAAGGATGTGACACTCCTGGCCGAAGGGGTCCGGCAGGCTCTGGGGAGGACGATCGTCAATCCCTACCTGTCCGGACGGGCCAGGCAGCTGTCCGTCATCAGCCTGGACACGAGATGGGAGGAGCAACTCCAGAAGGTGCTCTCGGGCGGAGGCGGGGGGACCGGCCGTCCCCTGGCGCTCGATCCAGGACTGGTCCAGAAATTGCTTTCAACTCTTGGAAGAGTCCTTGAGTCTCAGGGTAAACGAGGAATCCAGGGGGTCCTGCTCGTCGCTCCACAGGCGCGCTTCGGGATCAGGCGGCTCATCGAGCGCTATTTCCCTTCGCTTCCGGTCCTGTCTCCCCAGGAGATTCCGCCGGATATTCCGATCCAGTCGTCGGATGTCGTACGATATCAGGAGGCGTGAGGAATGATGATCAAATCGTTCGAGGGGGTCGACATGAACGACGCCCTCAGAAAGGTCAAAAAAGAACTGGGATCGGATGCGGTCATTCTTTCCTCCCGGAAGTCCGAACGCTCCGGATCTCCCGCTTCTCCAGGCGTGGTCGTCACGGCCGGGCTTCCCCAGGTGGATCCTCCCTGGGCCCGGGACCTTCCCGGTGAGCCTGAGGAAAACCCGGAAGGCGTTCGCCTCTCGGAGATGGACGCTCTCCGGGAAATCATCGCCCGCATGGAACGGGAGTGGGGACCAGGATCTTCGCGTGAGATCCAGGGACTGCTGTCCAGGGTCGGCCCCCTGTCGGCCGGCTTCCTGGCTTCGGCCCATCCTCCCTTCGATCCTGTAGAGGAAGCCGGCAAAATTCTCGCATCATGCGGTTTTCCGGAGGAAGACCGGCAGGATCTGATGGAAGCCTTTCGTCTCCTCTCCTTCCAGCCCGTCGAATGGAGTTCCTCCCAGGTCCAGTCGCTTCTCCAGTTCCTGGTCGCGCAGAAGCTCTCCGTCGCCGGATCTCTCTTTTCGGGAGAGCGGCAGGGAGGTCGGCCCCAGATCATCCTTTTTGCCGGACCGACCGGTGTCGGAAAGACGACAACGATCGCAAAGATCGCCGCAATGCTCGTCGCCCGCCACAGACGTTCCGTGGGGCTCGTCAACTTCGACACCTACCGGATCGGGGCGGTCGAGCAGCTGCGGATCTACGGGGACCTGATGGGGGTTCCGGTCGAGGTTGTGAGCAGCCCGAACCGGCTTTCCGGGGCGATCGAGCACCTTCAGGAGAGCGAGGTCATTCTGGTTGATACGGCGGGCCGCTCCGAGGGAGGCTCGGACGAAATGGCCCCTTTCCTGTCGGTTCTCAGATCGGGTCCTTCCTGGGATTTCAGGACGGTTCTCGTCGTCGCCGCGACACAGAAGTCGGAGGATCTGAGCCGCACCCTCCAGCGTTTTTCCAGGATTCGCCCCGACGCGCTCGTCGTGACCAAGGTGGACGAGACCGGATCCCTCGGTTCTCTCTACCCTTTGCTGGCCCATAGCCGGATTCCGGCCGCATATGTCGGAACCGGACAAAAAGTCCCCGAGGACATCGAATTGGCCCACGGAGGCCGTCTGGCACAATGGATGATTGAAGGATGGAGTCGCGATGGATCAGGCGTCCGGACTTAGGAGCAAGGGAGGACCTCCTCCCGAGAAGAATCGGAGAGCTCATCTTCCCCGGGTCATCTCGGTTACCAGCGGGAAAGGGGGGGTCGGGAAGACCAACGTCTCCGCGAACATGGCCTATGTCATGGCCACGCGGTTCGGTTTGCGGGTCCTGGTACTCGATGCGGATCTCGGCCTGGGAAACATGGATGTCCTTTTCAACATCAGGCCCACCCACACGCTCCAGGATGTGCTCATGGGACATCGCACCCTCTCCGAAATCCTTGTCCGCGGTCCCGGGGGAATCCAGATTCTTCCGGCCGCCTCGGGGGTCGAGGAGATGACCAGCCTGACCCCCGAGCAGAATCTTCACCTGCTCGAGGAATTCGAAACCCTGTCGGACGATCTCGATGTTCTCCTCATCGACACGGGCGCCGGCATCTCCGAAAACGTCCTGACCTTCAATCTCGCCAGCCGGGAGACGATCGTGGTCGTCACCCCCGAGCCGACGAGCCGGACAGACGCCTTTGCTCTCATGAAGGTGCTTTTCCGGAGACAGCCCGACAAGCCCTTCCTTTTTTTGGCCAACATGGTCAGGGACCGGCAGGAAGGGGTGGGACTTTTCGATCTGGTGAGCCGGGTTGCCGATGCCTATCTTCCCGGACTTTCTCTCTCCTATGCGGGACACCTTCTCGCCGATCCCTCCCTGACCCAGGCGGTCCGGTCCCAGAAAGCCATTGCCGAGATCCTTCCCGGAGCTCCGTTTTCAAAGGGAATGGAGACTGTCGTTCGCGCTCTTCTGTCTCGCCCTCCAAGGAGCGGCGGAGAAGGGGGGATCGGTCTGTGGATGAAACGGCTGGCCGCTGCAGGGGACGGCGGACTGTCGTGATGTATTTGTGAACTATTCGTGAAATAGGTATAATGTAAGCGTTGCAAAATTCATGTTGATGGAAATTTGTCGAAGTATGAAAAAACTTTCCCGGGAGCTTTTTCTGAAATCAGGTCTGGGGGAATGCCGTGGAACTCGATGAGGCGATGATCAAGGAATTCGCGGGGACGATCAAATATCACGCCATGAGGTACGCTCATCGGCTTCCTCCGGAAATCGGAGTGGAGGATCTGATCAGCGTCGGCCTTCAAAGCCTTGTCGAAAGCGCCCGGCGATTTGATCCCTCCCGAGGCCTCAAGTTCAAGACCATGGCCGAACACAGGATCCGGGGAGCCATGCTCGATGAAATTCGAGCCATGGATTGGGTCCCGCGCTCGGTTCGGGAAAAACAGTCCGAAATCCAGTCAGTTCGCAACGCTCTTGAAAAAGAGCTTGGCAGGGAGCCAAGAGAAGAGGAAATCGCCAGAAGGATGGGGCTTTCCGATGAAGCGATGGCCCAGGTTCTTTGGGAGATCGACACGCATCCGACTCTTTCGCTGGACGATTTCCTGTCGCCGGATGAAACTGAGGGGGACTCTCTGGGAGACCGACTTCCTGAAACCCGGGAGGAAGATCCCCTGGCCCATCTGATCCGGGTCGACGCCGTGGAACGCCTGACGGAGGCTCTGGATGCCCTTCCGGAAAAACAGCGTCTTGTTCTGACCCTCTATTACTATGAAGAGCTGACGATGAAGGAAGTCGCCCAGGTTCTCGAGGTCAGCGAATCGCGAGTTTCCCAGATTCATGCCCAGGCCCTGCGGGCCGTCAAATCCATCCTCAGAACGACGATGGGGGAAGGTTCCAGCTCCAGGAAACGGTGACCCGGGACCTGTCCGGTCCGCGATCGGAGGTTTTCTGCCATTTTTCCGGGTCGAGGGGTTGAGAACTGTCGTATTGTGTCCGATAAGAGACTGTCGGGAAGGTCCGGAATCGGAATTGCCCGGATGTGGTTTCGCATCCGGGCGTAACGATCCGGCTTGACCGCGCCATTAGGTGCAGGAAGGAGTTCCTATGATCAACTTTGGAATGAAGGTGCTGGTTGTGGATGACTTTTCCACGATGCGCCGGATCGTCAAGAACACCCTTCGCCAGATCGGCTTCACGAACATCGAGGAGGCCGAGGACGGACAGAAGGCCTATGACCGGCTGATCGTGGAGAAATTCGACTTTGTCGTCAGCGACTGGAACATGCCGAACATGACGGGGATCGATCTTCTTCGCAAGGTTCGGGCGACTCCCCAGATCAAGGATATTCCCTTTCTGATGGTGACGGCGGAAGCCAAGCAGGAAAACATCGTCGAGGCGATCAAGGCCGGCGTGTCGAATTACATCGTCAAGCCGTTCACCGTTGCGACACTCGACGAGAAGGTCAAGAAGATCTTCAAGGAAAAATAGCCCCTGGATTCCGGAATGCGACGCACGGAGGTCGGACGATGAGCGAAGGCTTCGACAACGATGAAATGAAGGAGATTGTCCAGGATTTCTTGCAGGAAGCCTCGGAGATGCTCGAGGGGCTCGACAACTATTTCGTCCAGCTCGAGAACAATCCCGAAGACCGGACCCTTTTAAACGAGATATTCCGAACCGCCCACAGCATCAAGGGGTCAGCAGGTTTCATCGGTCTGAACAGGATCGTCGAGGTTGCCCACCATGCGGAGAATGTCCTGAATCAGCTCCGCACGGGAAACATGCGTGCCGAGCCCGCTGTGGTGGACATCATCCTGGAGGCGATGGACGCCCTCAAGGTTCTTGTCAATGAGGTCCGGACCGGCGAACAGGCCGACGTCGACATCGAAGGCATCAACATGAAGCTCGATCTCCTCCTTCAATGGGGAGAGGATACCCATACGGAAACCACGTCCGGAGAGGAAGATGCTCCCGAAGGGGACATGGCGGCTGCGGTTCGGGAAGAGCAGGCTCTGGACCATCCGGCGCTTCCGGAAGGAGAGGCGGCGGTTGAACCCGCGGCGGCCCCGGGCCCATCCGTTCCTGTCCCCCCTCCCTCGGCCCCTCCTCCGCCCCCTTCCGCTCCTCCCCCGGCGGCTTCCACCCCCCAGGTCGTTCGACCGGCCACCTCCCGGGAGGAGGCTGCGAACGCCGAGGCCGGAGCCCAGAAAAGTCCGGAGGGCGGGGGCGGGGAGGCCGACCAGACGATTCGGGTCGAAATCAGTCGACTCGACAGCGTGATGAACCTTGTGGGAGAGCTGGTCCTCGGCCGGAACCGGCTCGTGAAGCTTTCGGGGGATATCGACGGGATCACCGACCTCGAGCGGCGCATCAAGGAGGTTGCCGAAGCGATTTCCCAGCTGAACCGGGTGACGACCGATCTGCAGACCGCCGTGATCAAGACCCGCATGCAGCCGATCAAGAAGGTTCTCGGCAAATTTCCCCGCATGGTGCGGGATCTCTCCCGGAAGATGGGGAAAAGCATCCGCCTCGAACTCGCCGGAGAGGAGACAGAGCTCGACAAGTCGGTCATCGAGGAGATCGGGGATCCCCTTGTCCATATCATCCGGAACTCCATCGATCATGGAATCGAGATGCCGGATGACAGGGTGGCCCAGGGGAAGGATCCGGAAGGCGTCGTGCGTATTTCGGCCTACCAGGAAGGAAACTCCATCGTCATCGAGATTACTGACGACGGTCGTGGGATCGACCCGGAAAAAATCCGCAGAAAGGCCGTCGAGAAGGGGATCATCACCGAGGCTGACGCCTTGCGGATGAATGACGCCGAGGCTGTCAACATCATTTTCATGCCCGGATTCAGCACGGCGGAAAAGGTGACGGATGTCTCCGGGCGGGGCGTTGGGATGGACGTGGTCCGGACCAACATCAACAAGATCAACGGATCCGTCGAAATTGCCACGCAGAAGGGGGCTGGCTCCACCTTCACCATTCGTCTTCCCCTGACGATCGCAATCATCCAGGCCCTCATGGTCACAATCGGTTCCGAAACCTATGCGATCCCTCTCGCCAGCGTTGTCGAAACGGTAAAAATTACCGTAAAGGATATCAAGACCCTTTCGGGGAGCGAGGTGCTGAACCTGCGACAGCAGGTCCTTCCCCTGATTCGTCTCCGGGACGAGTTCAAGGTTCCCCACGCGGCGGACGGATCGGGCATTCCCGAAGGGCAATATGTTGTGGTTGTCCAGGTCGGCTCGAAAAATCTGGGGCTGGTTGTCGACCGGCTCCCCTACCAGGAAGAGGTCGTCATCAAGTCGATGGGCCAGATTCTTTCGGGAATCCGGGGACTGGCCGGCGCGACGATCACGGGAGATGGACGGGTCGTCATCATTCTTGATGTGGGAGAGATCCTCCAGGATGTCTCCCTTAGGACCAAAAAGGGAGCCACATCCATCGATTCCATGTCGCCGGAACGTCTGGGAGCGGGAGTCTAGGAACATATGGGATCAGTTCGTCTGCCCTTTGATCCGAGGAGGTTCACGTGAGTGGATCCGAAAGAAGAAGATCAGTCCGGATGAGGTTATCGGCCAAGATCGCCCTCTCCACGGCAGCGGCTCTCGTTCTGGTCCTCGGAGCTACCTACACGTTGTTTTACCGGTCGGCGAAATCCGATCTGGCCCGGATCGAGACGGGAAAGATGACGATGATGGGCCATTCGATCGTCCGGGGTCTGGGAACCATCATGTATTCCATCAATGCGCCGGCCCTTTCCCAGAAGCTCGTGGCCGACCAGAAGACCCTGCCCGGGATCGTCCGGGTTCAGGTCCTCAGGCCCGACGGCTCCCAGTCCTTCTACGACAACGCGGCCATCGAGAAAGTGAATGGATGGCGCCACTACAAGGCCTATTCCCCCCGGGTTTTCTTTCTCCATCCGAAACATCCCGAACGGGATCTGGCCGGGGATCCGAGATTTGCGGCCGTCGTGAAATATGCCAAATCGGCGACCTTCAAACAGGTCGTCGATGGAAAACCCGTATTGACGAGGCTTTTCCCGATACGCTACGAGAAGAACTGCGCCCTCTGCCATGGGTACGCCTCCCATGAACCGACCTTGGGTGTCCTTCGTGTCAGCATGGAGCGATCCTCTTTCGAGGGGGACCTTTCCCGACTCAAGATTCAGGCGCTTCTTTATGCTCTGGCCACCATTGTCATCCTGCTCCTGCTGCTTGTCGTCCTGATCCGCCTGATCGCCGTCCGGCCTCTGGGGGAGCTCGTCGCGGTGATCGGAAAGACCGCCGGGGGAGATCTCACCCAGCATATGGAAAGCAGGGCGGGGGATGAAGTGGGAGATCTCGTCAACCATTTCGGGAGAATGGTCGACAACCTTCGGGAGCTGGTGAAAAAAGTGGCCAACGAGTCGGTTGGCGTGGGGCAGGGATCCCGCAACATGATCGTCTCCCTCGAATCCATCCGGGGCAAATCGACCGCCCAGATGAAACAGATCGATACGGCCAAGGCCGTCGTCGATGAGCTGGGCCGGTCTCTGGCCGATATCGCCAAGGTGACCCGGGATGTTTCCGACATATCGGCCAGGGCAAGTCAGGAAGCCAACGCCGGGGGAGAGACGGTGACCGAGATGGTCCGGGAACTCTCCCGGATCGAGAAGGTCATTTCCGAGGCAGGAGAAAAAATTCTCGACCTGGGGAAACGCTCGGACCAGATTTCCCAGATAGTCAACATCATAAACGAGATCGCCGAACAGACCAACCTCCTGGCATTGAACGCCGCCATCGAGGCCGCCAGGGCCGGGGAACAGGGTCGAGGATTCGCGGTCGTCGCCGATGAAGTCCGCAAGCTGGCGGAACGGACGACCCGGTCCACCCGCGAAATCTCCGAGACCATCTCCCAGCTGCAGGGGCTCACCGACCAGTCGGTCAAGGTCATGGAGCGGGGTTCGAAGGAGATGAATCTTCTGATCGGCGAAACCCGGAAGACCGCGGAGGTCTTTTCCCGGATTGTCTCCTCCTCGTCCGACGTCTCCGGCCGGGTGAACCAGATCGCCGAGATGACCGGACAGCAAACGCAGGCGATCGGGCGTGTCGGGCAGGTTGTCGACCAGACGGCCCACGACGCCCGGGAAACCGTCGAGAATGTTTCCGGCGCGGTTCTGGCCGGGGAGGGCCTCCAGAAACAGATGGAGGAACTTAACGAATACCTGTCCCGATTCAAGGTGTGAGGGAACGCTCTTGTTTATCAATCCAGGAGTACGCTGATGGAAAGTTCAGGGATGGCCATTGCGCCGGTAGGCAGGCAGGATGAGACAACCCGGGAGTTGTCCCGGGAGATGTCCGGGGTGCCTGGGGGGGTTGATTTCGGAGAGGGGATCCTCCAGCTCGTGAGCTTTCGGCTGGGGGAGGAGGAATACGCCCTCGACGTGATGAACGTTCACGAAATCAACCGGATATCCGATGTGACGCGGGTTCCCAAGGCGCCTTATTTCGTGGAAGGGGTGATGAACCTTCGGGGAAAAATTCTTCCGGTGATCAACCTTCGCAAGCGCTTCGGTTTTCCCCCTCCCACCACCGATGCGGAGGAGGCGAGGACCATCGTTGTCTTTCATGAGGGACTCATGGTCGGCCTGGCCGTGGACCAGGTCTACCAGGTGATCCGGATCGGGCGGGAGAAGATCGAGAACAATGAGGGAATCGGTCTGGGCAATGTCCTGGACGCGGTCATGGCCGGTGTGGCCCATCTCGGGGAGAATCTGGTGGTGCTTCTCGATCTTCCCAAGCTTCTGGAAGCGATCCAGAAGGACGCCGGAAGACGCTGACCTGAAATAGTCCGGTTTTCGGGAGAGCTGCATGGACATTACGACGATCCTCGGACTGGTCCTCGGGCTGGGCGGCATTCTCATGGGCGCCACACTCGAGGGTCTTCCCCTTTCGACGATCATTCAACCCACGGCGGCGATGATCGTCTTCGGGGGAACCTTCGGGGCGACCCTTCTCCAGTTTCCCCTGGGCTTTGTCCTGAAGGCCTTAAAGCTGATCCCGCGTATCTTCTTTTCCAAGGGCGGCGATCCTGGTCCCATCATCCAGAAGATTCAGGATCTCTCCAAGACCAGCCGGAAGGAAGGGCTCCTGAAGCTCGAAGCCCATCTGGAGGATCCGGAGATCAAGGCGGACCCGTTCTTCGCCCGGGGGGTCCGGATGGTGATGGACGGAACCGAGATCACCAAGGTCCGGGAGGCTCTCGAGGTCGAGGCCCATTATATCGAGGAGGAGGAGGGGGTTTCCTTCAAGGTCTTTGAGTCTGCGGGCGGGTATGCGCCGACCATCGGAATCCTGGGAGCCGTTCTGGGGCTCATCCATGTCATGAGCAACATGGGGGACCCCGCCAAGCTGGCCGAGGGCATTGCCGTGGCCTTCGTGGCAACGGTCTACGGCGTGGGGTCGGCCAATCTCGTCTACCTTCCCATCGGCGGGAAGCTCAAGCTCAAGGCCCGGACCGAGGGGAAGATCCGCGAGATTATCGTGGACGGACTCGTGGGGATCGGCCAGGGAGAGAACCCCGGCATGATCGAGGAGCGGCTGCTGGGCTTTCTCAATGATGCCGAGCGGGTCAAATATGAACAGACCTACCGCAAGGGCAAATAACCGACAGGCGTGAGGGGAGAGGGCCATGGCCAAGAAGGCCAAGCACGAGGATCACGAAAACCTCGAACGGTGGCTGGTCTCCTACGCCGACTTCATCACTCTCCTTTTCACCTTCTTCGTGATGATGTATGCCATCTCGGCGGTCAACACCGGAAAATACAAGGTCCTCTCCCACGCCATCGTGGCCACCTTCAACCACGAAACGGTTCAGCAACATCTTCACATCATCATCCCCCACAGCCGGATCCAGCCGGGAGAGTCCACGCCCCAGGTCAGGACAGTCCTTTTCCGGGCCATGCAGCTGATCCAGGAGCGCTCCTCCTCCCATGGGGCGATGAAGGTCGTCCAGACCAGCAAGGGGATCCGGATCCGGATCCAGGCGGCCTTCCTGTTTCGTTCCGGCCACGCCGCCGTTCGCAAGGCGGCCATCCCGACGCTCCGGAACATCGCCGGAATCCTGGCGCGGACCAAAAGACCGATCCGGGTCGAGGGTCATACCGACAATGTCCCCATCCACGGCCGTTACAAGAACAACTGGGCCCTGTCCACCATGCGGGCCGTCAATGTTCTGACGGAGCTGATCGCCCTGGGGCCGATCGATCCGCATCAGGCCAGCGCCGCCGGATATGGACAGTACCGTCCCCTGGTTCCGAACGACTCCGACGCAGACCGCCAGAAAAACAGAAGGGTCGAGATCGTGATCCTCAAGGGGGCCGAGAAGTCCCTGTCCTCCCCCGCTCCCTTTGGGATGCCCGGAGCGGTTTCCGGTAAGGAAGGGGGAGGGGAATCTCCCGAGATTCCGGCTCCGGCCCCCCCGGCCTCGACCGATCTCCCGGCTCCGAGAATCTGAAGGAGTGCCCGATGGGTATCTTGCCGGTCGTGAATCTCGAACAGGTGATCGCCCAGTCCCCCGCCCTGACGGGAGATCTGATCCGGGAGCAGAAAAAAGAGGAGGGGGCCCCCGAAGGGGTCCGAAAGGCGGTAACGGCCGATGAACAGATTCCTCCTCCGGCCGTCGAAATCCGTCCCGTCCGGGCGGTTATATCCGGAGAGTCTTCGGAGGAGGGGCTGGAGAAAGAGACAAAATCGGAGTATCCTCCGGGAAGGAGGCGGGGAAGGTCAGAACGTCCGTCCGCCTCCTCCGGTGGCTCGAAAAGCTCCGGGGACGGAGTGCGTGGACACCGCCTGGATATCGAAGCCTGAGACTCTGGAGTCATCCGAATGCCCTGGGCACGATTTGAAATCATTTCGGGACTTGTCGATGTTCTTCTGATCCTGAGCGCTGTCGTCCTGATGGTCCGGGTGAGAATTCTCAGAAACTCCCTCAAGAGGTTGCGGGGACACTCCTCCGATCCGCTCTTTCTTCCGGAATCTTCCTCTTCCATGGTTCCCAAGGCCGAGAGCCCCTCCTCCGGACGGAAGCGAGAGGAAGCGGAGGCCTTCGACCGGGAGCGCCGGCGGCTGGAGGGCTTGATCCGGGAAGGCGAAAAGGTTCGATCCGAATTGTCCGTCCTCTTTTACGACGTCCAGCGCTTTCTCGATGAGCTGACGATGGCCGAACGGCGCGGGGCGGGGGAAAAACCGGAGAGGCTGGAAGAGAGCGGGAAGATGTATCCTCTTCCGGAGGACGAGTTGGCGCTCCCTCCGGCAGAATCCGGTCTGAGGGAGGAGCCGACGAAGGATCTCGTTCTCCGTCTTTCCCGGGAAGGACGCTCCATTCCTGAAATCGCCGCCGCGGTCGGTCGCGCAGAAGGAGAGGTCGCGTTTCTGCTGTCCATGGAGAAGGTCGGCCGCTCCTAGCGGTGATGCGTAGGTTTCTGCAAAGACCCGATGTGGGCAGGGAGGAAAGGTGGTGCGGGATGGAACCCGTTGGGCAAAAGTCGCGATTTGAGGCGATCTCTCCCTCGACTGACGGCCTCTCCTACGAATTTCTGTTAAAGCTCCTCGATCTGTCCCGGGCCGAGACACCGGGTATGAAAATCATTGTTTCTCTTCCAGCGGCCCTTCTCACCAAGGCTTTTGATGCAGCATCGTCCCTTCCCGTCCGTTTCATCATGAAAGCCTCCCCGCTTCGAAATGAGTTGGAACAGCTCCTGGGCGAATCTTCCTCCGGACCCGTGACGCTCGAGGTGGAGCGGGACGGAAATCGTCTTCTCTGGAACTTCCGAGGAAAAAATATCGCCCTCTCGCTGGCCTCTCCGCTGATTCTTTCCCGTCCGTTGCCCATCCTTCTCGAAGATCCGCAGCCGGTGCCCAAACCGGACCTCCCTTCCGGAGGACCGGAGACCCTCCTCCCCACCCGGAC
Organism: Nitrospirota bacterium; assembly: GCA_021840555.1. Lineage (GTDB taxonomy): Bacteria > Nitrospirota > Leptospirillia > Leptospirillales > Leptospirillaceae > UBA4572. Next base: position 108,498 of record JAKBXW010000001.1, read on the forward strand.
CATCCTGGCCTATTCCTCTCCTTCTCAGGATGAGCCGGTCTCCCGGGGGGGCGGCGCTCTCGCGCTTTCCGGTGCAGGAATCCTTCCCTCGGCGGGACCGGTCGCCGTCTGGCCCGCGTTTTTTCCGGACCGCACGATCGCGCTTTCCGTCCGCTGGATTCCGGAGGAGAGGCGGAAAGATGAGGAGCCTTCCGGTCGTCCGGGAGGAGAGGTGGTCTTCTCTCTGGAAATTCCCTGGGGGAGAGGGAACGGAGACCGTTCCCCGGAAAAGATCCTCCTGACAGGGTTGTGGGGAGAGGGAGGCGTCACACTCCAGGGGAGAAATCTTCCGGAGGATTTTCTGAAGCACTTCGAAGGACGAAGGGAGATCCTGTCGGAAAGTCTTCGGGTCTTTCCGGGCGTCTTGTTTTCTGCCCGCCTGAGCGGGCGGGAATCCGGCAGGATGGAGGAGGGGGAAATTGGCGGGTCCCGCCCCCGGAAGTGATGATGCGGAAGGCGTCTCCGCGGAAAAGGTGGCGCTTTCAATCGCCCTCCGTTATCTTCCCGGCATTGACGAAGCTCCTCTTGTCCTGGTCAGCGGCCAGGGAGAGATCGCACGGGCGATCGTGATACTCGCTCGCTCTCTCAGGATTCCCGTAGTCCGGGAGGCGGGACTCTCTGAAAAGCTATTGCGTGTTCCCCCGGGACACCCGATTCCGAAAGAGCTGTACGAGGCCGTCGCCGTCATCCTAGCGGCTCTCTTTGTGGAGAGGCCCCCCGGACAGGGAGGATGAGCGGGCATTTTGCCTTTGGTTCCTTGCTGATGGACTGAGACCCCATAAACCCCGCTCCGATTCCGTCTCTGGCGGATCCACTCCTCCGAAGGCTCCGGGCCCTTTCTTGCCGGGACCTCGCCCGGGATTCGGGAATCTCCTCTCCGTCCAATCTGAGGGAATGGGCTCTGGGCCTTCCGTGCAGTCTGAGCGCACCGCGCGTCGGAAGGGTCCCGGGGGGCGCGGGACTCGACCGGACCTCACGGGATCCGCTCTCCGGCCTTCATCGATGGAAGGTCGAGGAAGGATCGATGGCACTCCTGGCAGGAGTTTTTCCTTTGCTTTTTCCTGAGAGTCTTCGTCATGTCCGGGGGCAATCCGGCCCTTTCGGAACAGAAGGAGCCGGTCGCTCCGTTTCACTGGAGCCGGAGGCCTTGTCCCCTCTGGCTGATCCTGATCTTGATCTTGATCCCGCCTCTCTTTCCCTCCTCCGAGCCGCTGTCTGACTTATGAACGCCTTTCCGAACGTCTCCGGGCCGATGGCATCGACCCTGCGAGGCGGCCCGACGTCTCGGGTTCTTCTGAAGTCCGATCAGGCCCATCACGACTGTCATTTTTATGTCGCCTTTAAAGTTACCATTCTGAACCCGATCTCTCCCTCTGTTTCCTGAAAAATCCAGGCCCGTTCAGCAAAAGAAATCCGGGAATTTTTTTCCTGACGGAGAGGGAAAGAATTGCCGGAAATTAGGGGAGGTTATAATTAAAATGTTGCTATTTATTAATTTTTAATAACTGGCATGGTCATTGCTTAAGTCGAGGCAAGGAGGACCTGCAATGAGACGTGCCGAATTCGCACTGGTGTCAGGGGCCCAGGGACAGGAACAGATGATCGATGTCCTGTCGAACAATCTGGCCAATGTGAACACCCCGGGATACCGGAAGGACCGGGTCACCTTCCGGACCTACCTTCCCCACCGGGAGTATCTCCACAAATCGCCTTCCGATCGTCCGGGGTTCCGGATGACCCCCTTCGGGACCTTTCCCACGCCCTGGGGCATGGCCGGTTCCGATGTGCCCCACGCCGGCGTCGACCGGATCTATGTCCGCTACGAGGAGGGGGAGTTCCAGAGAACGGGAAATCCTCTCGATGTCGCCCTGTCCGGGAAAGGCTTTCTGGCGGTCCAGACGGCGGGAGGAACGTTCCTGACCCGGAACGGACATCTCACGCTTGATAAGGATGGTCACCTGGTGACCAACGAAGGCCATCCCGTGCTGGACGACCAGGGAAGAAACATCAGTCTGCCGATCGGGGGCCGTGAAAAAATTCGGATCGACAGCGCGGGAAAGATCTTTGCCGGAGAGAAGCTCGCGGGGCGCCTCGGAATCGTCGAGCCCGCCGGAGGGAATGACAGCCTGGTCAAGGTCGGGGAAGGACTTTTCTATTCTCCGGCGGGCACCCTAAAGGGAGAGGCCCGGGTGATGGCCGGGGGCGTGGAGGGCTCCAATGTGAAGGGGACCTCCGAAATGGTTCGGATGATCCAGGGGATGCGCACCTACCAGACGGACATACAGGCGCTTCACACCCTGAACGATCTGACAAATCGGACCGTCAACGACATGACAGTGATCGCCTGATCGATCAAACGGGGAGGATCCATGTTTCGAGCTCTCTGGAGTGCGGCCGCCGGCATGGAGTCGCAGCAATCCAATCTCGATGTCATCACGAACAACCTGGCCAATGTGAACACCACGGGATACAAGCGCCAGCGGGCGAACTTCCAGGATCTGATGTACCAGACCCAGATCCCGGCGGGGGAGGCCTCCTCTCTCGAAGGGAATCAGGTTCCCACCGGTCTTCAGGTGGGCATGGGAAGTCGTCTGGCTTCGGTCCAGAAGGTCTTTCTCCAGGGATCCCTCCGGACGACGAACAATCCGCTCGACGTGGCGATTCAGGGGAACGGCCTGCTTGTCGTGAAGTTGCCGGACGGACGTCAGGCCTATACCCGGGATGGAACCTTCAATATCGATGGCAAGGGGCGGATGGTGACTCCGGGTGGTTTGGTCACAGATCCGCAGATCGTCGTTCCCAAAAACGCGAAATCGATCCACATTTCCCCCGATGGCGAGGTCTCGGCCACGGTTCCAGGGCAAACCGCTCCGGTCCACCTTGGTCAGCTTGTCCTGGCGCAGTTCATTAACCCGGCTGGTCTGGAGGCCCGCGGAAACAATCTTTTTATGGAGACCTCCGCCTCCGGAAAGCCGTCATTGTCGAGCCCGGGGGTGAACGGAGCGGGCCATCTCCAGTCGGGTTTTCTCGAGGCCTCGAACGTGAACGTGGCGGAGGAGCTCGTCAACATGGTGATCGGACAGCGCGCCTATCAGATGGATTCGTCGAGCATCCGGGCCGTCAACCGGATGCTCGGATATACCGCGACGCTTTAGGACTTCAGGAGAGACGATGGGGTTCATGAATTGGCTTGTTCCACTGGCTTCGTGGATCGCAGGATTTCTGCTGGCCGCAGGAGTCCCGGGGGATTTGTGGGCTCTGGATCGTAGCCGGGATATCCCGATCCTGAGCAAGGGGGGCGGAGGGTTGTCTTTTGATCGCGCGGCCCTTGATGGGCGCATCCGGCAGGAACTGCATCTCGGACCCGGTTCCCGGATCGCGATCGGGGGTTTGCCACGTCGTTTCCAGGGGCCTTCCGGGGAGGAGCTTTCCGCAGAGCTGACAGAGGAAGGTCCCCAGACAGGAGGCGTCTATCTTTTTCTTCTCAATGTCCTTGGAAACGGGGTGGCCCGGGAGTCCTTCTACCTGCATGTGAAGGTTTCCGGGGAGTCGGCCAAAGTTCCCGATTACCCGCTGCTCCGGGAGAAGGCGCTTCGGTCTGGCGGCTCTTCTGGGGACTCCCTGGTCCATTCGGGGGATACGGTGCGTGTGACGGTAAGCGGCAGGGGATTCATGATCCGATTCTCGGGAATCGCCCAGGGTGAGGGATTCGCCGGGGATCAGATCCCCGTGATCAATCCCGTGTCCGGACGCAGTCTGACGGGTCTGATCACCGGCCATGATCAAGTGATGATCCGTCTTTCGGGGAGCCCCTCGTGAAGGTGCGAAAATCATCGGGATTTCTGGTCGCCGTATTTCTGGGGAACCTTTGGCTGGCAGGATGCGTGAAAACGGCTGCCCCACCGCCTGTGACCTATTCGGATGGAGCGCCCCACCCCCTTCCTCCCATCCAGAGGGAGCGGGCCTTTGACGGATCCCTCTTCGCTCCGGGTGGGCTTGGAGACCTGGCCGCCGACAAGGTCGCACTCTACCCCGGAGATCCGGTGATCATCCGGTTCGGCCTGAAGAACGGGTATCCCGGGATTCCCCAGGGGCGCGTGACCCTCCTGACGGGGCAGGTGATCCGGGTCGAACCGTCCGGAACCCTTCTTGTCTCGGCCCAGAGAAGCATCCGGGACAGTTCGGGGGTCCGCCGGGTGGTTCTGGTGGGACGCGTGGACCATGGTTCGATCGAAACGGGGAACGAGGTTCCGGTTTCCCGGGTCTCCATGCTCCGGTTCCGGTCGGATGGGCCATCGGAGCGAAAGAGAAATCCGAACTTCACGCCGTCCGTGGTCCCTGGAAAGACCAACGGAAAGGCAGGAGCTGGAAGTAAAAAAAGGTCAGGGGGAACCCCATGAAAAGGTGCATGCGACTTTGGGTCTGGATGCTCCTCCTTCTGGCGGGTATGTTCTCTCAAATGGAGGGAGACCGGGAGGCTTTCGCCGAGAGAATCGGTGATCTGGCGCGGGTTCAGGGGATGACCGACAACATGCTCGTCGGGTACGGACTCGTGGTCGGACTCCCGGGAACAGGTGATACGAGCCGGTCTCCGTTCACACGGCAGTCCCTCGTGTCGGCCTTGGCTCGCCTTGGGGTGAATGCCCGTTCATTGGAATCGGCGATCAAGGGTCGGAATGTGGCCGCGGTCATGCTGACCGCCCGTCTTTCCCCCTTTCTGAGAAAAGGGGCCCGTTTTTCCGTACGGGTGGCCTCGGTTGGAGACGCCACCTCCCTCGAGGGGGGGACATTGCTTCTGGCGACACTCAAGGCCCCAAACGGGCAAATCTATGCCACGGCCCAAGGACCGGTCGACGCGGACACTCCGGGTCGCATCGGGGAGAGAGTCCGGAAGGCGGACCCTCCCGAAGGGAAAAGAACGAGCGGGATGGTTCTCCAGGGAGGTCTCGTGGTCCGGGGCGTTCCGGTTCCCTTCAACGGCCGGCATCACCTGTGGATCAGTCTGGACAAGGAGAACTTCACGACTGCCGCAAGGATCGCCCGGGCCATCAATGCCGCAATGGGAGGAAGGCCGGCGGTTGCCCAGGACGGGCGGAGCGTTCAGCTCACGATACCCGAGGAGTCACGCGGGGATGTCGTGGGATATATGGCCCGCATTCTGAATCTTCCGGTTACGCCCGACCAGGCCCCGGTTGTCGTCATCAACCAGCAAAGCGGAACGATCGTGATCGGAAGGGGTGTGGAGGTGTCGGAATGCGCGGTCAGCCACCGCGACCTCTCGGTGGTCGTGACGGGAAAGCGGGTGGTCGCACCCAAGAGGGATCGCAGTATTCCGCTGACTTATGTTCCCAGAACGGTGACCCTGCGATCGTTGGTGGCGGCGCTCTCCTCTCTGGGAACCCGGACGGAGGACATGATCGCGATTCTTGAGGCGCTCAAGGCCTCGGGAGCCCTTGAGGCTGAAATCCGGATCGTGGGTTAGGAGGAGTCGATGCAAGATGAAAACGTCTCCGGAATCCGTGTCGGGAGCGGGGAAATCGTATCTCCCGGGAGCAGGGTCCGGGAAGGGGGCCGGATCGACCCTCTCATGAAGGCGGCCCGGAAGTTTGAGGCGATGGTCGTGGAAGGGATGGTCCGGGAGATGTGGAAGACCATTCCGGTTTCGCGAGAGGAAAGCGGTTCCCCCGGCCTTTCCCTTGCACAGCAACTGTATCAGAAGGAGTTGTCGAAAGACCTGGTGGGCGCGGGAGGGTTCGGACTGGCCCGGCAGATCGTCGAAGACACCCGGAAAGGCGAGAAATTGCCGGAGAGGCCGCCTCAGGAGCCGATCCGTCCGACCGTCTTGTCCGTCACCGTATAGGAGGGAAATCATGAGTGGATTGGTCATCAACACCAACGCGGCCTCCCTGGGCGCGCAATACAACCTGAACGAGACACAGAACCGGATCAACCAGACCATCAACCGCCTGTCCTCCGGCTATCGGGTCAATGCTCCGGCGGATGACCCGGCGGGATACGCCATCGGCCAGGTCATGACCGCCTACATGAAATCCGTCCAGCAGGCCGTCCGGAACGCCAACGACGGAGCCAACCTGATCCAGACGATCGGAGGGGCGCTGCTGACCGACAACGAAATTCTCATCAAGATGCGATCCCTGGCCATTCAGGCGGCGAACGGAACCTACAGCCCCACGGATCTGTCGACTCTTCAGAACGAGTACCAGAACCTCATGAGCGAAATCAACCGGATCGCGAAGGTCGCCAATTTCAACGGCCGGAAGGTGCTCGACGGAAGTCTCGAAAACGGCCTCACCTTCCAGGTCGATGTGGGAACGCAGGGGGAGAACCGGCTCGTCATCGCCGTTCCTTCCATCAGCAGCGATGTTCTGGGGCTTTATAACGGAAGCACCCTGATCATGCCCTTGGGAATGACCTCGGTGATCAACGGCGACATGGCTCTTTCGGCCATCTCCGCCATCGACGGAGCCCTCGACGAGCTGAACCGGATCCAGGGAACCCTCGGGGCTTTCCAGCAGCGCATGACCTGGACCATACGGAACCTGAATACCGCCCTGGTGAATATCGCCGCCACCAAGTCCCAGATCAAGGACGCGAACTTCGCCAAGGAAACCTCCCGTTTTGTCCGGGACCGTATCCTTCAGCAGTCCGGAACCGCCGTTCTGGCCCAGGCAAACCAGATTCCCCAGGCGGCGATCAAGCTGATACCGTAGAGACGGACAATGGATTTGGGACTTTGACCCTGCTAAAGTCTGAAGTGTGAACTGCCGATAAATGACTTGAGGGATTCTGTTTTCCGAATTCATGGAGGATCAGGATGAGCGACCCAAAGGTGACGCCGTCGGGATCGGCCCGGATACCGGACCGCCCCGAAAAGCTGTCGAAGAAGGCGGTCGTCGGAGAAGTCGACAATGAAAGCAGGAAGTCTCCGGCTCCGGTGGCTCGGATCGTGGAGTCAGACGTGTTGGAGATCTCGGGGCCTGCCCGGCAGGTGGCCCGCTTGCGGGAGGAGATTTCCAAGGTGCCTGATGTGCGTGAGGAGCGGATCGCCGAGTTGCGCGAACAGATCAGGAACGGAAGCTATTCGGTTCCGTCGCAGGAGGTGGCGAAGAAGATGATCGCCTGGGGCAAGGATCACGGAGGCGTCCCCTCCGGCTCCTGAAGGACCGGAAAGGATTCGGATCATGGACAGACATGACACAGGTTCTTCTGAACAGGAGGAAAAGGGAGGGGCAAGAAGGGAGGCTCTTTCCGAGCTCTCCCATCTCGTGACCGTCCTCGAGAGGGAGAGGGATCTCCTGGTCGCCGGGGACTGGGAGCGACTCGATGCCGTCCTCGAGGAAAAGGACCGGAGATCCCGCCGTCTGGGAGAACTTATGTCAAGTCTGCCCACAGAGGAATTCGACATCTCTGCCGGAGAAGAGCCGACTCTTCGCGGTCTCCTCACCCATCTCTCCGAGCTCGCGTCCGTCAATCTTGTCCTGGCCCGGGAGTCCTCCCTGATGGTCGAGCAAGTCTTGCGGGAAATTGCGCTCGAGGCGGAAGGAGGGGGAACCTACGGCGCGAGCGGCGAGGTCGGGGCGACGCGCCCGGCTCCCGCCATGGTTTCGACCCGGGGCTAGGTTCGGTCCTGAAGATCCTGGAGGGAAACAATGTCGGGCATTATCGGGGTCATGAACATCGGGCAGTCCGGGGTTGAGGCCAACGAGGCGGCCCTCAAGACGGCCGGCCACAATCTCTCGAATGTCAACACGCCCGGATACTCCCGGGAACGCGTCATTTTCGAGCAGCATGTCCCGGACAGGAGCCATCCAGGCATGATGGGAGCCGGGGTCGACGCGCGCCGGATCCGGCGCGTGGTCAATCACTTTCTGGAAAACCAGTCGATCCGCCAGAAGACGACTCTCGGCTTCTGGGAATCTTCCCGTACCTCTTTGGGAGAGATCGATTCCTACTACTTCCATGCCCAGTCCGAGGGACTGTCCCGGGATCTGTCCCGTTTTTTCAACCATTGGGAGACGGTGGCCAACCATCCGGCCGACCGGGCGGCCCGCTCCACTCTGGTGAGCTACGGACGAAACCTTGGCCAGGATTTTCATCAGATGACCGCTCTCTATGCCGAAGCCAGAAACCGTCTCGGACACCAGATCGAGGACCAGGTCACCAAGATCAATGCCCGGATCGCCCGGATCGCCGATCTGAATCACAGCATTCTGGCGGCCAGGGGGCGGGGGGAGGACCCTAACACCTTTCTCGACGAACGCACCCGTCTGGCGACGGAGGTTTCCCGTCTCACGAACGCTCATTTTTTCCTTGACAAGGACGGCTCCCTGAACCTTCATCTGGGGGGGCAGTCGGCTTTTTCGGCAGAGAAGGTCGGTCACATGACGGCTGTGTTCGATCCCGTTCACGACCGTTACCGGATCGAACTCGCCCCTCCCTCACATTCCGGTCCTCCCATCGACATCACCGACCGTGTCCGGGGGGGGACGCTCGGGGGCTATCTCGACGTCCGGGATCACAAGATGAAGGCGATGCAGCACCATCTCGACCTTCTGGCCTATCAGCTGGTGAACAGCGTCAATGCGATCCACGCGCAGGGCTTTGGACTGTCAGGGCAGACTGGAGTCAATTTTTTTCATCCGACAGTAGACGTGGCCCGGACGAAGGGGGAGGGAACGGGGGCGCTCGTCGCGAACGTCGAGGATGCGGCCGCGGTCCTGCCGGCGGTGGATGTCGAGGTCGATGCGACCGGAGTGAAGGTTTTCTCCCACGCCGATCACGTTCTGCTTGGAAGCGGCTCCGTGACGGATGGCGTGGGGCAGGTTTCCGCCGGAGGATACGCCATTCGGGTTCTGGCACCCAAAAAGGGATCGGAGAGTTTTCTCGTCTCGGGAGGAGGTCATGTGGACGGAGCCGCCCTCCATATGGATGTCGGGCCCATCACCGCGGATGACATCGCCGCCGCCCAGTCCCCCGCAACCCCCGGAAAGAACGAGGGGGACAATGCGAATGCCCACCAGATCTTTTATCTGTCCCAGAAGCATCTCCGCTTTCCGGGGGAGGACGAGCCTTCCTCGATCTACGAATACTACGCCTCCGGAGTGGCCCGCGTCGGCGCCTGGGCCCGACAGGCCCGTCTGAACGACAAGGCCCAGGTCGCGATTTCCCAGAGTCTGGAAAATCAGAGGCTCTCCGTCTCGGGTGTGTCGATCGCCAACGAGTCGGCGAAGATTATTCGTTTCGAAAAGGCCTATCAGGCTTCGGCCAACCTCATTCAGATGGTGAACAGGCTTCTCGACACCCTCGTACGTCTTCCCAACAGCGGCTGAAAGGGGGCGCGATGATTCGGGTCACGGGACTCATGACTGATCGCTCCCTCATGGCGAACCACGATCGGGCGACGGAAAATCTCTACGAATCCGAACGCCAGGTCTCTTCCGGGAAACGGGCCGACACGCCGGGGGACGCTCCCGAGGCGATGAGCGAGGTTCTCCGCATCAACCGTTCCCTTGCTGTCACGGGGCAGATTATTCAGAACGCCCGGGAAGGGGCGAGCCGGATCTCCCTGATGGAAAGCATCCTGACCCAGATCGACAATGTGATGATCCGGGCCAAGGGACTGGCCATCCGCCAGGCGAACGGCACGATGGATGCCGAGGACCGGAGGATCGCCGCCGAGGAGGCGGCCCGTCTGCTCGAACAGACGGTGGCGCTGGCCAATACCCGCGGCGGGGAGCAGTATCTCTTCGGTGGAACCAACATCAGCATTCCTCCCTTCCTGCTCGGGGATCCCCGGAAGGATCCCTATGTGGTCTCCTACCAGGGAAACCACAAAAGCTCGACGATTCAGCAGGGATTCACCCCCAGCTTCCGACAGGCCGGGCTCATGCGGACGACCGTGTCCGGAGACGAAGTGCTGGGGGATTCGAAAAAGAACCCCGACGGGCCTCTCGCCTTTCCCGCCCTCCGCCGTTTTGTCCTGGGTCTCAGGAACAACGACGAAACTGCCATCCACAACGCCATCGGAGAACTCGACATGGCGGTGCGCTCGATCTCCGAACGCTCGGCCGTTCTGGGGACCTACGAGCGCTCCCTCCGAAGCACCATCGCGAGACTCGAGAAATACCGGACCGATCTCAAGGTTCTGCGGAGCGAAACGGAGGATGTGGATATTCCCAAGGCCGCGTCGCGCATGGCCCTGTCCCAGAACCTGCTCGAGGTGTCGGCCAAGGCCAGCCGGAACATCCTCCAGAATGTGCAGAATGTTCTCTTCCATTGATCGGGCTGTTCAAGCGAGAGGGGGCTTCCCATTCTTATTCTGACGCGTAAGATCGGCGAAGGGATCCGGATCGGTTCCTCGGTCCACATCGTTGTTCTGGAGGTGAAGGGGGGCGCCGTGCGGATCGGGATCGAGGCGCCGGAGGGAGTTCTCATCCACAGGGATGAAGTCCTGGCACGGATCATGGAGGAAAACCGGAAGGCGACCGGAACCTCCCGCGACAAGGTGGAGGGAGAGACCCTGTTGCCGGCGTCTTCCGGAGGAAAGTCCATGAAGGTCTTCGACACAAAGCGTTTCGGCAAGATTCCTGTGGAGGACGAGCGGATCATCATCTTCCCCGACGGCCTTCTGGGATTCCCCGCGTCTCGGCGGTTCGTTCTTCTCGAGACGGCCGAAAACGGAATTTTTTACTGGCTTCAGTCCCTCGATGATCCGGGGCTTGCCTTCGTGGTCATCGATCCGGTCCATCTGATCCCCGACTACAAGGATCGGCTTGTTCTTTCGGAATGGGACCGGGAGTTTTTCGATCCCGAAATGCCGTCCAGCCTCCACGCCCTGGCGATCGTCACCTTTCCCGAGACTGGCGAGGCGGGGGCCACGGCGAATCTCCAGGGGCCCCTTCTCGTCCGGGAGAGCGACCGTCTGGGCCGGCAGGTCGTTTTGGCCGAGTCCGACGCCTGGCTTCGCATGCCGGTCTTTCTTCCGGAAGGGAAAGGCGGGGAGACCTCCTAAAGTTTTCCGGCATCCTGCCGATGAGATCCTTGGAACGGTGAGGACCGTTGTCCCGGTTGAGTCGCCGGGTGACCAAGGACAAGGCCAGGGATGAGGCCGGAATAACCCAAGGAGGGTATCATGAGCGGTTTGATCATCAACGACAACATGGCATCGCTGAATGCCCAGTACAATCTGAACGAGACCCAGCGCGCCCTGAACAAGCACATTAACCGGCTCTCCTCAGGGTACCGCGTGAACACCCCCGCGGACGATCCTGCCGGCTATTCGATCTCCCAGCGCATGGGCGGTCAGATCAAGTCCTATGCGGCGGCCATCCGGAACGCCAATGACGGATCGAGCCTTCTGCAGACGGCGAACGGGGCCCTTCAGACCGACAACACCATCATCCTGAAGATGCGCCAGCTGGCCATCGAGGCGGCCAACAGCACCTATTCGCCGAAGGACCTCAAGGTTCTGAACCAGGAGTACCAGCACCTCAAGTCGGAAATCACCCGTATCGCGAAGGTGACCGACTTCAACGGGATGAAGCTTCTGGACGGAAGCCATTCGGACTTCAAGTTCCATGTCGGTATCTACACGACCTTCAGCGACAGGCTGCATGTGAGGATCGGAAAGGTGGATGCCGGCGAGCTGGGAATCAACGGAACGGACATTTTAAACCGCAACGATGCCAAACATTCGGTGGACCAGCTCGACAAGGCTCTCGACCGGATCAACGAGCTGCAGGGCAACATCGGTGCCATCCAGGACCGGATGGAATGGACGATCCGGAACCTGAACACCGCAACCACCAACGTCCAGGCGAGCCGGGCCGGAATTCGCGACGTGGATTTCGCCGGAGAAACCGCCAAGTTCACAAAGAGACAGATCCTGTCCCAGTCGGGCGCGGCCGTGCTGGCGCAGGCGAACCTCATCCCGCAGGCAGCCATCAAGCTGCTCCCTTAGCCAGGCCCGCCCGCCGGGCCTAGGGACTGGCCGGCCTGGTGCCGGCCAGCCCTATTTGTTCTGATGCGGGTTCCGTTTAGTGTGGATGGGTTTTCGGAGCGATAGCCGGAGGTCATTGTGAGCGGAATTTCCGGAGGCATCCCGGGCGCCGGGTCCCCCCAGGACGCATCCCCGCATCGCATGCGGATCACGAATATGGCAGCACTTTCCCAGGGGCTCGACACGGAGAAGCTTGTCGAGGCCAACCTCCAGGCAGCCGCGGTTCCCCTCGAGCAGATGGAGCAGCACCAGGCCAATCTTGAAGGGCAGGCCGCGATCTGGCGTCAGGTCCAGCAGAAGCTGGACGGGTTTCTCAAGGTATCCGGGAATCTGAACCTGAAAGAAGACTTCAACGCCTTCAAAAGCATCGTCCCGCCCCATTCCGCCTTCACCGTCACCCCCGGTCCCGGGGCGTCCCTCGGCTCCTACAGCGTCTCCGTGGAATCCCTCGCGAAGCCTGGGGTTCTTGTGTCTTCGGGATTTCCTGACAAGGACAAGACCTCCGTTCTCAACATCCCACCCGACGGGGCCTTTTCCCATGCCTCCATGACCTTCCTGATCGGGAACCACCTGATCGGAGGACATCTCCGGACAGTCCGTCTCGACAAGGATACGGGCTTCACGATGGAGGATCTGGCCCAGGCCATCAACAGCGCGAACATCGGGATCCATGCCATGGTCATGCGCACAGGAGCCCCGGGGGCTCCCTATTCCCTTTCGCTCTCTTCGACGAAGAATGGGGTGAATTTTCGGGTCATGGAGCAGGAGGGGCTGGACTTCTCCTTCCGGACGGTCCAGAAAGGAAGCCTCGCCCACCTTCAGGTCAACGGTGTTCCCGTCCAGTCGGAATCCAACGATGTTGCGGACGCCATTCCCGGATCGGTCATCCATCTCAGGCAGACCACGGGTCCGACGCCGACGACCGCGTCCATCGTTCACAACACCAAGACCATCAAGACCAACATCGGATCAATGGTCAAGTCCTACAATGATCTTGTAGACTTTCTCGACAAGGAATCCCGCATGAATCCGGCGACAGGGCAGGGAGGTCCCCTGCTCGGAGCCTATTCGGTTATCGATCTCAGGAACCGGCTGGGTACGGCCCTGACCCGGGCCCTCCCCGACAAGGTCCAGGGAAAATACCGCACCCTGGCCGATGTGGGGATCACATTCCAGAGAAACGGCCATCTTTCCTTCGACCAGGGGAAGCTCGACAAGGCGCTGGCTTCCAACTATGACGACGTAGTCCATCTCATGACCGGCTCGGGAGGGACGCCGGGCGTGACTGCATCCCTTCACGACATCCTGACGGAGTTCGCCAATCCTGCGAGTGGCCCCCTCGCCGGCGAGATCGCGGATATCAACGCCCAGGAGCGGACGAACGTTCGCCAGATGACCCGGAAGCAGGACGAGCTTGCCACTCTGAAAGATCAGCTCGAGGAAAAGTATTCGGGGCTCCAGAGCCTTCTGGGCGGACTCAACGCCAAGCAGGCTTATGTCAGCCAGCAAATCGCCCGAGGAGTGATCTAGGGGTGAGGAGATCTTTTCCGTTCTTCCTCGCCGGGATTCGTCACCCACAGAGCGATGAGAGGATCCGTGCATGAACCAGTATGCCGCCGCAACCTACCGCCAGACCATGGAAAGCACACTTTCTCCGGCCGACCTTCTGATTCGGCTTTATGAAGGAGCCATCCGGTGCGTGGACATCATCAAGGAAGCGGCCAATTCGGGGGACATTCCCCGGAGGGCGGATGCTGTCAACAGGCTGACGGGCATCCTGTCCGAACTGGCCTCCGCCGTTGACGGCCAGGAGCCGAAAGATCTTTCCGATTCCCTCGTCTCCCTCTATCTTTTCCTGATCCAGGAGGTGACACTGGCCAATGTGGCCGGGGAGGTCTTTCGTCTTGATCCCGTTCGGGAGATAATGTCCGAACTCCTCGGAGGCTGGCGGACAGCCGCCCAGACCGCGCGTAAGCCCCCGGTGGTCGCTCCCGGGAAGACGGACGATGTCCAGACTTCCCGGCGCTCCCTGTCGGTGCGCGGATGATCGGCGATACGTCCAGGGAGCTGGTGGAGGAGTTCATGGGCCAGCTCGAGACCCTTTACGACAAGGTGTCTCTCGGCCAAGGGGTTCGGGCTCTTTCACTGGCCGAGGTCGAAGGTCTGGATCTGAAACCCCTTCTGGCGGCCCAGGAGGCTCTCGATCGGGCGAAGGTCGTCCTTGGCGACCATCTGGGTTATCCGGAGCTCGTGATGCTTCTCCATCGCATCGATGTTCTGACGCGCTCTCTTGGCCCCTTCGGAGCGGAGGACGGACCGCTCGCTTCCCGTCTGTCCGCCCTTTCGGGGCAGGGACCTCATGGAGCTTACGCGAAAGCTTCCCGGCAGTCATCCGCGCTGTTTGGCCAAATAAAACTGGGACAGGTCTAAGGTTTTCCCTTACGCTTGAGGATTTCCGGATTTTTCCTTGTTCTGCCTCCCCATGGATTTTCTCAGATTGACAGATTTCTGACAGGGAAAGAAAATCCCGGGAGATCTTCTGTTCAGGAATAAAATTCCTCTTCCATATTGATCCATATAAAAAATCCAATTTAATCATATATATTTAGTTATCGTGACTCCCTTCTTCCCGATCTTGGCATAAAAAATGCGAAAAAGAGATCAGGGAGGTTCTTATGAACATTCTGATGCTTTATACCGCGATTCCTCACACTACGGGGCGCTACCTCGAAAAAGCCCTGCGAGAGGTCGCTACCATTCGCTCCTGCGGTCCAACCGCTTCGGAGAAGATTCTTCGGGCGTGGGATCTGGAAGCGATCTCCGATCGCGTCAGGCCCCATGACCTTCCCTGCGAAAAGGTTTCGGCGAAGGCAATCAGGGAGGGATTCCCGGGTTTCCGCCCCGACTGGATCCTCTTCGTGGAAAGCGGGGTCTGGTTCGAGATGCCGATTCTCGACGAGTGGCCGTCTCCGAAAGCGTGTTATCTGATCGATACCCATCTTTTTGCCGCCGACCACCTCGCGATCGCCAGCCGCTTCGATGTCGTCTTTCTCGCTCAGAAGCCCTATGTGGAGCTTTTCAGGGAACGCCTCGATCGGCCTGTATACTGGCTCCCCCTCGCCGCCGATCCGCAGATCCATCGTCCCTTCGACGAGCCGGAGCGCTTCGATGTGGCGATCTGCTCCTCGAATTCCGCTATCCCGGACCGACGTTCGCGCCGCCTCGCCCGGCTTGATATACACAGCATTCTTGGACAGAAGAGGGTCTTTCTCGAGGAGATGTCGCGGTTTCTCTCGTCGGGAAAGATCCTCTTCAACTCGGCGGTCAAGGACGATCTGAACATGAGGGTCTTCGAAAGTCTGTCCATCGGAAAGTGCCTTTTGACGGACTCCGTTCCGGGCCTTCTGGATCTCTTCGCCCCCGATGTCGATCTCGTCGTGTATGACGACGCCGATCTCGTGGACAAGTTACGCTTTCTTCTCGCTAATCCGGGGATCCGGGAACGGATCGGGGCCTCCGGAAGAAAGAAAATCCTCCAAAGCCACACCTATCGCCATCGGGCCCGCTCCCTCGTCCGCATCCTGTCCGACAACCCCGGCATTCTCAGAAAAGGAGACGAACATGTTGCGTATTCTCACGTTTAACTGGCATGAAGGCTATATTTCCCTTCTGGGGAAACTACCGTTTTCCCTCGATATCGTCGAGCGCAAAAAAGGAGGCTATGAGCGCTGGATGCATGAGTTCCGGCCTTGTCCGCGAGGCTCCCGCATCATCGATGCCGGGGAAGCGATGACGCTTCTCGCCCGAGAAGAATACGATGCCGTCATTTGCCACGACGTCAGCGACCTTGTTCTGACGCAGCGTTCTCCCGTTCCCCAGTTTCTGGTTTTCCACAACCGTCTTGACACGATGATCGCCCTCGGGAAAAACCGTGTGGATGCCCGGGAGTATCGCGAAAGTCTGAAGACGCTCCTCGGGTCGGTCCCCGACCTGACAACGGTCTTCATTTCTCCATCCAAGAAAGAGTCCTGGGGGCTGTCTGGTCCCGTCATCCTTCCGGGAGTCGATGGCCGGGAATGGAACGGATTCGACGGTGCGGAAGCAAAGGTCCTCAGAATCGGGAACTTTCTCGAAGAGCGGGACCTGATGCTGGGTGCGAAACTTTCAGGGAGGATTCTGGAAGGACTTCCCCACACGACCCTGGGGATCAATCCCGGGATTTCTGGTGCGAAACCCAGCCGGAATCTCGAAGATCTGAAGGAGCACATGCGCCATCATCGCCTTCTTCTCCATTCCACTGTCGAACCGTGGGAGGACGGATACAATCTCTCCCTTCTCGAGTCGATGGCCACAGGGATGCCTGTCGTCGCCCTGGCCCATTCGGGGTCCCCGGTCGTCGACGGAGTCAGCGGTTTTCTCTCTGACAGCGTCGAGAAACTAAGGGAATCGGTTGAAACGCTTCTCGCCAATCGGGAGAAGGCCATCGAGATGGGAAACAAAGGCCGGGAGAGTGTTCTCAGGGAATTTCCGGAGGAGCGCTTTCTCGAAGAGTGGGAACGCCTTGTAAACCGGAAGGTTTCGCTCTGGAAGCCGAAGCAGATCTACCGGAAAGAGCGGGGAGAGGTCATCGACAGGATCCCGGCGGGATCCAGCCGGATTCTGGACATCGGATGCGGGACGGGAGCCATGGGTCGCGGGATTAGGACGCGGTGGGGAGATGTCCATCTGGTGGGAATCGAAAAGGATCCGGCGCGCGCCTTCGAGGCCCGGGCCTATTACGACCGCGTCGTCGAAGCCGACGCAGCCCTCTGGAAACCCGACTTTGCCGCGGAGAGCTTCGACGCCATCATTCTGGCCGACGTTCTGGAGCATGTCGAAAATCCGGCGATGCTTCTGAAACGGTATGTTCCCTTTCTGTCTTCTCACGGAGTCATGGTTCTCTCCGTGCCAAACATCCGTTATCACGAAGTTCTTTCGGGGTTGGCCCAGGGCCGTTTCGACTATCAGGAGCAGGGAATCCTCGATCGCTCCCACCTCAGGTTTTTCACGCGCAAGACTCTGGTCGAACTGCTCGAATCCTCCGGTCTTCAGGTGGAGACGATCGCTGCCAATGTTTCGGCAGAGTATACCCGGATGTCGCAAGATCTGGCCGAAAAGAAAATGCCAAAGCTCGACATCGATCTGGGTTCGGTCATTCTCAAACAGCAGTCCCCCGAGGAAATCCGGGACCTGTTCGTCATGCAGTTTCTGGTGACCGCACGCCGGAAAGTTTTTGGGCTCATCGAGAAGGTCGACGATCTCATGGGATCCGGACTCGTCGATGGCATTGAGTCGATCCTCGAGGGAGGGCTCGCCGATCCGGCCCTGACGCTGGAAGAGAGAGGGGAGGTCGAGATCAAGCTTGGAGAGATTCTCTCCAGGAAGGGAGATCTTGACGGAGCTGTCGCCGCCTTTTCCCGGGCCATTCTCCTGGTGAGGGACGAGAGGCCCTATCAGGGACGGGCCGTCATCCTCCTCCTGAAAGGAGACTTTGCCGAATCCCTTCTCGACTTCAAGAGGGCCCACGAGCTGAATCCCAGAGCCTATGGAGCCCTGTCCGGATTCGGGATGGTGTGCCAGGAGACGGGACAGTACGAGGATGCCGTTTACTACTATGACCAGTCTCTCGGAATCGAAATCGAGCAGGAAGACATCCTCCGCCTCATGATCGAATCAGCCCGGATGATCGGAAGGGCAGATCTGGCTCTGGCCAGAACCGCGGAATACCTCGCTCTTCATCCGTTCAAGCCCGGACTGAAAAGCCTTTATGCGCAAATGCTCGATGAGACGGGCCTGGTGGAAGAGGCCCTGGCTGTTGCGCGTGAAATCCTTTCGCGGGATCCGAGAAATCCGATTGCGAAAGAGATTCTGGATCGCCACGAGCTTCTGGCGGTCTTCCCGAACCCGAAAGGGGTCTGATGTGGGTGGAAAATGGCTCGTCATCCAGGAGGCGCGCCTGGGGGATCTCATCCAGTCGGTTCCGCTGATCGGGCAAATTTCGACGCGTGGAAACAGGGCGGTTCTCCTTGTACGTTCCGGAGTCGTCTCCGCAGCAAGATCCCTGTCCGTTGCGGAAGATGTCCGTGAATGGCCCGCCTTCGGAGATCCCGCGACCGGCCGCCCTCTTGCCAACCGGCTCTCGGAGGCCCGGGAGTTTGTGGGGACCCTTCGCCGCGAGGGATTCGAGAGGGCGGTGGTCCTGAATCATCACGGGACCGGAATCCTCCTGGCCCGTCTTCTCAATATCCCGATATCGGGGTTCGACCGTCTCCTCGACAAAAACGGCGATGAAGGAGTTTCCGGACGCCTCTCCGGCTGGCCAGGCTATCTGGTGGCCTCCTCACGGGGAATACGGGGGTTGAACCGGATCCACCTGTCGGACATGTGGCGGGGCTTCGGAGGAGACCCGATCCCCGAATCCTTTCCGCCTTCCAAAAGCAAGCGGTCCGGTCCGGTTGTGGTGGTTTTGGGAGGGAGAAGTCCCTACAGACGCTGGGAGCCGGCGTCCATCCTCTCTCTCGTCAAAAGCCTCAGGAGAATCGACGGAGGCGATGTGATCCTGTCCGGAGGGCCGGAGGACGCTCTTCTGGGCGACCTTCTCGAGCGGGAGGCCGGTGAAGGGGTCCGGAACATGGCGGGAAAGACCGGGATCGAGGAGCTCTCCCGGTTGCTCTCCGAGGCCGGGGTCGTGGTTTCTCCCGACACGGCACCGCTCCACCTCGCAGCCCTTCGAGGAGTTCCGACGGTCGGACTTTTTTTCGCGAGTGCACTCCATTTCGAAACCGGGGCATATCGGGAGGGGGCTCTTTCACTGGTGAGCGCCATGGAATGCTACCCCTGTGCAGGGGAAGGGGCCGACTGTAGCCACCGGTCGTGCCGCAACGATCCGGATCCGGAGGTCCTGGCGCGCATCGTCGCGGGTGTCCGGCGGGGAGAGAGCGGCCGGAGCCTGGGGGAGACCTACTCCGGGCGTCTTCCGGGGATCGAACTCTGGGAGGCGGGTGGCTCGTCAAGCGGTCTTCTTCAAAGCCTCCGCACCCCGAGGAGCCTGACCCGCGAACGGATTCTCGCGCGCCTTTTGAGACGTTTCTACTGGAGGTATCTCTCGGGGACGGAGACTCTTCCGGAGCTTCATTCCGAGCTTCTGATGGAGTCGGGCGATCCGGAGCTTCCCCTTTTCCAGAATTCCGGGGGTCTCCCTCTCTCCCTCTGGTTTTGTCGGCTCGGACAGGGGGCGGAGCTCTATGTGCGTCTCCGGGAGCTAGGGATCGAAGGGCCGCAACGTGAAAAAATGCTCGACAGGCTCGCTTCCGACTTCCCGATGATGTGGCCGCTTCTGCACCATCTTGAGTGGGTCGAGGGAGGAGCCGGATCGATCGCTCCCCTTGTCACCGCTTTTCATGCCCTTGTCCGGGAGGCCTCTGAGGTCTCAAGTCTTGCCGGTCGGCTTCCGGGAAAAATTAGGACCAACAAGGAGTGGACCCATGTGGCAATTTGACGAGTCCGTTTTTCGGCAAAATTTGGAAACCTTTGCGGAAGGAAGCCTGCGGGAAATCCTTTTCCGTCCCGACAGGAATCGGGAGCGGTGGGAGATCCTTCCCACGAAAGAAGGCTCGCCCAGTCTTCTGTGGGATAGCACGAGCCTCCACAGCCGGTACGATCCCGTCGCTGAAGGAGAGCGCTGGGCGGATGCTACTCTGGCCTCCTCTTCCGGGCCCTCTTCCGAATTTCTTCTTCTGGGGTTGGGGCTTGGATACCATCTTTACTCTCTCTTGCAACGGACTTCAGGACAGGTCGCAGTTTTTGAGGCGGTTCCGGACATCCTCCGGGCCTCTTTCCGCCTCTTTCCCTGGTATCGCTTCAGGGATCGACTCCGTTTCCTTGCCGAACCGTCGGAGATCCGAAAATTTCCGGCAGGGGCGACGGTTCTCTCCCATGCCCCCTCGGAGAAGCTCCGTCCCGATCTCTACCGCTCCGCCAGAAGGCTTTATGAAGGGGGAGAGTCCCTGGAAAACTACTCCCTGCGCATTCTGGTCGTTTCTCCGGTCTCCGGTGGATCCTATCCGATCGCCTGCTCGGTCCACCGATCCCTCCTTCGGATGGGCCACCGCGCCAGTTTGTTCGACGCTTCCGTTTTCGAGGGCTCTCTCCGGGCCATCGGGGCTCAGACGAGGATCGATCTTCACCGGGCCCAGCTCAGGGGGCTCTTTCAGGGATTCCTGTCGGAGATGATTCTGGCCAGGATCATTTCCGAAAAGCCGGATCTGATCATTGGACTGGCCCAGTCGCCGCTTTCCCCCGACCTGCTGGAAAAAATCCGGGAATTGGGAGTTCCGGTCGCCTACTGGTTTGTCGAGGATTTTCGCATTGCGACCTACTGGGAAAGAGTGGCTCCCCTTGTCACCAGTTTCGCGGTGATCCAGAAAGAGTCCTGGATCCCGGCACTCGAGGCCCGGGGACTCACGAATGTTCTCTATCTCCCGACCGGGGCCGATCCGGAAATCTTCAGGCCGGACTCCGTTTGTGGAGAAGATCCGGTGCGATACTCGGCACCCTTGGCTTTCATGGGTGCCGGATACTACAACCGGCAGCACTTTCTCAGAAGGCTTGTCGACCTGGGTCTCTCCATCTGGGGGGCGGACTGGGATCCCGGAGATCCCCTTTTCCGTCATGTCCGCGAAAACGGGCGAAGGATTTCTCCGGAGGAGGCCGCCCAGATCTACCGGAATTCCATCGTCAACCTGAACCTCCATTCGTCGGTCTATCACAGGGGGGTCAATCCGGACGGGGATTTCGTGAATCCGAGGACCTTCGAGATCGCCGCCTGCGGAGGCTTCCAGGTCGTCGATCGCCGATCGCTTCTGTCGGAGCTTTATCAGCCGGGAGAGGAGATCGCCGTTTTCGATGATGAATCGAGCTGCCGGACCCTTGTGAAACATTATCTTTCCAGGGAGGGGGAGCGACGGGAGATGGCGGCCCGGGCGCTCTCCCGGACCATTCGGGAGCATACCATCGACTGTCGGATGGACCATTGGCTTTCGGTCCTCTTCGAGCAGGGATTCCGTCCGAAGAACACCGCGTTCCCGGGGCGACAGAGGGTGGATGCACTCATTGACGAAGCCTCCGGAGACTCCGAACTCTCCTCTTTTCTTGATCGATTCAGATGTTTCGGAACCGTCGACCTCGAGGACCTCGAACGGGGGATTCGTTTGGGGGAGGCCCCCGTCAGTGATACCGAGGCGGCCGTGCTTCTGATGCGAGAATTCGTGAGGGAGGCGGGGGTATGAGAGGAGGCAGAACAGCCGTTCCGGCCACTGAGGATTCTTCCGTGGACAGGATTGCCCGCTCCATTCTCGTCATCGCGATGACGAGAATGGGGGATCTTTTTCAGATGGCCCCGATGGCGGCCGCTCTTCGTGAAAGGCATCCGGGGTGCCGCATCGGGCTTGTGGCCTATCGGGAGTTCGGGGAGACGGCAGCCGGCCTCTCCCTGTTCGATGACCTCTATCTGGTGGACGGACAGGGAATCCGCCGGATGGTGTTCGACGACCGGATTTCCTGGAGCCGGAAGATCGCGAGAATCCGTGCGATGACCGCCGACTGGAACCGGCGGGAATACGATCTCCTGATAAACCTGACTCCGAACAGGATAGGAACCCTCATGGGGTATCTCGTCAAGGCCCGGGAGGTTCGGGGGGTGATCATGACCCGGGACGGGTTCCGGGCTTTTTACGATCCGGCCATTGCCTATTTTGGAATGATGGTCCGGAACCGGCTGTACAACGACACCAATCTCGTCGACCTTTTCCTCCGGATCGCCCGGGTTTTTCCCCCCAGGGGGCTCGTGCTTCCTGAAAGGATGGATATTCCCGCGGCGGGGCTACCGCCGGGGAAACGGTGGGTGGCGGTTCAGACCGGGGCTTCTGTGGCGATCAAGCGGTGGCCTGAGGAATCATTCGTCAGGATGATTGCCCACTTTCTGTCGCGATCTCCAGGGTCGGGAATTGTTCTTGTCGGCTCCGGTGAGGAGGATGTGGCACGCAACAGGCGGATCGTCGCGGCACTGGAGGATCGGTGGAGCTCAGGCCGAATCCTGAACCTGACCGGACAGACCTCGGTCAGGGAGTTGGCCGGGTTGCTGCGCTCTGTGACACGGCTTGTGTCGAACGATACCGGGGCCATGCATGTCGCCGCGGCGATGGGAACGCCCGTCGTGGCCCTTTCCTTCGCCAACCTTTTCTATCCTGAGACGGCTCCCTATGGTGAGAGCCATATCGTTTTGCAAAGCCGGAAGCCCTGCGCTCCCTGCGGGATCGACGCCCTTTGTCTGAATCCGGTCTGCCGGGAGGATATCGCTCCCGAATGGCTGGCTCAACTGGTGGCACATCTCGAGGAGCCGGAGTCGTCCGGCCAGGATCTCCGGAGCCGGATCGCGGGATTCCTCGATCGGAAGTCGCCCGGGTCCCAGCTAATGGTTGCCGTTTCCGGATGGGATGGCCGGGGGAGACTCCGGTATCGTCCCGTCTCCCGGCCTCCCATGGGGCTTCCGGATCTGTTTAGGAGTCTTTATCGCCAGATCTGGGCGATGGAGCTGGATGGGATGCCGCTTGACTGGGGGGCGGAATGCGACCTCCTTCTGGAGGACTACGAGGCGAATTCCCTCTCCCGCCCGGAGTGGGAGGACTTCCGGAATGCCCACCTTGAGATCGGAGGATTTTTCAGAGAGGGGGAAAGCCTCTGCCGCGCGATCCGCGAAAAAGTGGAAGAGGGGATTCCCGACGACGGGGCGCGGCAGTGTCTCGAAGATCTGACCCGGGAGCTTGAAGCAATCGACAAGCGAATTCAGGAGATCGGCTGGGCGGCGTCCACCTCCGCCCCTCTGGCCTCTCTCTTCGAGATCGAAAAAGAGGCGGTGGCCATTGAGGATCCCCTGCGCCTTCTGGAAATGATCCAGGGGGTGGAGCATGTTTATCGATCCGGGCATTTGCGGAACGAACGGTTGATCCGCCTTGCCGACAGGTGGTTTTCTTTCATGGAGTCACTGTATGTTTCATCCGGAGGGCGCGGAGAGACGAAACGGGAAATGGGTTCCCTTCATCTCCTGTGACTGCGGTAGACCGGGGTCTCTTGGCCCCTATCGAGGAGGAAAAATGAACGCGCATGAAAGACAGGACATTTTCCTTGACGGAGAAAAAATGGACGTGAAAAGGGGAGACGGCGAATCATGGGCTCAGGCATTGGACCGTCTCCTTGCGAATATTCCTTCCGGAAGAACGATCTCGGGCGTTTTCCTGGACGGGGCTCCTTCGACCCGTCCGGAGATCGAGGCTTTGGACGACGGCCATCCCTTCCTTCTCGAGGTCCGGACGGAATCATTGGAGCTGCTTCTCAAGGAGGTCCTGACCGATCTGGTTGCCCATATCGACAGCCTCATGGTAGTTTTTCAGGAAATAGGAAACAACCTTCGCCGCGGGAGCATCCAGGCGGTCTTCGGGAGCCGGGACAAGAACCAGGAGGCCGGAGGCGGGGTCTACATGCAGGCCCTTGAAGGAATGGTGGCTGCCCAGGTCCTGGTGGAAGAGATCGGACGAATTGAGCGCCAGGCGGGACACGATACCTTCCGGGTTTCCTTCATCGAGGAGTCGGACCGGATCGATTCGCTTCTGACAGCCATGCTCAAGGCCCAGGAATCTCTCGACTGGATTCTGCTGGCGGACCTCGTCGAATACGAGATTCTGCCGGTGCTCCAGCGCGGTCGGGTGAAAACAGCCCGCGCCTTGGGTATTGTTCTTGAAAACGAGCGGAAAGGGAATCTGGTCGTGGCCTGACGCTCCGCTTGTTCCCACGGCTTTCTTGCGGATCGCCCGGTCATGCCGAATGGATGGGATTGATCGATCAAGACGGGCTGACTTGACCAGCGTTTTTGACATGGTATTATAAAAGAGTAATAGTCCATAAATTTAAAAGGGGTTGATCTTTTCCGGGAGAGTCCGGATGGGTGGCGAGACGCTGGGAATTCAGGGAACGGAGGGTAGAAGAGGGGAGGGTGGGATTCGTTTGCCCGATCTTCGGAGCTCGTCTTCTGTCGCTTCCCTTGGAATGACTTCATCCGTGCGTCCGGTTTCCGTTCGTACTCCGGATAATTTTTCGGATATCGGGGTCGTGTCGCGGGTCTTGGCGGGGATCGATTCCGTCGGATCCGTTCCTGCGAAAGTGTCCGTCTATTCCCAGCCGATGGGGCGCAGTATCGTCACGGACGTTGTCGTCCATGAGACCGATCAGGATGATGGAACCAGAAAAGTCGGGAATCATTTTCAGGGAACTCCCCTTCCGGCTTCCGAAGCGGCGGTGCCTGACGGAATCGGGGCCTCGGGCGTTCGGGTCGGTGCCTACGAGGAGAGCCGGATGGCGGCCCGGGAAGCGTATATGATGTTTCAGGGAATGAATCTCAACCAGACCGCCTGAGAAACGGATGGCCTTGTGGGGTGCCGCAGATGTCCTTTGGAGTCAACAGCGTTACGAATCTTGATCAACCGGTTGGACGCGCCGAGCCCAAGGACCGCATATCCGAGCGGGCCGCCGCGCAACGCTCGGAAGAGGATTTGCGTGGTGAAGAAGAGCGAGCTCGGATCCGGGACCAGGAAGCCCAGAGGGAAGAGCGTGCCCGCACAGAGTTTCCCCGGAAGGTGGATTTTTTTGCCTGATCCTTTTTTTCTCTTTCTGCCCTGGACCTTTTCCCGTTGACCGGAGAAGGAGGAGAGGGGAAATCGTTTCACTCGCCTCTCAGCGTCGAAGATCGTCTGCCTCTTCTTTTTCTTCCGGGTGTTCCGGCCGGTGCCGCCGATCAGCCATTTTCACGTCGCAGGCGCCCCCTGATCGCCTTTCCTCGGGCCTCCTCTCTTCCCGACTCGGAAATTCCCTGGGTCGGTCTTTATCAGTCTCTCGACCTTCGCATGGGACGGATTCTCGACAGCCTCGACCGACTCTCCCGGGGCGAGCCCCTTCGCCTTCCCCGCGTCGTTCCTGTCAGGGTCTCGGAAAGGGCGTTGACTTTCTTTGCCAGGGAGCCATTCGATCAGGGGATTAAGGGAGGAGTCATTCTTGAACTTCCGACCCTTCCCGTCTGTGAAATCGATTGTGACCTGACCGTTCTCAAATGCGAGCCCTGGCCGGAAGAGGGTGCGCCGCTCCCGGATGCCGGATATTCCGTCACGGGCTCGTGGAGCGGTCTGGAAGGAGAAATGCGGGAGTCCCTTCTTCAGTACCTTGTCCTGCGCCAGCGTGAGGTTCTGGCCTTCAAGGGCAGAAGCTAGAGCCTGTATCGATCTCCATGTTTTCAGGCTCTCACGGGAAAAGCCCCCGGGAGGGGCCACGTCCTTCCTGATCGCGAACGATGACCTTTTCTCCCTCCGAAAGATTTCCGGTGACCATCGACTCGAGCCCGTCTGTCGGCCCGATTGTCACGGGTACGGCCACGACCCTCCACTTCTTCCCTGACTCTTTCAGAAGAAAAATGAAATTCTGGTTTTTCTTCCGGATCGTCGCGAGATCGGGGAGGTATTTTTTTGGCGGTCGGTAGACGAATGCGCCGTTCGGAACCAGAAGAACCCGGGGAATGTCTCCTGTGTGAATGGTGACCATGGCGGTCATCCCGGGTTTCAGGGCCGTGTCGGGGTTGGGGACGGTGGAGAGGACATCATAGGTCACAACATGGGAGACTGTCCGGGGATGGTCGCGCACCACGGTGACTGAACCGCGAAAGGTTCTGTCGGGATAGGCCGGGACGCGAAAGGAAACAGCCTGCCCCGGCGCAACGGATCCGATATCCGCCTCGGAGACGCGGGTGTCGAGGCGCATTTCCTTGAGATCATGGGCGATGGTGAAGAGTCGTGGAGTCTTGAAGGCGGAGGTCACCGTTTGTCCGATCTGAACCTTGCGGGCGATCACGACTCCATCGATCGGAGCACGGATGGTGGTGTAGGAAAGATCCGTTTTTGCTAGCTTTAGGGCAGCCGCAAGCTGTTTCCGGGTCGCGAGATCCATCATGAGCTGGGCCTGATCGCTGTCGAAGGTGCTGCGGGCTATGATGTGGTGGCGGAGAAGATCCTTGTCCCGGGACAGCTGAATCCGGTCGAGGGTGATCTTTGTCTCCATCTTCGCGAGATTGGACTTGGCCTGTGAAACCTGGGCCCTGTAAATGGCGGGGTCGATCTGGGCCAGAACCTCCCCCGCCCTGACGCGGGAGTTGAAATCCACATAGATGCGGGTGATGATGCCGCTGACCTGGGTGCCGACATGGACGGTTTTCAGCGCCTTGAGACGTCCGGTAGCAGTCACGGTCCGGTGGAGTGTTCCAATGTGAATGGTCCGGGTGATGAAGGAGGGAGGACTTTGGTCCGATTTTCTGAAGTGAAGGATTAGAGTGCCAGAAACGAGCAGGGCAACGACAAGAAAAGCGATATGTTTCGGCTTCTTGGAGAATTTCCTCAAGGTGCTGTGCCCCCGGAGTTATGGACAGGATGGAATGAATCTCGGAAAAGAAAGACGTCCTTACCTTTCCGATTATAGCGGAGTCGTGGTTCTTGTGGTTGCCGGTCGCTCATTCGTACCGCAATGCCTCCATGGGGTCGAGGCGGGAGGCCCTCCATGCCGGGTAAAGGCCGAAGAGAACTCCCAGAATGGTGGCCCCGGTCACAGTCAGGAGCGTCCCCTCCCATGGAATGGGGGCTGGCCACCCAAGAAAAGAGCGGAGAGCAAGGATCGACAGAATTCCCAGTATCCCCCCGGCGATCCCGCCGAAGAATGAAAGGGCGGCGCTTTCCGTGAGGAATTGAATCAGAATGTCTATGGGGCGGGCGCCAATCGCCATCCGGATGCCGATTTCGCGCGTTCGTTCGCGAACGGAGACAAGCATGATGTTCAGGATCCCGATGCCTCCGACGATGAGGGAGATGGAGGCGATAAGCGCCAGCAATAGTGTGAGGATGAGAGAGAGGCGGTTTGCTGTTTTCGCGATGTCTGATAATGCCTGGATGTCGAAATCGGGACGTCCTCCGGCGGGAATGTGGTGCCGGAGCGTGAGAAGGTCGCGGATCTCTCTCCGGGCGTCGTCGACACGGTCGGGGCTTTGGGCCGCCGCAAGAATCACTCCGACATAGGTGACCCCCATGATCTGGCTTTGAAGGGTAGAAAGTGGAATGACGACCATGTCGTCCTGATTCATTCCCATGGGGGACTGGCCCTTGGAGGAGAGGATCCCGATAATCCGGAAGGGAGAATGGTTGATCTGGATGAATTTCCCGAGGGGATCTTCGAGGCCGAAGAGTCGGGAGGCGACCAGGTGTCCGAGGACTGCGACGCGTGCGGCGGAGGCCTCCTCCTCGTTTCCGAAGAATCCCCCCCGGGCCAGATGCCAGTCGCGAACCGGAAGATAGTTTGGTTCGGCGCCGAGAATGACCGTCGACCAGTTGGCGTGGGCGGACTGGACCTGCGCCGCGGTCCGAAGGGCTCCGGACGCGTTCCAGACATCGGGGCAGTCGTGCCGGATGGCCTGTGCGTCTTCCACGGTCAGCGTCGTATCGGTCCCACCTCCGACCTGGGCTCCCGAATCGGTGACGCTTCCCGGGATGACGACGAGAAGGTTCGGCCCGAGGTTCTGGATGCTTTGAAGAACCAGGGCCTTGGCCCCGAGACCGATGCTGACGAGAACGATGACCGAGAGGACGCCGATGACGATGCCCAGGGATGTCAGGATCGATCGGTAGGGATTCCTGAGGAGAGCCTTCAAACCCAGCGAAACAAGAAACATCAGGATTGCTCCAGAAGACCGTCCCGGACGCGAATGGTTCTCGATGCGACCGTGGCCACCTCGGCGTCATGGGTGACCAGAACCAGGGTCATCCGGGTACGCTCCTGGGCCTTCATGAGAAGCTCCAGCACGGAGACGGCCGATCGACTATCGAGATTCCCGGTGGGCTCGTCGGCAAGGAGTAGGCCGGGAGAGGCGACCAGGGCCCGTGCGATGGCCACACGCTGCTGCTGGCCCCCCGAAAGCTGGGAGGAATAATGTCTCTCCCGATCCCCCATTCCCACCGAAAGGAGAAGTTCCCGGGCTTTTTCCCGTCTCTCCCTGGGGGGGATCCCTCTGTAGAGTAGCGGCATTTCAACGTTTTCGATCGCAGTCGTCCTGGGAATGAGCTGGAAATTCTGAAAGACGAACCCCACAGACCTGTTCCTCAGGGTGGCCCGTTCGGAGGGAGAGAGAGAGTCCACCCGGCGATTTTCATAGTAGACGGCTCCGGTTGTCGGGCGGTCCAGCAGGCCAGAAAGATGAAGAAGCGTGGATTTTCCGGATCCGGAGCTCCCCACCAGCGCCAGGGCCTCCCCTCTGGCGATTGAGAGGGTGATGCCTCGGATGGCGGGGAGCTCATCCCCGGCCACGTTGTAAATCTTTGTGACGGCGTCGAGCCGGACCGAGAGGCCGGGACGATCG
This sequence comes from Nitrospirota bacterium, assembly GCA_021840555.1. Classification (GTDB taxonomy): domain Bacteria; phylum Nitrospirota; class Leptospirillia; order Leptospirillales; family Leptospirillaceae; genus UBA4572. The sequence continues at coordinate 137,087 of JAKBXW010000001.1, forward strand.
TCTTCCTGCATGAGACCTACCGGGACTTTTTGACGAGCTGGCTCTTCTTGGATCCGTAGAGGGCGATGGCATCCTCGATGGCTTTCTTTGCGACCGTGTTCCCCTCGACATCGCTCACGACGACCTGTTTGTTTTCGAGGGTCTTGTAATCCTTGAGGAACTGGGTGAGCTCCCGGATCCTGTGGGGAATGAGGTCTTCGATGTGGCGATATTGCCCCCATTCCGGATCCTTGACCATGACTGCGACAATCTTGTCATCTTTTTCCCCGCCGTCTTCCATGTGGATGATGCCGACAGGACGGACCGTGACGATGGAGTTCGAGAGGAGGGACTCCCCCGAGAAGACAAAGACGTCTAGAGGGTCGTTGTCCTCGCAGTAGGTCTGGGGGATAAGTCCGTAGTTCGTCGGGTAGTAGACGGCGCTGTGAAGGATCCTGTCGACGCGCATGAGTCCCGTTTCCTTGTCCAGCTCGTACTTGACCCGGCTTTTCGCCGGAATTTCTATCAGGACCTGGATTTCGTGGGGAGCATTGCTGCCGAGGGATAGGTCGTGCCAGGGATTGAACATGAACGCCTCCATTCCGGGGTCTATTTATAAGCGACGGATTCCACCGCAAGAGTATAGCAGTTTTTTGTTCATTGCGCCCGCTTCGATAGTCCAGCCCCATTGGGAGAAGTCTTGTTTTCGGGTGATCCCTGCGGTAGGATCGAAAAAATGGTTCATCCTTGGCGCGCATTGGAGACCCGGGCATTCATGCCCGGGAGGAATGCGCCCTCCTTTCTGTCTTGGATATGTGTTGACGCATAGTATTTTCCCGCAGAGAATCTATTCTATGAAGTTAACCG